>NZ_JBFAHZ010000007.1:0-214049 GCF_040654415.1 Micromonospora sp. NPDC050695
CAGCCGCTCATGCCAGCCGTGTCCGCCTGCTCTGTAATGGCTTGAACCGATCAGCAGGAGAGTCTTGACAAGGCATGATCATGCCGTTGACGTTGACTGAACACGTACGGCCGAGCTGCGCTACTGCTGGTACCGACTCCTTCTCTGCCCGGTGCTCCCGTATCCTTTTACTGCGGCGTCAGTAGCAGTCGCTGAGGACCCATCCCTATATGACTGCCCACTATTGGACGAAGACGAACTGGCACCAAAGGATGTTAGCCGTGCAACTCCCGCCATTATTCCGCGCGATGACGCGTCCGATTGAGAGCGGATTATTGCAGTTAGAAATTCCCTCCCTTTACTGGAATCCAAACCTTGGAGGGCTGCACTGGAATTCCATTCTTCGAGAGCCTGGCAAACTACCTTAACCGCAGATCGGTCAGCCACCAAGAGGGCTGCCACATTCTCGTAAGAATGGATATAATTGACAAGATTATCGATTGTTATGTATGTATCCGGAACGCCACACCTCCCGCTAACGATCAATTCTTCGGCAATCCACTCATCCCTCCTCGGCTGCTGGAGAGGGATGAGTTCTCGTGCGTCGCTCTCAATAGCGAACTCGGTTCTCTCGCTGCGATTCGCAACCGTGTACGCGTCGTAAGGCATCAGTGGACTTTGTGACACAGCGCAACTCTCCGATTTTATATTGAGGTGCGATCTCGGCGGCTGCCGTATCTAGGACTAAAAACGTTACTGGGACAGTCTTGGTTCACCAGGGCTCACGAATGCCCACGCCGCCGCGCCGGCACCCCCTGGATCCTCCCGCCACCCGCCTGAGAGGACGTCTGATTCACGTATTTTGTGTGTTATGCGGTTGTAGGGGTTCTCGCCAGGTTGGGGTGGTTTCGGTGGTGAGGCGTTTGGCGAGGTTGTCGATCATGGCGAGGGTGATCATGCTGGCGGAGTTGTCGGGTCGGGTTTCGTAGTCGCGGACGAGTCGGCGGTGGTGCATGAGCCAGCCGATGGTGCGTTCGACGACCCATCTGCGCTTGACCACGCTGAAGCCCTTGACCTGCGGGTCCTTGGTGACGATCTCCACGTCGACGCCGAGTGCGGCACCGTGTTCGACGACGCGGTTCTTGAATCCGGCGTCGACCCAGGTCTTGGTCAGGGTGGGGTAGACGGCGGTGGCCCGGTCGAGTAGGTCGGTGCCGATGGCGTTGTCGCTGGCGCTGCCGGCGGTGACGATGACGGCGAGGAGCAGGCCGAGGGTGTCGGTGATGATGCTGCGTTTGCGGCCGATGATTCTCTTCCCGGCGTCGGTGCCCTGTGTGGACGGTGGGACGTTGGTGGAGGTTTTCACGCTCTGGCTGTCCATGATGGCCGCGGTGGGTGCGATAGTGCGGCCATGGTGGTCGCGAACGAGGCCGGTGAGCTGGTAGTTCAGTTCGGTGAAGATGCCTTCCTTGCTCCAGGCGGCGAAGTAGCCGTAGACCGTCGGGTGGGGCGGGAAGTCGTGGGGCAGGTGGCGCCAGGCGATGCCGGTTCGGTTGACGTACAGGATGGCGTTGAAGATCTCGCGCAGGTCGTGGGTGGGGGTGCGGCCGCTGACGCCGACGTCGGTGCGGGCCTGTCGCCAGGCTGTCAGGCGGGGCGCGATCAGGGCCCATCGGGCGTCGGACAGGTCGGACGGATAGGCTCGTCGCGCGGTCATGATTCAGGCGTACGGCGTCTGGGGGTCGGATCGACGGACCTCATGTACGTCGATGTCGGGTGAAAGTGAATCAGACACGATCACGGGCTGAAATGCTCTGATTCTGGTCAAGGCAGAGCTGACCGGGATGCGTGTATTCCAGGTCAGGTCCGGCATATTGCCCTAACGAGGTCGAGGCGTAAATCGGTCGCTACTGACGCGAACGCGAAACAAACGTCCAGTCAGGTAGGGCACCACGGTGGCACCCGAGACGCCGAACGGAAAGGGGCCGAACGTGTCCGCGTAGAAGTCGAGGATCGACGGCATCACCTCCGCGATCTCCTGCAGTGCCGTGAGGTGCGGCATGACCGCGCCGGCGCCGACGGTGGGCGGGGCAGCGGCGGCGACCGCCGGCGTCGGGGTGAGCGCGGCAGCCAACAGCAGCCCGACAGCGACCATGCCGTTGGGCAAAGCCCGTTTCCTCATGGATGGACCTCTCGTCAGCGACGGATGATCGGATCGACCTCCGTTCAGAAGACGATGCTTGGTGATCGATGTCAGGAAGTCGTCAGCTTCCTATTGTCATCCTGCACTCGAACCGACCGGGGTCAGCGCATGCGACCGACGATGCCGGTGTCGTAGGCGCCGGAGAGAAACTCCCCGTTCTCCAGCAGCTCGGCGAAGAACGCGACATTGTTCTTGGGGCCCTCGATCCGGAAGGCGCCCACCGCCGACCGGGCACGCTCGATCGCCTGCTCGCGGGTGTCGCCGGTGACGATCAGCTTGGCCAGCAGGCTGTCGTAGAACGGGGTGACCGTGTTGCCCTCGGTGTAGCCCGAGTCCACCCGGACACCCTCACCGGTGGGCTCCACCCAGGTCCGCACCACGCCCGGGCCGGGCAGGAACCGCTTCGGGTCCTCCGCGTTGATCCGCATCTCGATGGCGTGGCCGCTCGGCGTCAACGCGTCCGGGTCGAACGTCGGCGCCAACCCGGCCGCCACCCGCAACTGTTCCTCGACCAGGTCGATCCCGTAGACGTACTCGGTCACCGGGTGTTCCACCTGAAGGCGCGTGTTCATCTCCAGGAAGAAGAAATCTTCGGAGCCGGAGCCGGCACCCTCAGAGTCCCGCTGACGCGGGACCAACAGGCACTCGACGGTCCCCGCGTTGCGGTAGCCGACCGCCTCGCCGGCACGCACCGCCGCAGCCAGGAGACGTGCCCGCAGCTCCGGTGAGACCGCCGGGGACGGGGACTCCTCGACCAGCTTCTGGTTGCGCCGCTGCACCGAGCACTCGCGCTCGCCGAGCGCCACCACCCGACCGTCGGCCAGGCCGAGGATCTGCACCTCGACGTGGCGCACCCGGGGGAAGTACCGCTCGATCAGCACCGAGCCGTCACCGAACATCCGCTCGGCGAACGCGCGCACCTTGTCGTACTCGGTGCGCAGCGCGGCCTC
The DNA here is from genome assembly GCF_040654415.1 of Micromonospora sp. NPDC050695. Classification (NCBI taxonomy): domain Bacteria; kingdom Bacillati; phylum Actinomycetota; class Actinomycetes; order Micromonosporales; family Micromonosporaceae; genus Micromonospora; species Micromonospora sp. NPDC050695. Next base: position 3,133 of record NZ_JBFAHZ010000007.1, read on the forward strand.
GTCGACGGCCACACCCATGCCCATCCCACCGCCGCCGGCGGCGGCCTTGACCATCACCGGGTAGCCGATCTCGGCGGCGGCCGCCACCGCCGCGTCCAGGTCGGCGGCCGGGTCGGTGGTGCCGGGCGCGACCGGAACGCCGGCCGCCGCCATCAGATTCCGGGCGTTGATCTTGTCGCCCATCGCGGTGATCGCGTCCGCGTCGGGCCCGACCCAGATCAGCCCACTCGCCTCGACGGTACGGGCGAACTCGGCGTTCTCCGACAGGAAGCCATACCCGGGATGGATGGCCTGCGCGCCGGTCGACTTCGCGGCGGCGAGGATCGCCTCGGCGTTGCGGTAGCTCTGTGCCGGATTCGGCGGACCGATCAGGACCGCCTCGTCCGCCTCGGTGACGAACGGCAGGTCGGCGTCGGCCTCCGAGTACACCGCGATCGCGCGGATGCCGAGCCGCCTGGCGGTCCGGATGATCCGGCGGGCGATCTCGCCCCGATTGGCGACCAGCAGTGACTCGATCATGTTTCCTCCCGGCGTCCGGATGGTGGGACGATGTCAGGGAATCATGACCGGTGCACTTCTGACGAGTCGACTCAGGCGAGCAGAGCGGCCAGGGTCGCGCCCCGCAGCAGCTCGGCGCGACGGCGCCGGTCCACCTCACCACCGAGGAACGGCGTCGAGTTCATCAGGCCGAACGCGGCATGGGCGAGCACCCGCGCCTCACCGTCGGGCATGCCCGGATGCAGTGCGGTGAGCACCGTCACCCACTCCTCGACGTACATCCGTTGCAGGCGGCGGATCCGCCGCCGCGGCTCCTCCGGCAGGCGGTCCAACTCGTGCAGGTGCAGTGCGATCACCGCGGGGTTGGCCAACGCGAACTCGACGTGGAAATCGATCAGCGACTCCAGTACGCCACGCGGGTCGTCCGGATGCCCGGCGGAGCGTTCCCGCCCGCCGGCCAGCAGTCCCTCGCTCACCGGGATCAGCGCGGCGGCCAGCATCGCCTCCTTGCCGGCGAAGTGGTGGTAGAGCGCCGGACCGGTGACCCCCGCTGCCGCGCCGATGTCGTCCATCGACACACCGTGGTAGCCACGGGCGGCGAACAGACCGACCGCGATCTCCAGGATCTCGTCCTTGCGGGACCGGCGCCGGCCCGCGCCCGCCGCGCCCCGTGCCTGCTGCTCCACCGTCACCGGGCAAGCGTAGACCGCGAGCCGACCCCGGTGGGACGCTGGTTACCGAGCGGTTACACACACCCCGGCGCGCGCCGGCGCGCTCACTCGTCGTCCGGGTCGAGGTCGTGCTCCGCCCGCAACGCGGCGGCCTCGGCGGGCCGGTCCAGCAGATCCAGGGCACGGGCCAGCAGCCAGGCGGTCTGGCGCACCGGCCGCGAGTTGGCCGGGAGCCCACCGAGGACGCGCCGCAGGAGCGGCTCCGCCTCGGCCGGCCGGTCCAGTCGCAGCAGCAGCTCACCGGTGAGGACCTCCACCTGGGCGGCCTCACCGAACGCCTCGATCGACCGCAACCGGTCCGGCACCCCGGCGAGCCGGGCCAGCGCCTCGTCCGGCCGACCCTCGGCCGTCAGCACCCGCGCCCCGGCCTCGGCGGCCATCGCCAGCTCGTACGTCACCGGCGGCTCCGGCTGCCCGATCATCGTCGCCGCCAACCCGTCCACCTGCTCGACGGCACGGATCGCCGCCGGTCGGTCATCGGCCCAGAACCAGGCGTACGCCTCCCGCCGGCGGGCCCGCAACTCGTCCAGCGGCAGGCCGCCGAGCCGGTACGCGGTGGCAGCCGCTGCGAACCGCTCCGCGCCGGCGGCGTCCCGGTCCGCGTCGTACAGGATGCCGCCGGCCTCCTCGAGCACCTGCGCCCGGTACGGGAGGTTGTCCGGACCGTCCAGATTGCCGGCCAACTGCTCCAGTAGGGCCAGTGCGGGGTCGATCTCGCCGAGCCCGGCGTACACGCCCGCCAGCAGGTGCCGGCACCGGTCCGCCTCGGCCTGTGCGCCGAGCCGGTCGAGACCGAGGACGGCCTCCTCGGCGACCTCGGCCGCCTCGGCGAGCCGACCCACCACCCGGTACGCGTTCGCCAGCTCCCAGCGCAGGAACGCGTCGCCCTCGGCACCCCGCTCGACGCAGAGCGTCACCGCCTCGACGAAGTCGTCGACGGCGTCGGCGGCGCGGCCGGCGGAGAGCAACGCGCGGGCACGGGCGACCCGCACCGGCAACTCCGCGTCCGCCGGTGCCACCAGCAGCGCCTCGTCGCAGGCGGCCACCGCGTCGGCCGGATCGTCCACCGCGCGGGCGTAGGTCAGGCAGGCGGCCGTGACCAGTTCGCCGACACCCAGCTCACGGGCGATCCGGCGGGACTCGTCGGCGGCGGCGCGCGCCTCCTCGACCCGTTCGGACTGCTCCAGCAGGTGCGCGCGGTGCAGCGCGATCCGGGCCGCGAGGTGTGGGTCGCCGCCCGCGTCGGCAGGCACCCGGTCGAGGGCCGCGAGCGCGTCCGCCCAGCGTTCCCGGTGCAGCAGCGCCAGCGCCACCCGGTCGTGCGCGGCGGCCCGCTGTCGGGCGTCGCCGTCCCGGTCCAGCACCTCGGCGGCCTCCCGGACCAACGCCAGCCCCTCGTCGGCGTCGTCGTCGGAGCGGGTCAGCAGCACACCGAGTCGCCCGGCGACCACCTGGGCCGGCAGGTCCTCACCCGCCGTCCGGTACAGCTCCAGAGCCGCCCGGTTCATCTCCACCGCACCCTGGATGTCGTCCTCGTCGCCGCGCTCGGCGGCCCGCAAAGCCAGCCGGTGGGCGACCGTACGCGGGGGCAGGTCGTCGGAGCCGAAGCGCTCGTCGCAAGCGGCCAGCGCCGCCCGGAACGTGGCCCGGTCGTGCCGACCCCAGCTCTGCTCGGCGAGATCCAGCAGCTCGTCCGGGCCGGCGTCGGCGGGCACGGTCACCGCGGGCGTCTCGGCAGGACCGGCGTGCGGCGCGTCGCCGACGGTCGCCGGTGCAGCCCCGCCGAGGGGGATGGTCGGGTCGTCCCCGGTCGGACGCGACGGGCGACGGCGGACGCTCGCCGACAGCGGCACGTGCTCGCCGCTCGGCCGCACGGCGAGCCGGCGGGCGATCCACTCCGACTGGTGGGTGGTGCCGTTGCGGGCGTCGAAGCGCGCCGCCAGCTCGGTCGCGGTCCGCGTCAACTCGTCGGCGAGCACCAGCGTCGACACCTCGCCGGCCGGCCGTCCCTCGGCGGCCCGGCGGTACACGGTCGTCCCGGCGCTCCGGCCGGCCTGGCGCAACGCCGCGGCGGCCGTCGCCGCGAAGTGCATCGCGGCGGCCGGCGACGGCGGCCGGTCCAGCCAGTCCAGGTGCCGTTCGACCAGCTCCAGCGCCCGTGCCTCGTTACCGGTCATCGTGCAGAACTCGACGTGGTCGCCGATGTCCCACAGGTTGGCGAGGTTGCCGCGCAACCGGCGGTACGCCTCCCGGTGCGCGTCGCGCGCCGACTCGCCCCGCCCGGTCCGCAGGTACGGCAGGAGCAGCGCGGTGAGGATCGACTGTGGCTGCTCGTTGCAGCTGAGCCGGCCGGCGAGCACCGGCTCGGCCAACGCCACCGCCTCCGCGTCCCGCCCGTTGTCGGCGAGGTAGCCCACCTGGCTGGTCGGATCACAGCCGGCGCAGTCGGAGAGGTCGTCGCGCGGGGTGGTCTGCCAGAGCCGGTACCAGTGCTCGGCCGCCTCGGCGTCGCCCACGTGGTCGGCGACCCGGAACCGGTGCTTGTTGACGGTCTGCAGGCTGTGCCCACCCGCCCGGTAGCGGCGCTCCATGTCGTCCAGCACGGCGTACGTGCGGTCGAGCGGCACCTCCGGGAAGTTCAACAGCCCGTTGATCATGTACTTGAAGTGCCAGAGCAGGTTGTGCAGGTGCCGCTGGTGGTAGGGCTGCGGGTCGCGGTCGAACTCGGACAGACACCAGGAGAACGTCACGAAGGACTTCGCCGGCTCGCCGCCGTAGATGTAGCCCGTGGTGGCCTGCATCCGGGTGACGAACGCGAGGTGCCGGTCGTCGGCGGCGTCCACCCGGCGCAGCAACTGCTCCAGGGCGGCGATCTGCCCCGCCCCGTACGGCATGTCGGAGATGCCACGCAGCACCCGCCACAGATCCTCGTCGCTCATGCTCACTCCCGTCCCGGCACGGCCCGGCCGAGCAGGCCGAGGAAGGAATCGTTCAGCAGCGCCGCGTCGGCGGCGCGGATCGGATGGTGGCCGAGCAGCAACGCCTGCCCGTACAGCGCCTCGATGGCGAGCCCCACCAGCTCCGGGTCGGCCAGCATGGTGACCCGGCGGACCAGCGGGTTGCGGTGGTTGAGCACCAACTGCGGGCGGTCCGGTGGGGCGGTCGCGGCGAGCGCGTCGAGCACGCCACCCCACAGCTCGTCGGCCCGGTCCCGGCTGGCCGCGAGCTGGTCGTTGAATGCCGCCGACCGGCTGACCAGGTAGAGCGCGGGCAGCGAGACCGGGTCGTACGCCCGGATCACCACCTCACAGCCGGAGCGTTCGACGGCCCGCTGCGCGGCGGTGAGGAACGGCCGCAGCGCCAACTCCACCTGCGGGTCGAGGCTGTCGAAGCGGGTCGTGAGGTCGCTCGGCTCCAGCCGTTCGATGAGCACCGAACGGTCCACCACCGGCAGCCGCTCGATCAGCTCGGTGTCGTACGTGTAGCCGGCGTTGACCACCGCCAGGTCCTGCGCGGCGGCCACCGCGGCGAGCTGGCGGAACTCGTCCAGGCTCGCCGCGTAGCGGAGCACACCGTGGCGTTCCCGGAACTCGGCGAGGGTGAGCGTGCCGACGTTGGTGTCCATCGGCCACCACCGGTCGACCAGCCGCAGCATCTCGTCGTCGTGCAACGCCAGCGCCTTCACGCCGAGGTGGTGCACCTGGAGGAACTCGGCGAGCCGGTGCGGGTCGTGCCGTGCCAACCGGACCAGCCAGCCGCGGATCTGGTCGCCGAGCGCATCCCGGGTCGCGGTCAGCAGGGTGTCCTCGTAGAGGGCCTCCCGGCTGGCGGTGGGGCGCAGCTCGCTGGCGTCCACGACGCAGTGCGCGAAGAACGCCCAGTCCGGCAGCAGCCCGTCGGCGTGTTCGGTGAGCAGCATCCGCTTGAGGTAGACCCGGTGCCCCGCGCGGGCCGCCGGGTTCACCGGGGTGGGCAGGATGACGGCGACACCGGTCAGCCCGGCCTCCGGCACGCTCAGTGGCAGCACGTCGAACGGGTCGACGCCGAGCGCCTCCCGGGCGTACGCGATCAGCGCGGCCCGGTCGACCGGCGCACCCGGCGCGGTCGGCCACGGCGGTTCGCCGGTGGTGGTGACCACGTCGCCGACCCGGACCGTGACGGGCAGCAGCGAACCGAAGAGCCGGGCCAGGTCGGTGACGGTCGGGGTGGCGAACCACTGGTCGGCGTCGCGGCGGGGCACCAGCGTGACGGTGGTGCCCGGTTCGGCGCGGGCGGCCTGCGGCGGTGCCACGCTCACCGCGTACCGGCCGTCGGCGTACCCGGTCCAGCGGACCGTGGGGTGCTCGCCGTTGCGGGTGAGCACCTGGATTTCGTCGGCGACCAGGAAGCAGGAGAGCAGGCCGATGCCGAACTGGCCGAGAAACTCGTGGCGGGAGAAGCCCAGCTCGTCCCTTTTGGAGCTTCGGCCGATGGTGGCCAGCAGCTCGTGCACCTGCGCCTCGGTCAGGCCGATGCCGGTGTCGTGCACCCGCAGGGTGCCGTCGCCGGTGCGGTCCGGGGTTTCGATGCGGACCAGGGCGGGCGCGTCCGGTTCGGTCGAGCGGCGTGCCGTGATCGCGTCCACCGCGTTCTGCAGCAGCTCACGGACGTACACCCGTGGGCTGCCGTAGAGGTGATGGCTGAGCAGGTCGACGACGCCACGGAGGTCGACCTGGAAGGTGTGGTCCACGCCTGTCTTCTCCCCCGGTCCCGAATACCGGCGCCCACCGTACCGATGATCACCGACGGGCGCGTCCCCCTTTCGCCCGGCGGCTTGACCCTCGACCCGGTCGAACCCGCACGGTCACCGGCATGACAGCTTCCGCTCTCGGCCGGGACTTCCGGCTGCTCTGGTGCGCCGCCGTCGCGTCGCGGTTCGGTGACGCCCTGCGTACGCCGGCTCTGGCCCTGCTGGCGGCGGCGGTGACCCGCGATCCCCGGGTCATCGCGGCGGTCACCGTGGCCGCGCAGGTGCCGCCGCTGCTCCTCGGCCTGCTCGGTGGCGTGTACGCCGACCGTTGGGACCGCCGCCGCACGATGGCCCTGGTGGACGGGGTACGCGCCGGGGTGGTGGCGGCGTTGGCCGCGGCGGTCGCCGCCGACCGGGCCGGCGTCGAGGTGCTGCTGGTGGCGGCGTTCCTCCTGGCCGGGTTGGGCACGCTGTTCGACTCCGCCTCGTTCGCGCTGCTTCCCGCGCTGGTGCCGCCGGCCGGGCTGACCCGGGCGAACGGCCGACTTCAGGCCGGTACGGCCGTCGCGGGTGGTTTTCTCGGCGCTCCCGCCGCCGGTGTCCTCTTCGCCACCGCCCCGGCTCTCCCCTTCGCCGTGGACGCCGTCACCTTCGCCGTGGCCGCCGTACTGGTGCTGGCGCTCGCTCCGGCACCCGTGGTGGCGGCGAAGGCGCCGCGCGGGTCGGTGTGGGGCGAGGTCGTCGAGGGGGTGCGATGGCTGCGCGGGCACCAGACACTGTGGAGGGTGACGCTGCTCGCCGCCGCGAGCAACCTGGCGATCAGCGGCATCATGGCGGTGCTGGTGCTCTACGCGCTGGACGTGCTGCGGGTGCCGCCGGCCGGGTACGGGCTGTTCGCCGCTGCGGCGATCCTCGGTGGCGTGGCCGGGGCGCTGGGTGCGGGTCGGCTCGCCGCCCGACTCGGCACGGTGCCCGCGCTGTGCGCGGTGCTCGCCGCGCAGACGGTGGCGCTGACCGGGTTCGCGCTGGCCCGACATCCGCTGCCGGGCGGGTTCGCGCTGGCCGTCTTCGCCGCGGGCACGGTGGTGTGGAACATCCTGTGTGCGTCGTACGGGCAGCGACACGTGCCGGCGGGGCTCCTCGGCCGGGTGGGCGCGGCCCAGCGGATGGTCGGCCTGCTCACCGCCCCGGTCGGCGCGATGCTCGCCGGGCTGGCCGCCGCGGCGTACGGCACGGTGCCGGTGACGGACGCGGCGGCGGGCACGTTCGCACTGGTCACGCTTGCCGCGTGGCGGACACTGCGGCCAGCCGCGCGGGCTGCTTCCCGCCCGGTCGGCGCAGCCTAGCCCGGGGTCCGTTCCCGGTGGGACAACCCGGACAGGCGCAGCGCGATCCGCCGTCGGGCCGGTGGCACGGCGCCAACCACCCGGAGCAGGACGTCACGGGCCGGCCGCCGGGCCTGGGAGAGGGTGGCCATCCGGGTCAGCCCGGCGGCGAAGCTCAGCACGTCCTCGGCCATCGGCCGCTGCCGGGCGTTGTAGTCGTCGAGCGCCGTCTCCGGGCCGCCGTCCAGGACGTCGGCGAGGGCGGTGCCGAGGGCCACCGCGTCGCAGATGCCGAGGTTCATGCCCTGGCCGCCGGCGGGGCTGTGCACGTGGCCGGCGTCCCCGGCGAGCAGCACCGGCCCGGACCGGAAGGTGTCGGCGATCCGGTGGCGTACCCGGAACCGGGAACCCCAGAGCACCTCGGTCACCTGGTCCGGTCTCCGCGTCGGGCCACGCTCGTCGAGCAGCGCCTGGAGGTACGCCGCGTCCGGGTCGGCCGGGGCCGTCGCCACGGCGGCGACCAGCCGCACCACACCGTCCGGCAGTGGTGCCCAGACCAGCGGCCCGGGGCGGGCGAGGAAGAGCGCCGCCTCGTCGCGGGGCAGCGTGCTCCGTACGCGTACGTCGGCGAGCACGAAGGACTCCTCGTCGGCAGGACCGGTGAAGCCGATGCCGGCCAACTGACGGACCGTGCTGTGCAGGCCGTCCGCGCCGACCACGTACCGGGCGCGCACCTCCGTGCCGTCGACCTGCGCGAGCACCCCCTCGCCGGTGCGGCTCAGACCGGTCAGCCGGCACGGCCGGCGTACCCGTACGCCGAGGTCGACCAACTGCGCGGTGAGCACGTCTTCGGTGACGGCCTGGGAGACCAGCAGCGCATAGGGGTAACGGGACGGCAGCTCGTGGAACGGGACCGACAGCAGCACCCGGTCCCGGTCGCGGACCGTGAAGCGCGGCGCCCGCACCCCCTGGGCGACCAGGGGCGCCGCGGCGCCGATCCGGTCCAGCACCTCCAGGGTGTACGCGTGCACGACCGCCGCGCGAGACGTCACCGGTGGGTCGGCGACCTGGTCGAGGACGGTCACCCGCACCCCGCGCCGGGCCAGTGTCAGCGCGGTGGCGAGGCCGGTGGGGCCCGCTCCCACCACCAGGACGTCGGTACTCGTGGGCAGCATGGCCACCTCCGGAAACGACTGCTGCCAACACATGTTGGCAAACGCTTGTTGGCAGATTAGGAGCGTGCCGATTGTGTGTCAACAGGTGTTGGCCTACCGTCGTTGGCATGACCGCGCCCGCCCGCTCGACCCAGCCCCGCCGTTCGGACGCCACCCGGGCGGCGATCCTCCAGGCCGCCCGGGAACGGTTCGCCGCCGACGGGTACGAACGCGCCACCATCCGGGCCATCGCCGCCGACGCCCGGATCGACCCGTCCATGGTCATGCGCTACTACGGCAGCAAGGAGGGGCTCTTCGCGGCGGCGGCCGAGTTCGACCTGCGCCTGCCCGACCTGGCCGTCGTACCGCCAGCGCAGCTCGGTGAGACGCTGGTCCGGCACTTCCTCAGCCGGTGGGAGGGCGACGAGACCCTCGTCGCGCTGCTGCGGTCCGCCAGCACCAACCCGGGCGCGGCCGAACGGATGCGCGGCATCTTCACCGACCAGCTCACCGCCGCCGTGTCCACGTTCGGCACCGATCCCGCGATGACCGCCCGGCGCGCCGGCCTGGTGGCCAGTCAGATCCTCGGCCTCGCCTTCACCCGCTACATCGTCCGCCTGCCGCCCATGGTGGACGTCGAGCCGGATGAGCTGGTCGCCTGGATCGGGCCGACCCTCCAGCGCTACCTGACCGGGCAGCCGGAGGCCTGAGCCAACCTTTTGCCCCTCCCCGTGCGTCTGCCAGGTGACGCGCGACGCGACGGCCGGAAGGGGGGCGGATGGGATCCACGGCGAACGACGGCCGCGACGGCTACCTCGCCTTCGTGGAGAACCACCAGCACCGGCTCCTGCGTGCGGCCTACCTGATCTGCGGCAACCGGCACCAGGCCGAGGATCTCCTCCAGGACGCCCTGCTGAAACTCGCGCTGCGTTGGCCCTCGGTCCGCGAGGGCGACCCCTCCGCGTACGTGCGGACGATCCTCTACCGCGACGCGGTGTCCTGGTGGCGTCGCCGCCGTCGCGAATGGCTCAGCGCCACACCGCCGGAACAGGTGGCCCCCGACCGGGACGGCGCGTTGCGGCTCACGCTGCACGACGCGCTGGGTCTGCTGCCGCCCCGGCAGCGGGCCGTACTGGTGCTGCGCTACTACGAGGACCTGACCGAGGTCGCCACGGCGGAGGCGCTCGGGGTGACCGTCGGCACCGTGAAGAGCCAGTGCCACGCCGCCCTGCGCCGACTCCGCGAGGTGGCTCCGGACCTCGCCCTCGACGCCCGACCGGGCGGCGGCGCGGCGACCACCGGCGTGGAGGTGAACCCGTGAACGAGCAGGAGCTACGTCGGCTACTGACCGTCAGCGTCGAGGACGTACTGCCCAGCCAGCCCGCAAGTGCGCACTGGGACCGGGCGCGACGCACCCGGCGTACCCGGCGGGCCGTCGGTGCGGTCGCCCTGGCCGTGGCGCTGCTCGGTGGCGGCACGGTGGCGGCCCTCCGACCGCCGGCCGATCCGCCGCCGGACCACTCGGTGGCGCCGACCCCGACCGCCGAGCCCACCCACGCCGGGCCCGTGCAGCGACCTCCCGCCGAGCTGACCTTCCCACCCGATCCGTTGGCCCGGCTCGCCGACCCGGCGACCGTGCCGCTCTCCGCGCGACCGGTCCAGCGGGCGCTGGCGCTGTTCCAGCCCGTGGACGAGGAGTTCCGCGCGGACGGCGCGGTCCGGGTCCTCGGCGACGACGGCGTGGTGCGCAGTCTCGACGTCGTGACCCTGGCACCCACCCGGGACGAGAGCGGCAACGAGGCACCCGCCGTCAAGCCGGGGGTGTTGTCGCCGGACGGCCGATCCGCCGCCTTCGCCCAGACCAACGAGCTGATCATGATCGACCTCACCACCGCGGCCGTGCGCCGGATACCGCTTGAGGGCTACCTGGAGCTGGTGGTCTGGGCCAACGACCGGGTCCTGGTGGGCGGCGACAACCGGACGTACGCGGTGGACCGGGTCACCGCCACGGCCAGCACGAGCGACGTGTCGGCCTGGAACGTGGTCGCACCCGACCCGGAGGCCGGCCGCGACGCGGCGCTGGTCGAGCTGACCGGCGAGCGGGGTGGCCTGACACTTGTCAGCCGAACCGCCCGGGAGGGCGCGATCCGCTCCGAAGAGCGGATCACCGGCGACGCGCTGCCCGCGCCGTATGAGGTCAACGAGTTCTACGGCCGGGGCTGGCTGCACGGCGAACGAATCGCCAGCGCGGCGTGGATCACCAGCGGCGAGATCGACGGCGCCGAGGGAGCGGCCGTGCTGGACGCCCGTACCGGCGCGGTGACCCACCTGCTCGACCTGGGTCGGGAGCGCGCCAAGGGCTGTTGCCCGGTGCTGGGCTGGGACAACAGGGGAGCGGTGCTGCTCCGCCTGGAACCGGCCGGCCTGGCGCGGTGGAACCCGGAGACCGGCGAGATCACCGGCATCGTCCGCGACCTGCCCGGCATGGTGGCGCTGGCCGGCTGAGCACCGCCCCCCGCGCGGCCGTTCGCGGGCGCGCGGGGGACGTGCTCAGGTGATCAGGCGGCGAGGCCGCCGGGCTGGTCGCCCTTCACCACGGGCGCCCGGACCAGGTTGCCCCACTCGGTCCACGAGCCGTCGTAGTTGCGCACCTGCGGGTAGCCCAGCAGGTGCCGCAGCACAAACCAGGTGTGGCTGGAACGCTCACCGATCCGGCAGTAGGCGATGACGTCGTCGTCCGGGCTCAGCCCGAGCTGGTCGGCGTAGATCGCTTTCAGCTCGTCGGCGGACTTGAACGTCCCGTCCTCGTTCGCGGCGGACTTCCACGGCTTGCTGACCGCGCCCGGAATGTGCCCACCCCGCAGGGCACCCTCCTGCGGGTAGTCCGGCATGTGCAGCATCTCGCCGGTGTACTCACCCGGCGACCGGACGTCGACCAGCGGCCGGCCGGCGGCGATGTGCGCCATCACCTGCTCGCGGTACGCCCGCAGCGGCGCGTCGTCGCGCAACGGCACCGGATAGTCGGCGCGCGGGCGGGCCGGCTTGTCGCGGGTCACCTCGCGGCCCTCGGCGATCCACTTCTGCCGGCCACCGTCGAGCAGCCGCACGTCGGCGTGGCCGAAGAGCGAGAACACCCAGAGGGCGTACGCGGCCCACCAGTTGAAGTTGTCGCCGTAGAAGACGACGGTGTCGCCCCGGCCGATGCCCTTCGCGGCGCACAGCTCGGCGAAGCTCTTGGCATCCAGGTAGTCCCGGGTCACCTGGTCGTTCAGCTCCAGGTGCCAGTCGACCTTCACGGCGCCCGGAATGTGACCGGATTCGTAGAGCAGCACGTCCTCGTCGGACTCGACCACCACGAGGCCCTCGTCGCCCAGGTGCTCGGCCAGCCACTCGGTGGTGACCAGCCGCTGCGGGTCCGCGTACGACTGGAGGCGGGGATCAGGATCGTTGGGCACAGACATGATCCCCAAGGTACGCCGCAACCCCGCCCGCCGACCGGCCATCGGATGCGACGCAGAGTGGGCGGATGACCCGCACGTTGATCGGTCGAGTGGCGAACTGGATGCTTGCCAGCGAGTGAGATGGGGGATGTCGCCCGACTGCACGGCGGTCGTGTCGATGGTCAGGCGCGTGCACTCTGCCCGGGTCATCGGATCCAACCGACGATTCGGTCGTACAGCTCGGTCGGGTCCTCGTCGGGCCGCTCCGTGGACGCGATGTGGTATAGGGCGCCGACGTGCATCGACAGCCCGATCCGGTCACTGCGGTACGCCTCGAACAGGCGCACCTGCGCCGGCGAGCACGGCCATGAGGTGCCAGGGTCGCACTGCTGGCATTCCCACTCCGGCCGGCGGGGCACGTGCTCGTCAGCCATTCGCGCCTCAAGCGCCTCGATTTCGCGGATGGACTGCTGGTAGCGGGCCTCGACCGCGGCGCGGACGCTGGTCGGTGCCTCGCCCATCACGGTGTTGGCCCCTCGTAGAGATGCTCGGCCCGCCGCTGCTGCGCCAGGTCGCGTAGCCGCCGCTGAGCGGCCTGCCGGTCGGCGGCTTCCCAGGTCCGGCCGGCGGAGGGCTCGCAGCGCGGCCAACGGCGGGTGATGCGGTTGATCAGGTTGCGCCACATCGACATCCCTTCCGGGTGGATGGGGGCCGCGGCGGGCGGGGGTGTTGCCGGCACCGCGGCATTGAGGACTCCCCGCTACCGCTGGCGTTGGTTGCTGACCGGAGCCGGGCGATAGCGGGATGCCACCAAAAGCTAGTGCACTAGGTTTGCCGGGGCAAGGGTGTCGCGGAAACTTGGCACACCAGGTCGCGTGTGATCGACTGGGCGGGCTGACCGGAGGTTGTATCCCCATGGCCAAGACGCCTGCCTATCTGGCGATCGCCGCGGAGCTGCGTGCCCAGATCCAGTCCGGCGCGCTGGCGGCCGGCGCCAAGCTGCCTAGTGAGACCAAGCTGATGCAGCAGTACGCCGTGAGCCGCACCGTCGCCAAGTGGGCAATCTCTGTTCTCAAGGCAGAGTTGCTCGTCGAGGGTCGGCCTGGATCGGGCGTGTACGTACGCGCCACCCGCCAACTGGTCCGGCGCGCGCATGGTCGCGACCTGCGTGCGACACCGGGACCGACGTCCCCGTTCGCCCGCGACGCGGCCCGGGCCGGACAACGCGGCACCTGGGAGCACGACAGCCATCACGACCTGGCGGACGAGCGGATCGCCCTCCGCCTCGGCGTCGAGCCCGATGCGCCGGTCATGCGCACGGCGTATCGATTCCTCGCCGACGGCGAGCCGATCCAGCTGTCGACGTCGTACGAGCCGCTGAGCATCACAGGGGGCACCTCGGTGGAGTGGCCCGAGGCGGGCGCGGCGGTCGGGGTGGTGGCCCGCCTGGACGTGATCGGTGTGCGCGTCGACGAATTCGAGGAGCGGATCAATTCTCGGCCGGCACTGGCGGCTGAAGTCGCCGCGCTCGACCTGCCCGCCCGCGCCGACGTGTACGAGATCGCCCGGACGTACTACGCGGCGGGCGTGCCGGTCGAGACCGCGGACATCGTGCTGCCGCGCGGCCGCTACGAGCTGGTGTACCGCATCCCGGTGATCTGATGCTCGGCCCTGACCAGCGAGGCGCGCCCACGGGCTGGCCCGCAGCCGGTCCATCTCCTCAAGGAGGCCCTGCCGCTCGGCCTCGCGGCGCTCCAGCTCGGTAGTGGGCGCACTGACCGGGCGAGCTCGGGCGGGGTGCGCGGTGGTGCGGCGCCGACAGCCATGACGAACAGGCCGACCAGGGTGGACGTGTACCGCAGCGACGGCGCGGTGTGCAGGGTGCGCACCCGTCAGTCGACGATCGGCCCGAGCAGCGGACGCTTGGCGGTCACCGTGTCGCCGGACGAGCGACCGGTCAGCCGCCGCTTGATCCACGGGGCGAGGTGCTGCCCGGCCCAGCGCAGGTCGGCGGCGCGGGCGGCCAGCCACGGGGTCGGTGCCGGATGCGGGGGGACCATCAGCCACTCCTCGTCGCAGCCCATCCCGAGCGCGTTCAACACCTGCCCGGCGACCCGCCGGTGCCCGGCCGGGGAGAGGTGCAGCCGGTCGGTGCTCCAGAGCATCGGGTTGAGGAAGGTGTCGTCGGCGTACAGGTCGACCATGATCGCGCCATGCCGCTCGGCGGTCTCGCCGACCGCCTGGTTGAGCAGTTGCACCCGAGGGGCGACGAGGCGCTGACCGGGCAGCCGGGCCATCACGTCGGCGAAGCGGAACAGCAGCACGTCCGCGCCGCCGGACCGCAACTGCCGGACGACCTCGTCGAAGCGGGAGACCAGCGTGTCCGGGTCGAAGGTGCGCCGCAGCACGTCGTTGCCACCGGCTGCGAAGCTGATCAGGTCGGGCTTCATCGCCACCGCGGAGGGCACCTGCTCGGCGACCACGCTGGGAAAGAGCCGACCCCGGATGGCCAGGTTCGCGTACCGGAAGTCGGGGCCCGCGTCGGCGGCGAGCCGGGTCGCCACCAGGTCCGCCCATCCCCGATAGGTGCCATCGGGGTACGCGTCGTCCATGCCCTCGGTGAAGCTGTCCCCGACCGCGACAAAACTGCGCCAGCGCACCCGCGCCTCCCTCACGCCACTCGTTGCCTGCGGCGACCAGTCTGACACCGCGGGCACGGCCCGCGGAGCCCCGAACCGACGACGTGGCGGAGGTCATGGGGCAGCTCACGGATCTGCCGCCAGCGCACGACCAAGATCGACACAGGATCGCTGAAATCGGGGTGTCCCGATGCCGCGGATACCCCGATATCAGCGACGTTGGGTGGATGCCAATCCGCCTGGTGGCGGGGTGCCGCGGCCCGCGGCCAGGCCCCACAATGGAGGGCCGGTCACCGGGCCAGGCAGCGGGAGGCCGAGTTGAGTCAGGCAAGCGAACCGAGCCCCGCCGGGCCGGCGGTGACCACACCGCGCACCACACGGGCCCGGCAGATCCGCGTCGTGGGGCTGGCCGTCGCACTGGCCGTGCTGGCGGCGGCCCTGGTGCCGATCGTGTTCGCCATGGGTCCGCCGACCCGCGACGACCTGCTCGAGCAGGCCGGCATGAAGGGCAAGCAGCAACTCGTCATCGGGGTGAAGGACGACCAACCCGGCATCTCGCTACGACTGTCGAACAACACCTGGAAGGGCTTCGACGTCGACATCGCGTACATGATCGCCAGCTTCCTCGGGTTCGACCGCTCCCAGGTGCGGTTCCTGCCCATCGAGAGCGAGGACCGGGCCCGTCGACAGGCCAGCGACGGAGACGGGTTCGTCACCGTCGACCTCGTCATCGCCTCGTACAGCATCAACAAGAAACGTGAGGAGGAGGGCGCCGCCTTCTCCGCCGCGTACCTGCACACCGAGCAGTCGGCGGTGACCCTGCAAAGCTTCAAGGGGCCACTGAGCAGCCTTCAGGATCTTGCCGGGCGGGCGGTCTGCTCGCTCACCACCTCGACCTCGATCGAGCGCCTGACCGAGGCCGGCGCGAAGCCGAGAGGCCGCAACCGGATCAGCGAGTGCATCCAGGAGCTGTACGACGGCAAGGTGGAGGCCGTCACCACCGACGCGGCGATCCTCGCCGGCTTCGTCACCGCCGATCAGCCGGGCGACGACGGTCAGCGTTTCCCGGTCACCCTCAAGAACGCGAAGCCGCTGCGGCACTGGGACATCGGCTCGTCCCCGCAGGAGAGGTGGGGCGTCAACACCGGCCCCAACAAGGCGCTCCGCGATCTGGTCGACCTCGCGCTGTACGTCTCGGCGAACGACGAGGAGAACTCGACCTGGGAGAACGCGTACAACGCCAACCTCCGCTGGCAGCAGCAGTACAACCCCGGGCAGCCGGTCGCGGAGCAGGAGCAACCCGAGGCGAGGAAGGTGGAGGTGCGGCAGTGGCCGTGGGAGAGGATCGCGCTACCGGCCCCGGCGCACCCCGGATCGCCACCGGCCCCGGCAAGATCGGCAAGCCACGCCGGATGGCGGGGGCGCGGCAGGCGCAGCAGTGGCTGCTGACCCTCCTTCCCGCGTTCCCCGTCCTCCTTCTGGTGCTGCGGCTGTGGCAGCTCAGCCGGCAGGACATGTCGACGATGCTGCTGCTGGTGCAGTACGTGAGCCCGCTCGGCCTGCTGAGCGCCCTGCTGATCGCCCTGGTGTGGGCGTTCCCCGTCGTCGTGCTCACCTTCGGCGTACTCGGACGTCTGCTCCGGCTCAGCGCCCCTGACCGCTTCGACCCGGAACGGTCGCTGCTCGCCTCCGGGACGGCACGTACCCCCGGCTGGGTGCTCACCGCGGCGGTCGCGTTGGGGGCGCTCACCTGGCAGCTCCGCTTCCTGCCGTCGCTGCTGATGCTGGGTCTCTGGCTGCTCGCGCTGCGCACCCGCTACCTGCACCCGGACCAGCCGACCCGGGTCCTGGTGGTCAGCGTGGCGCTGCCACTGGCGGCGGCGGTGCTGGCGTACAGCGTGCTCGGCCCGGCGATCTGGACCGCCGTGCAGGAGGGTGAGCTGTCCACGGCGGCGCTGCTGGCCGTGCCGCCTGCCGCCACTCTGCTGCTCACCGGCCCGGTCCCCGACTGGGTCGCCCCGGCGCTGACCCATGGTCTGGCGTTCACGGTCGCCGCCGTGCTCCCGGTGGTGATGGGGGCCGTCTTCCTCCGGGTGCCGCTGCTGCCGACCGCCGCGATCGAGGTCGCGCCGAAGGACACGGCCGAGGCGGCACCGAAAGAGACTGCCGAGGCGGCACCGAAGGACACCGCCGGCCTGGAGGTGGTGCTCGGCGCGCTCATCACCGTCACCGACACGTCGACGATCGTGCTGGACCAGACCGCCGGTGTGCGGTTCCTGCCGAACGGCCAGGTCGAGTCGCAGGTCCTCTGCCCGCAGGCGGCACAGGTGCCGTACAGCCAGGTGTCGGTACGCGGCTGGCCGGTGGAGGAGACCGCCCTGGACTGGATGATGCCCCGGCGCCCGGTGGCCGAGCCGGACGTGCGTTGCGAGGGCCGCCTGCCGCCCGTCCGCCCCGGCCCGTCCTGACGACCGAAATGGATCGCCGATCGCGGCGCGCCGGTTCTACGCTGCCCGAATGCTGCTACGTGTGTCGACCCTCTTGCTGCGGACCCTTCGTGAGGACCCGGCCGACGCGGAGGTGCCGAGCCACCGGCTGCTGCTGCGCGCCGGTTACATCCGTCGCGCCGCGCCGGGCGGCTACACGTGGCTGCCGCTGGGCAAGCTGGTGCTGGACCGGATCACCGAGGTGGTGCGTGCCGAGCTGACCGCGATCGGCGACCAGGAGGTGCACTTCCCGGCGCTGCTGCCCGCCGAGCCGTACCGGACCAGCGGGCGGTGGACGGAGTACGGCGACGACATCTTCACCCTCGTCGACCGGCGCGGCGCCGACCACCTGCTGGCACCCACCCACGAGGAGATGGCGGCGCTGCTGGTCAAGGACCTGTTCAGCTCGTACCGGGACTTCCCGGTGACGCTGTTCCAGGTGCAGACGAAGTTCCGCGACGAGGCACGGCCCCGGGCCGGTCTGCTGCGTGGCCGGGAATTCCTGATGAAGGACGCGTACTCGTTCGACCTGGACGAGGCGGGGCTGCGGGAGGCGTACGCCCGGCACCGGGCGGCGTACCAGCGGATCTTCGATCGGCTGGGCCTGGAGCACACGGTGGTGCACGCCATGTCCGGTGCGATGGGCGGCTCGGCGTCGGAGGAGTTCCTGGCCGCGACGCCGGTCGGCGAGGACACGTTCGTCGGCTGCACGGCCTGCGACTACGCGGCGAACACCGAGGCCGTGGTCACCCGGCCACCCGCCACCGGTGACCCGGCCGCGCAGAGGGCCGTCGAGGTGCACGACACACCCGAGACCCCGACGATCGCCAGCCTGGTGGAGCTGGCCAACGCCCGCCGGCTGGGCGGTCGGGACACCTGGACGGCCGCCGACACGCTCAAGAACGTCGTGCTGACCGTCCGCCAACCGGGTGCCGACCGTGCCGAGCCCTTGGTGGTCGGGCTGCCCGGCGACCGGGAGGTCGACCTGAAGCGGGTCACCGCCGCGCTGGAGCCGGCCCAGGTGGCCGTCTTCGACGAGTGGGCCGAACATCCGGAACTGGTACGCGGGTACATCGGCCCGCAGATCCTCGACAAGCTGGGCATCCGATACCTGGTCGACCCCCGGGTGGTGCCCGGCTCGGCCTGGTTGACCGGGGCGAACGAGCCCGGCCGGCACGCGACCGACGTGGTCTGCGGCCGGGACTTCACGCCCGACGGGACGATCGAGGCGGCCGAGGTGCGCGCCGGCGACCCCTGCCCCGACTGCGGCGACGGCGAGCTGACCATCCGGCGGGGCATCGAGATCGGGCACATCTTCCAGCTCGGTCGCCGGTACACCGACGCGTTCACGGTCGACGTGCTCGGGCCGGCCGGCAAGCCGGTCCGACCCACCATGGGCTGCTACGGCATCGGGATCTCCCGGGCGGTCGCGGCCATCGCCGAGCAGCACCACGACGACCGGGGGCTGATCTGGCCGGCGGCGGTCGCGCCGTGTGACGTACACCTGGTGGTCGCGGGCAAGGGCCCGCAGCTCGACGCGGCGCTGGAGCTCGGCGGACGCCTCGCCGCCGCCGGGCTGCGGGTGCTGGTCGACGACCGCACGCACGTCTCGGCCGGGGTCAAGTTCACCGACGCCGAGCTGATCGGCATCCCCCGCACCGTCGTGGTCGGCCGCCGTCTCGCAGAGGGGTACGTGGAGCTGCGCGAGCGGGCCGGCGACGGGCGCGCGGAGCTGCCGGTGGACGGTCTGGTGGAGCGGATCGTCGACGGGGTACGCCGCGATCGTGGGAACCTGGTGTAGCCGCCACGTCACGGGGTAGTGCAGTTGGATCGGGTGAACAGCTTCGGAGGCTCTCATGACCGGTTACCGGGTCAGCGATGTGATGACCAAGCAGGTGGTGTACCTGTCGGCGGAGACGACCCTGGACGAGGCGGCCAGAGTGATGAAGGAGGCGGACATCGGTGACGTGGTGGTCACCGATGGCGCGAGCCTCGCCGGCATGCTCACCGACCGGGACATCGTGGTGCGGGCCGTTGCGGAGAACAGCTCGCCCGCGGCCACCACGATCGGCTCGATCGTCACCCGCGAGGTCGTCATGATCGAGCAGCACTGCACGGCGGGCGAGGCGGCGGCGCTCATGCGGGACCGGGGCATCCGGCGGGTGCTGGTCTGCGACAGCGACCGCAAGCTCGTCGGGATCGTCTCGCTCGGCGACCTGGCCATGCAGCTCGACCCGACCAGCGCCCTCAGCGAGATCAGCGAGCAGTCCCCGACGGTGTGACGAATCGGGCCGGAGGGCCGGCGGTAGCCTCGACACATGGCTGACATGCCGGCCCGACTGGCCGAGATCGTCGACGAGTTCGCCGCCGCGCCGCGCGACCTGGTGCTGGAGATGCTCCTGGAGTACGCGGACGTCATCCCGCCGCTGCCCGACGGCGCCGCGCGCGAGGGCATGGAGCAGGTGCCGGAGTGTCAGACGGCGTTCTTCCTGCGGGCCCGGGTGACGCCGGAGGGCACCGTGGAGACGCTCTTCGACTGCCCTCCAGAGGCGCCGACCACCCGCGCGTTCGCGGGAATCCTCGCCGACGGGCTGGCCGGCGCGAGCGCCGAGGAGGTGCTGGCCGTGCCGGACGACCTCTACCAGCGGATGGGCCTGGCACAGGCGATCAGCCCGCTGCGGGTACGCGGCGGCACCGCGATCCTGGGCCGGCTCAAGCGGCAGGTACGGGAACAACTCGACTGACCGCGAGGTTGCCACCGATCATGGAGATCGAGATCTATGCGGACGTCATCTGCCCGTGGTGCTACATCGGCAAACGCCGGCTGGATGAGGCCCTCGCCAGCTACGAGTGCGAGGTGACGGTCCGCTACCGACCGTTCCAGCTCGACCCGTCGCCGGTGCCCGAGCCCCGCCCGCTGGTGGAGGCGCTGGCCACCAAGTTCGGAGGCCCGGAGCGTGCCCGGCAGATGGTCGCCCGCGCGACCCAGGTCGCCGCGGGTGACGGGCTACGGCTGGACTACGACCGCGCGGTGATCGCCAACACGTTCGACGCGCACCGGCTGGTCTCCTACGCCACCGATCACGGTCGGGCGGCCGAGATGGTGGAGGCGCTCTACCAGGCGCACTTCAACCGCGGCATCGACGTCGGCTCCCGGGACGCGCTGGCCACCCTGGCCGGTGAGGTCGGCCTGGACCCGGCCGACGCGCGCCGATTCCTCGACTCCGACGAGCGCGTCGCCGACATCGGCGCCCAGTTGGCCGCCGCGCAGGGCCTGGGCATCACCAGCGTGCCGACCTTCGTGCTGGCCGGGAAGTACGCGGTGTCCGGCGCACAGGAGACGCAGACGCTGCTCGCCGCACTCGCCGAGGTCGAGCAGCGCGAGGCCGCAGCGCACTAGCCAGATCGACCGTTGTGATGTTTCACGTGCAACGGCATCGACGTCGATGCCTGGTCAGGCCGGCCTGGCCAGGCCCTCCACCACCTGCGCGCCGGGCAGCGCGCCCAGTGCCGGCCCCGGCAGCGCGATCTTGCTGTGGCGTACGCCGGACCCGATGATCACGTGGGGTGTGGCGATCACCCGCGCGTCCACCAGGATCGGCCACTGCGCCGGCAGCCCGATCGGGGTGATGCCCCCGTACTCCATGCCGGTCAGCTCGACCGCGTCGTCCATCGGGGCGAAGCTGGCCTTGCGCACGTCCAGCGCCCGCCGGGCCACCCCGTTCACGTCAGCCCGGGTGGTGGCCAGGATGATGCAGGCCGCGTAGCGGACCACACCCTCGCGCTTGCCCGCCACCACGACACAGTTGGCCGACACGTCCAACCCCACCTCGTACGCGGCACAGAACGCGGCGGTGTCCGCGAGTTCGGCGTCGATCGGTGCGACCAGGACGTCCTCGACGTCCACCGGAGCTTCGGCGGGCCACTGCGCGATGGCCTCCGCCACCGGCGGGGCGAGCAGGTCGAGGCGAGCACGCGCCGGTTCGGTCTTCAGCGTTCCCATCACGGGTGCGATCCTCGCATCCGGCACGCCGAACCGCCCGGCGACTCCCTCGCCACCCCCGGACGCCACCTCCGCGGCGCGGCTCAACTGCCGGCGAGGAAGGCGTTGTCGCGCATGAAGGAGCGGTCGCGGGCGGCCGCCAACTCCTCCTCGCGTCGGGCCCTGGCCCGTTGCAACTCCAGGTCCTCCAACGCATGCCGGACACCCAGCCGGATCACGCCGTAGAGGAAGACGAAGCCGAAGACGTAGAGGATCACCGTGGTGACGACAGCGAACATGGCGTCACCGTAAGGCGAACGTGAACCGTTGTTGCTCTCATTTCCGCCCGGTTCCCCCGTACGTGTCGGCGAGGTGGTCCGCCCAGGTGCGGACGCCCCGGCCGACCCCGCGGCGCGTCGATCGTCTGACGGAACGACGCGGCACCCTGTGACCTGGTGTGCGGCGGCTCATCCCGAACGGATCAGGTCCAGGACGGTCAGCAGCGCGAAGAACGCGATCACGATCTCGTTGACGATCCAGGAGTGCTCCTCGGCCCACTGCCGCATCCGGGTCAGCGCCCGCGCCGCCTTCCCGCCGAGCAGCAGCAACGCCAGCAGGGGCAGGGCCAGCAGGAGCACGGTGAGCAGCACGAACGGCACCAGATGCCACCACGGCAGATTGTGTCGGGCCACGCTCGCGCCGACCGCCGCCATCGTCAGGTCGTCGGTGGGCGTCACCACGAAGAGCAACGCCCCCGTCCGCAGCGCCCACCGCGGACTGGCATGCCCGACGCTCCCCAGCCACCTCGGCGGGCCGGACCGGTTCCGCCGTACCCAGATCACGACCGCCAGGCAGACCAGCAGCGCGAGCACGACCAGGTCGATGACGGGACCGCGATCGACCTTCCCGGCGATCGTGCTGGCGTCGGCGGCCAGGCCGCTCGCCAGGCGGGTCAGCAGCCAGCTCACCGTCACCCCGGCGGTCACCACCAGCCCGGCGCCGGCGAGGAAGCCCAGCGACGCGGCCCGTGGCCGATCCGACGACGCGAGGAAGACCGCCACGACCAGTTGGGTCCCGGCGACCATCACGACGGCCAGCGGCAGGACGGTCAGGAAGTTCATCGCCCGCCATCCTCCCGGCCGGACCGGGTCGGCACCGCCGAAACCGGGGATCACCCGGCCGGGGCGGCGCCCCCACCCACGACCACCCGGCCGGACAGCAGCGCACCGAGCAGCGCCAGGCCGGCGGTCACCGCGAGGGTCGCCACGTAACTGGCCGGGCCGGGCGCGCTCCCGGCGGCCAGCACCGCGCCCGTCAACGCGAGCACGGTCGCCGCGAACAGGTTGTCGCCGAGTTGCAGCGACGAGCTGTTGCGGCCCTGCTCGCCGGGCGCGGACAGCTCCAAGGTCAGCACCGACAACGACGGGTAGAGCAGCCCCATGCCGAACCCGGCGACCGCCCAGCCCACCACGGCGAATGCCACCGGCAGGTCGGGTCGGACGGCCAACGCCACCGTGGCGGTACCGACGGTGATGCAGCTCAACCCGACGCGCGGCAGGCTGGCACGGGAGGCCGGCACCGGGATCCGACCCTGCGTCCAGGAGCCCGCCGACCAGGCCAACGCGCCGACCGTGAGGACCAGCCCGGCGGCGGTCGGCGACAGGCCCCGCTCCCGGGAGAGCATCAACGGGATGACCACCTCGGCGCCGACGAAGGCCGCCGATGCCAGACCCCGCAGCCCGATCACGGTGGGCAGACCGCGGGCCGCCCGGAGGAACCCGGCCGGCAGCAGGCGTGGCGCGCAGACCAGCAGACCGGCCACCGCGATCGCGATCAGCGCCAGGGCCGCGGCGCCGCGCTGCTGTCCCCCGATGTGCAGCAGTGCGGCGCTCACCGCCGCCCCACACGCCCACCCGATCCGCGCCACCGCGCCGGCCGGCGGCCGGGCCGCCGCGGTGCGCCCGAGCGACCGCAGCCCGGGATGGATCAGCAGCACCGCCGGCACCGCCACCGCCGGCACCGCCAGGAAAACCCACCGCCAGCCCAGGTGCTCCACGATCAGGCCGGCCACCGCCGGCCCGACCAGCGACGGTACGACCCACGCCGCCGCGAACGCGGCGAAGATCCGCCGGTGCAGATCCTGCGGGTACGCCTGCCCGACGATCACGTAGAGCGCCACCGAGAGCAGCCCGGAGCCGAACCCCTGCACCACCCGGCCGACGACCAGCACACCCATCGCGGTAGCGGTCCCCGCAATCAGCAGCCCCAGCACGAACCAGGCGACCCCGTGCCACATCGGCCCTCGCGGCCCACGGGCGTCGCACCAGATGCCGGACACCACCATGGCCAGCACGCCCGTGGCGAACGGGCCACCGAACGCGAGCCCGTACAGCGCCAACCCGTCCAGGCTCCGGGCGACCGTCGGCATCGCCGTACCGACCGCCAACGCCTCGAACGCGAGCAGCGAGATCAACGCGACGCTGCCCACCGTCATCGCCCTCAGCCGGGGTGCGAACAGACCGGGCGCGGCCGGTACGGCGGTGGCGGCTGTGGTCGGCATGAACCGAGCCTGCGACCTCAACCTGGATTGAAGTCAACCGCCGGTGACCCAGCTCTCGTCAGGCGTTCTGAAGTGCTTCCCCGACCCCCTTCACCAGTCCCGAAAAATGCTGGTCGGCCAGGAGGTGCCCAGCGGTGATCACGAGGGCGATCGGCCACTCGATGACCTGGAGTGCGGCGAGCACCCCGAGCCCGGCGTAGTAGGCGACCTTGTCCGGTGGTGGCACCGCGACCTCACCCAGGATCGGCAGGTCCATCCGCCGGCTGTACATCTGGACGTTCTCGTGCGACCCGTTCAGGTGTCTGGTCAGCGTGCTCATTCCGGCCTCCCCGTGTCCGGTGATGGTCGCCGGATTCCACCGCCCGCTTCGTCCATGCGCTGCCGACGCCGGAAACTTCCGCAGCCCGAGGGGCATAACGGATGGCAGGTCGGGAAGCCAGGCCGCCGGACGTGACGCGGCGGGAGGGCGAGATGGCTACCGGACGCATCCTGCCGTCCATCGGTGTGCCGCACCTGGTCGGTGAGGCGTCCCGGACCGTCGGGTCGGCGGCGACACGACTGGCCCGACAGGCCGGACTGACCCGTCGCCGGGTCTGGTCGCGCCCCGGCCGGCACCACATCGAGGTGCACGGTGTCTGCCAGGACGGCGGCGACCGGCTGGCCCGCCAGGTGGAGGGTGCCCTGGAGAGGCTGCCCGGGGTGGCCTGGGCACGGGTGAACGCCCCGTCCGGCCGGGTGGTTGTCGCCGTGCAGGCCCCGGAGCCGAGACTGCGCGACCTGATCGCCACGATCGGCCGGATCGAACGGACCTGTGACCACGAACCCGATCCGGAGATCCCGCCGCCGCACCCACCGGAGGAGGGGCCCCGCACCCCGCGCACCCTGGGTGCGCTGGCCTCCGACGCGCTGGGCCTGACCATTTCGGCGGCCACCCGGATCCTGCCGTTCGCGCCGCTGCCCGGCGAGGTGGCCGGCCTGCTCTCGGCGGTGGACCTGCAACCCAAGCTGCACGCGTTCATGGGTAAGAAGCTGCGCTCGGACCCCCGCGCAGACATCATCTTTCCCCTGGCCGAGGCGGTGGTGCAGGGCCTGACCGGCCGGTGGACCGGGATCGTGCTGGACGGTGCCCAACGGATCGTGCAGTGGGGCGAGGATCGCGCCCAACTTGCCGCATGGGAGCGCGCCGAGCCCCGACTGACCGGCGACCCGGAACGCGCCACCGCCCGCTGGCCGGTGATCGACCGACCCCGACCGAAGCCGGACGGCCCGGTCGAGCGGCACATCAACCGGATGCTGGCGGTGGGTGCCACGGCCGGAGCGGCGGCGGTGCCGTTCGCCGGCCCCAAGAGGGCCGCCGCTCTGGGCCTGTCCACGCTGCCCAAGGCCCCCGGCAGCGGACGCGAGGGGTACGCCGCCCAGCTCGGCCGGATGCTCGCCCGGCGCGGTGTGATCGCCATGGACCGCAGTGTGCTCCGCGAGCTGGACCGGATCGACACGCTGGTGTTGGACGCCGCGGTGCTCGGTTCCGACCGGGGTGTCCTGGCCGACCTCGCACCGGCGTCGGGAGTCGACGTCGACCAGGTGGCGGAGCGGGCGTTCGCGCTGTTCGACCCGGCCGATCCGGCCGCCGCACGGTCGGTGGACGGGTGGCGGATCGGACCGCCGGACCACCTGCCGGCGGGCGACATCCCCGACCGGGAGCGGCTCCGCGCCGCCGGAGGGCAACTGCTCGGCCTCGCCCACGGCGACCGGCTCGCCGCTCTGCTGCGGGTCGAACCGGAACCCGCGCCGGGCGTCGACGGCCTTCCGGCCGCCGCGCGGCAGGCCGGGCTGCGGCTGGTCGTGGCCGGCGGCGACGAGCAGCGGTACGGCTTCGCCGACGCGATGCTGCCCGGCGGCGACCAGTTGGTCGAGTCGGTACGCGCGCTGCAACGCGACGGTGCGGTGGTGATGCTGGTGTCCGCGGACCGCAGGGCGCTCGGCGCGTCCGACTGCGGCCTCGGGTTGGCCGATCCGGACGAGCTGCCACCGTGGGGCGCTCACCTACTGGTCGGGGCGGACCTGCGGGTGGTGGCCCTGGTGATCGAGGCGACCGGGGTGGCCCGGCGGACCGCCCAGCAGAACATCCGGCTGTCCATGGCCGGCACCGGTCTCGGGGCGCTGGGTG
Organism: Micromonospora sp. NPDC050695; assembly: GCF_040654415.1. Lineage (NCBI taxonomy): Bacteria > Bacillati > Actinomycetota > Actinomycetes > Micromonosporales > Micromonosporaceae > Micromonospora > Micromonospora sp. NPDC050695. The sequence continues at coordinate 28,844 of NZ_JBFAHZ010000007.1, forward strand.
CGTTCACCGCCCCACCGACGCAGCTGCCGCACCGGGCGCTCGTCGCGGTCAACGGCGCGGCCGGGCTGGCCTTCGCGAACGGCGTCTGGCAGGCCCACCGGCTGCACGACCGGTCGGACACCCCGGTGCCGGTGGCGACCGCCTGGCACCTGATGCCCGTCCGCACCGTGCTCGACCATCTGGGCACCGGCTCGGACGGGTTGGACAGCGCGGAGGCCCAGCGCCGACACGAGAGGCGCGGTGCGGGCGGCGGCGACGCCCCGGCGGGCGGTGGCCTGCTGCGCGCCTTCCTGGACGAGTTGTCCAACCCGTTGACCCCGGTGCTCGCCGCCGGGGCGGTGCTCTCCGCATCGTTCGGCTCGCTTGTCGACGCCGCTCTGGTGGGCAGCGTGGTCGGTGGATCCGCGTTGATCGGGGCGGTGCACGAACGCAACACGGAACGGTCGTTGGCGGAGCTGCTGTCCCGTTCGGCGGTGACCGCACGGGTGCGCCGGGACGGTGCCGAGCGCGTGGTCGCGGCCGAGGACCTGGTCGCCGGGGACGTCATCGTCCTGGAGTCGGGTGACTCGGTGCCCGCCGACTGCCGGGTGCTGGAGTCGGTGGGGTTGGAGGCGGACGAGTCGTCGCTGACCGGCGAGTCGCTGCCGGTCGCCAAGAACGACCGGCCGGTGGTCGCGGCCGCCATCGCCGACCGGCACTCGATGCTGTACGACGGCACCACCATCGCCGCCGGGCACGGTAAGGCTGTGGTGGTGGCGACCGGCGCCGACACGGAGGCGGGGCGCAGTCTCGCGATGGTCCGCCAGGCCCCACCGACCAGCGGCGTGGAAGCCCGGCTCGGCTCGCTGACCAGCGCCGCCATCCCCCTCGCGGCAGGTTCGGCGGTGGCGGTGGCCGGCGCGGGACTGCTTCGGGGCGTACCTCTGGCCGAGACGGCCGCGACCGCCGCGAACCTCGCCGTCGCGTCGGTGCCGGAAGGGCTGCCGTTCCTGGTCAGCGCGGCGCAGCTGGCGGCCGCGCGGCGACTGGCCGAGCACGGCGCCCTGGTCCGCAACCCGCGCACCATCGAGGCGCTGGGCCGGGTGGACGTGCTCTGCTTCGACAAGACCGGCACCCTCACCGAGGGTAAGTTGCTGCTCGCCGGGGTCGGCGACGGCGTGGGCGACCGGTACGCCGCGGTGGACCGCCTGGACGACCGGCTTGGGTCGACGCTCGCCGCCGCGCTCCGTGCCACTCCTCCCGCAGCCGACCCGGAACAGTTGGCCCTGCAGACCGACCGCGCCGTTCGCCGGGGTGCCGCCACCGCCGGGGTGGTGGAGCAGACCGGCGCCCCCGGCTGGCGCGCCGCCGGCGGGCTGCCGTTCGAGCCGTCCCGTGGCTACCACGCGAGCGTCGGAGAGACCGACGGTCACCTGCTGTTGAGCGTCAAGGGCGCACCGGAGACGGTGCTGCCGCGCTGCGCCGCGCGACGCACCGACGGCCGCCAGGAGCCCCTGGACGACGCCGGCCGAGCGGAGCTGCACCGGATGCTGGCCGACCGGGCCGGGGCAGGGCATCGGATCCTGGCCGTCGCCGAGTGCCAGGTGGACGATCCGACGGTGTCCGACGGGGACGTGCGAGGTCTGACCTTCGTGGGTTTCCTGGCCCTCGCGGACGGGGTCCGGGAGAGCGCCGCGCCGGCGGTACGGCGGATCCGGCAGGCCGGCGTACACACCATCATGATCACCGGTGATCACCCGGCCACCGCCGAGGCGATCGCCGCCACCATCAGCGAGCACGACGAGCAGCGCGTGGTGACCGCCGGCGAGCTGGACCAGCTGGACGACGAGGCGCTCGCCGAGCGGCTGGCCAACACCGACGTGGTGGCCCGCTGCACCCCGACGCACAAGGTGCGGATCATCCAGGCGTTACAGAAGTGCGGGCGGACCGTGGCGATGACCGGTGACGGCGCCAACGACGCCCCGGCGATCCGGCTGGCCGACGTCGGCATCGCCCTCGGTCAGCGGGGCACCCCGGCGGCGCGGGCCGCCGCCGACCTGGTGGTCACCGACGACCGGTTGGAGACCATCATCGCCACCCTGGTCGAGGGGCGGGCGATGTGGTCGTCCGTCCGGCACGCGCTCAGCATCCTGGTCGGCGGCAACCTCGGCGAGATCGCGTTCAGTGTGCTCACTGCGGCGGCGACCGGCCGTTCCGCGCTCACCGGGCGGCAACTGCTGCTGGTCAACCTGCTCACCGACCTGGCACCGGCGCTCGCCATCGCCGTCCGTCCACCCGCGTCGGACCGCACCGACGGCCTCCTGCTGGAGGGCCCGGACGTGTCGCTGGGCGAAACCCTCAGCCGGGAGATCGCGTTGCGGGCGGCGGCGACCACGCTGGGCGCGACCGTCGGCTGGACGCTGGCCCGGTACACCGGCCGCCAGCGACGGGCCGGCACCGTCGCCCTGGTCTCCCTGGTCGGCACCCAACTCGGGCAGACCATCCTGGCCGGCGGCACCAGCCCCGCCGTACTGGCATCCACGGCCGCGTCCCTCGGCGTGCTGGTCGTAGTGGTGCAGACGCCCGGTGTGAGCCAGTTCTTCGGCTGTACGCCACTGGGGCCGGTCGGCTGGACCATCGGCGCGGGCTCGGCGCTCGGCGCCACCTTCGCCAACGGCGCGCTCACCAAGCTGGTGGAACACCTGCCGCAGTCGCGGCCCGCCACCGGTCGGCCCGATGAGACGGCGAACGACGACGGGCCGACCGGGTCCGAGGACTGACCACGATCACGGCGCTCGGACGGCATGCACCGAAGCGAACGTGATGCCGCACAGTCATATTGATGCCGCACAGTCATCACGCTAAACGTGAATCCCCAGCCGGTCAGGCAATCTCCGCTGGCCGGAACGGTTCGCGGGCGGGTGCCTGTTCCGCCCCCAGGGCCTCGGCAAAGTCCTCAGGTGATGCCAAGTAGGGCCAGTGGTCGGTTGCTGTCGCGGGCGTGGTGGCGGTTGGCGGCGGCGATGTTGGTGACGCCGGTCAGGCGTAGTGCGCCGATGGCGGCGTTGCGGAGGGTGGCCATGACCTGTGGTCCGGTGCTGGTGCGGATGTGGGATCGGTCTTCGTCGTAGGTGACGTCGCGGATGTGTGCGCCGTGAGGCGCTGTTGTTTCGAGTGGAGGTGAGAGGCCTTCGCCGCTGGCCCTGTCGCAGCAGGGCGGTGGAGCTGAGGGCAGCCTGATCCGGGAGGTGCCGGGGAGGGTGGGAGCAGCCCTGACAAAGCTGGGGCGTGTCAGTACTGCCAGATGGTGCGGGTCCGGCGAGCGGGATGAAGAGGAGTACGAGAGGAACCTGCGTTTACGTCCCTCAAGATGTCACCGGCCTGGAACCTGGCGGATGTGGGCCGGATGCGGTGCGCACCCTCGATCACGTGTCGTAGGGGAACTCCTGGGTGGTTCTGTGTCTGACTGCCGGGAGGCCATGGTGAAGTGCTGCGGGTTAGCCGTGGCGATGCCGCTGGGACATAGCAGGGCTCCTCCTTCGTCGAGCGAACAGCAGTGAACACGGGCCCGATCTACAGGCCGCCTAGCTGGCTCGTCTCGGGTTATTGTTCGGCCCCGGCCCCGGCTTCGCCGCCTGCTGACTGGCCGCCTGGATTTGCGCCCTCAGCACCCTTTGACTGTCGAGGTTTGATCGAATGCGCGCAGCAAGGGAAAAGGTTGCACGAAGGTGAGCTCAGCGGCGGAGCGTTCCCACAAGACGATCGAATAGCCGCAAGATCACGACTGACATGCGCCTGTCTTGTGCCCAATGATCTTGCGAAGAGGAATCGCCTGGTCAGAGGCGATGTTGGTGGAGCCCAGGGGACTCGAACCCCTAACCCCTGCCTTGCAAAGGCGGATAACGGGCGTTGGACGCTGTCGGCGAGTCACGTTGCTTGCCGTTCTTCGTCCAGCGCCCGTCATCCGTTGCCGAGGAATACCAACCGTTGTCAGCGCTTGCGCTGACTTTCTGCTGACCGTTCGGAGCTAAACCGCCAAGGCAGGCTCGCTGCTCGTGGCGACGATCAGGGCGCGCCATCTGCGCGGACTGCCCCCTATCGCTGGTAAGCTGTCCCGCGCCCAGCCGCGTTACTGCTCCCAGCATAGCCCCCCGACTGGCCCCCACGGGGAGCCCCCCGTCCCGGATGGTACTGGCTACTAACCAAATGTGCCGCCGACTGAGTTGGGTTGCGTCGATTCCCCTCAGCCCTCAACATCGCCTGAGCGGCTTGCTGGTAGGTAGCTCCGACTGGCGGGGTTTGGAGCATGACGGCCGGGTTGTAAGGAGCGGCCGGCATGCGGTGCCTAACGTCGAGGTCGTATTCCAACACGTGCTGCGCCCACTGCCCCAGGTGGCAAAGCATATCGTAATTTCGGTGCTCGCGGTACGCGACAGCGCCGGCTTGCCACATGCCTTTCTCTAGTTGCTCAACAAGGAATAGCGGACTAGTAGGCGTCAGGTGAGACATGCTGATCATACCTTTCGATGGGATCTGTTGGTGCGGGGCGCATGCCAGAACCAACTGGCACACCGCATACAACGGGCACAACCGAGATAACGGTTCACAAGGACGCTCGGATCTTCGGTCATGCCGTCTCTCCCTCTGGTGATTCCGCGGCGCGCTCAATCGCGCGGTAGACCGTCGAGCGGGCCACGCCGAACAGCTCGGCGCTGGTGTGCTCGCCGGCCTTGTGCAAGGCCCCGCCAACTGGCGCGACCCATCCGGCAGTCAGCGCGCGAAGACCTTCCGCACGCGCAAGGAGGCCGCCGCGCACCTCGCGGCCACCGAGACGACCGTCATTCAGGGCACCTACGTCGATCCCGCAGCGGGGAAGGTCCGGTTCAGTACGTACGCAGAGCGGTGGTTGGCGTCGCGGTAGGTGGAGACGACGACGCTCGCCGGCTGGACCTCGCGTCTCCGGGCGCAACTGCTGCCGCACTGGGGGACCTGGCCGGTCGGGCGAATTGATCACCTGGCCGTTCAGGAGTGGGTAACGCGGATGGGCCGTGAGCTGTCGCCGGCCACGGTCGCCCCATGCCACTCGCTGCTGTCGTCCATCCTCGCGTCGGCGGTGCGCGGCCGACTGATCGCGTTCAACCCGTGCGAGGGTGTGCGGCTACCAGCACAGCGCAAGCGCGCGGGAGGGCTGGTCCCGCTCACGCTCGACCAGGTGACGGAACTACTGCTGCCGAGCGTCCCGGATTGGCATCGGCCGGTGGTTGCGGCGGCGGCTGGCGCTGGCCTGCGATGGGGTGAGTGCCTCCGGCTGCGGTGGGCCGATATCGTCCTGCCGGACGACGACGACCAGGACGCAACGTTGACCGTGCGGCGAGTGGTGATCGAGGTCAACGGGCACGCGACGGACAAGCCGTACCCGAAGACAGCTCAGAGCCGCCGTGTTGTCCCGGTCCCGCCGTTCCTGCGGGCCGAGCTGGCGCGGCACCGCGAGCGGACGGACCCCGCCAAGGTGGATCGGGTGTTCACCAACCAGGCAGGCGACCCGATGCTCCGCAGCAACTTCCGGCGCCAGGTCTGGCGACCGTCGCTGGTACGGGCCGGGCTGCTCGGCGAGGTCACGGAAACCGGGCCGTACCGATTTCGGGCCACCTGGCGTTCCACAACACTCAATCGCTACACGCACACGCCAGCCGACTTCCACCGGGTCATCCGAGGCGTTTTCGCATACCCCGCTGACGATCCGCTGACGAAAAAAGACGACCATCGATCAGGTCGCCCAGAATCAGAAGAGGAAGAAGCCCGGTAACCTGCACCGGAGCTTGGTGGAGCCCAGGGGACTCGAACCCCTAACCCCTGCCTTGCAAAGGCAGTGCTCTGCCAGTTGAGCTAGGGCCCCGTGGGCGGCTGCGGTGCCGCCGGTCGTTCACCGCCGGGCCGGACCTCAGCGCAGGTCGGGCGCGGTGGTCGCCTCGTGCCACAGGGCGCGCTCGTCGTTCGAGGCCTTGACCTTGTTGTAAACGACGGCGGCCACGCCGACGACGCCAGCCAGGATCAGCAGCTTCTTGAACATGGGGCAACCCCTCAAGCTCGACTACCGTCGGACGACGTGCGGTGGGGCTAGATGGAATCGAACCATCGACCTCAGAGTTATCAGCTCTGCGCTCTAACCGACTGAGCTATAGCCCCGCGTTGCGACGAGCAAGATTAACCCATCCGCTCGGCCGGACCAAAATCGGGGTCCGGACCGGCGGGCCAGGCCGTCGCCGCCTGCACAACCTACCCGAGTACGGGACGCCGGAGCGACCGCTTTACGCGGTGCCCCGGCGTCCCGATCACTCAGTCCCGCTCGGCGAGGGTCAGCTCGATCCCACCGACCAGGTCGGCGCAGACGTTGTAGACGAACGCGCCCAGCGTGGCCAGAGCGGTGAACAGCACCACGTTGACCAGGCCGATCAGCGCCGAGCTGAGAATCACGCCCTTGGCGGTGATCTGGAAGCCGTTGGTGCTCTGCCCACCGCCGGCGTTGACCAGGTCGCTCAGGCTGTCGTTGACGCTCTGGAACACGCCCATCGCGTCCAACGCCAGGTAGAGCACCGACGTGGCGACCACCACGACGATGAACAGCACCACCGACACGGCGAACGCGAACTTCATCACGGACCAGGGGTCGATCCGCTTGAGGTTCAGTCGGGCCCGGCGCGGCCCGCGGGACGCGGCCGAACTGACCGAGGTACGCGCGGCGCGTACCGCGTCACCGACCCGTGCCGCACCGACGGCGGACGGGTTGCCGATGCCCGGCGGCAGGCCACCGCCGCTGGCCGGGCGACCGGCCCCACCGGTACGTCCCGGGTCCGGCTGCGGCTGCGTCATGCCGGGCGTGATCCGGGGCTGGGTGCCCGTTGTCCCACTGGGTGTCGCCTGACCCGGCCGGACACTGATCGGCTGTGTGGTCGTCGGGCGGGCCGGCGCCGGCGCCGCTGCCGGCGGCGTGGTGGACGTCGGCGCCTCGGCACCAGCCGTCTCACCCTTGTCGCCCGACCCGCTGTCCTCGCCGGGCTCCGGCGGGGGTGTCATACCGGGAGCCCGGGTGAATTTCGGGGCAGGCGCATCGGCGGGGACCGTTGCCCGGCCCACGGCCGCGCGGCCGGTCGCTGGTGTGCCGCCCTTGGCGGCCTCCTCGTCGACCGGGTTGGCCGAGGTCCCCGTGTTCCCCGACTTCGCCTGTGTCTCCGTCATTCAACTAGTCCTGTTCGTCAGGCTCGTCGGCATTGCGAGCAATCGCCACGATAGTCACGCCGTCCGGGAGGTCCATCAGCTTGACCCCCATTGTGTTCCGGTCACGCGTACGGCGTACAGGCTTCACCGGAGTCCGGATGACACCACCGTTGCTGGTGATCGCGAACAGTTCGTCGTCCGGGTCGATCACCACCGCGCCAACCAGACCACCGCGCCGTTCGGTGATCTTCGCAGTCAACACGCCCTTACCTCCCCGGCCCTGCACCGGGTATTCCTCGATCGGGGTACGTTTCGCGTATCCCCCGTTCGTCGCCACCAGGACGTCCAAACCCTCCCGAACGACCTCCATGGCGAGCAGGACGTCGTCGTCCGTGAAGCGCATGCCGATCACGCCGGAGGTGGCCCGACCCATCGGCCGCAACGCCTCGTCGGAGGCGTTGAACCGGATCGCCTGCGCCTTCTTCGAGACCAGCAGCAGGTCGTTCTCCGGCGCCACCAGCGCAGCACCGACCAGCTCGTCCTCATCGCGCAGGTTGATCGCGATGATGCCGCCGGAACGGTTGGAGTCGAACTCCTCGAGCCGCGTCTTCTTCACCAGGCCGTTCTTCGTGGCCAGTACCAGATAGGGGGCTACCTGGTAGTTCGGGATTTCGATGATCTGCGCGATCTGCTCGTCGGGTAGGAAGGCGAGCAGATTGGCCACGTGTTGGCCCTTGGCTACCCTACTGGCCTCCGGCAGCTCGTACGCCTTGGCCCGGTACACACGCCCCTTGTTCGTGAAGAACAGGATCCAGTCGTGGGTCGAGCAGACGAAGAAGTGGCTGACGATGTCGTCCTGCCGCAGCGTGGCACCGCTGACGCCCTTGCCGCCACGACGCTGCGAGCGGTAGAGATCGACCTTGGTCCGCTTGGCGTACCCCGTCCGGGTGATCGTGACGACCACGTCCTCGCGGGCGATGAGGTCCTCCATCGAGACCTCGCCGTCGAACGGGATGATCTGCGTACGCCGATCGTCGCCCCACTTCGCGACGATCTCGCCCAGCTCCTCCGAGACGATCCGGCGCTGGCGCTCAGGCTTGGCCAGGATGTCCTTGAGGTCGGCGATCTCGATCTCGAGCTTGGTCAGGTCGTCGACGATGCGCTGCCGCTCCAGGGCGGCGAGGCGACGCAGCTGCATGTCCAGGATCGCGGTGGCCTGGATCTCGTCGATCTCCAGCAGCCGGATCAGGCCCTGCCGGGCGTCGTCGACGGTGGGCGACCGCCGGATCAGCGCGATGACCTCGTCCAGTGCGTCCAGCGCCTTGGCCAGACCGCGCAGGATGTGCGCCCGCTCCTCGGCCTTGCGCAGCCGGAACGCGGTCCGCCGGCGGATCACGTCGATCTGGTGCTCGACGTAGTAGCGGATGAACTGGGCCAGGTTGAGCGTGCGCGGCACGCCGTCGACAAGCGCCAGCATGTTGGCGCCGAAGGTCTCCTGGAGCTGGGTGTGCTTGTAGAGGTTGTTCAGCACCACCTTGGCGACCGCGTCGCGCTTGAGCACGAGCACGATCCGCATGCCGGTACGCCCGGAGGACTCGTCGCGGATGTCGGCGATGCCGGCGAGCTTGCCCTCCTTGATCAGCTCGGCGATCCGCTCGGCGAGGTTGTCCGGGTTGACCTGGTAGGGCAGCTCGCTGACGACCAGGCAGGGCCGCCCCCGCTTGTCCTCCTCGACCTCCACCACGGCCCGCATCCGGATCGAGCCACGACCCGTGCGGTACGCGTCCTGGATGGCGGTCGTGCCGACGATCAGGCCGTGGGTCGGGAAGTCGGGGCCCTTGACGATGCCGAGCAGGGCTTCGAGGGTGGTCTCCTCGTCCTCCTCGGGGTGCTCCAGGCACCACTGCACCGCCGCGCCGATCTCCCGCAGGTTGTGCGGAGGGATCTTGGTGGCCATGCCGACCGCGATGCCCTCGGAGCCGTTCACCAGCAGGTTGGGGATCCGCGACGGCAGGATCGTGGGCTCCTTGGCCCGGCCGTCGTAGTTGTCCTGCAGGTCGACGGTGTCCTCGTCGATGTCCCGCAGCATCTCCATGGCGAGCGGGTCGAGCTTGCACTCGGTGTTGTGGCTGACGAAACCATCGGAGACGAACGAGTGGTCATCGGTGTCGACCCGGACGCTGTAGACCGGCTGCACGCCGGCATCCGTGATCTGCGCCACCTCGGCGTAGTAGAAGCGCCCGTCGACCAGCGGCTCGACCACGTCGAGCACCTCGGTGTTCGTAATCCGGGCAGCGATTTCGTCGCGGTCCCGCTCCCAACGCTCCACCCGGTCCACGTTGTGCCGACGCAGCCAGTCCCGCTCGGTCCAGCGCGGCGCGCCGTGCTCGCGGATGAAGTCGCCGACCAGCGGCACATGGTCGCTGGAGAGCGCCGTGCTGCTCGCCGGCACCTGGGCCAACTCCGCCTCCAGCTTGGCCTGCTTGCGGCCGAGGAAGCCGACGTGCGCCGCGAAGATCCGGGCGTCGCGGCGGTTGGTCACCACGACCTTGATCTCGCCGTTGTCGTAGCGGGTCTGCCGGCTGATCACACCGAACTCCAGCAGCAACTGCTGGACCTCGCGGGCCAACCGCTCACTGCGGGTCGAGTACGAGATCTGCATGGTGTTCCGCGGCAGCAGCGAGGACGAGCCATCGCCCTCGAAGAGGGCCTGGATGAAGGCCCGCTTGACCGCTGCCGGCCCCTGCCAGACGAACTCGGGCACGAACTTCGCGGCGCTTCGGGCACCGACCATGTCGCCGAGCAGGCTCGTCCGCAGCGCGGAGAGGTCCTGCACGTCGAGTTCATGCAGGGTGCTGCCGGAGGCGATGACTCGCTCGCTGACGTAGCGGGGCCCACCGACGGCCAGGTCGTAGGCCGCGAGGACGCGGACGAAGAACTCCCGGTCGACGTTGTTGAACCCGGCCCGCCCCGGGGAGACCCAACCCTCGCTGACGAAGGCACCGGCGAGGACGGCCGCCTCGACGTGCTCCAGCATCGGGTAGCCGATCTCGTCCGGCACCGAGCGCTGGAGAACCACCCGGTCGCCTGGGGAGATCTCGGCGAGCAGCTTCCACAGCAGGGTCGGCACGCCGGCGACGTCCACCAGGCAGAGCACCGGGTGATTGTGGGTGCCGGTCAGCTCGTACCCCTCGCGGGTGCGCAGCCGCAGCGTGGGGTGCTCGCCGGAGTGAAAGAACTTGGAGGCGCGGACCAGGTCGCCGTTGCGGTCGCGGACCTTGAGGTCGATGTCGGTCTCGCTGGACGGCGCCGCGCCGGGCACGATGTCGCCGACCCGGACGCTGCCCTCAGCGGTACGAATACGGACATCTGCGGTCAGACAATATCTCATGGCCGCAGCCGGATCATTACCCGGCGAGCCGAAGTTGCCATTGCCGTCGACCAGCGGGTAGCGCAGCGACCACGGCTGCGCCATCCGGACCAGTGCGTCGTAGATCGCCGAGTCGCCGTGCGGGTGGAACTGGCCCATCACGTCGCCGACGACGCGGGAGCACTTCACGTAGCCGCGGTCCGGCCGGTATCCCGAGTCGAACATCGCGTAGAGGATCTTGCGGTGGACCGGCTTGAGCCCGTCCCGGACGTCCGGCAGCGCCCGACCGACGATGACGCTCATCGCGTAGTCGAGGTAGGAGCGCTGCATCTCCACCTCAAGCCCGACCGGTTCGATCCGGTCGTGCGCGACCACCGCGGCGATGGCCTCGGCGGGGACCTCAGGCTCGTTCGGTGTGGACTCGGGAGAATCGGTCACTGTATACCCTTATCAGACTCAGAGTCGTTTTCGTGCTGTGGATAACGGCTGTGGATACCGGCCAAGCTGTGGATAACTCTGTGGAACAGTGGATCGGCCGGGGCTTGCCCGGCCGATCCACCGAGGTCCGTCAGATGTCCAGGAACCGGACGTCCTTGGCGTTGCGCTGGATGAACGAGCGGCGCGCCTCGACGTCCTCACCCATCAGGACGCTGAACAACTCGTCCGCGGTTGCGGCGTCGTCGAGCGTGACCTGACGCAAAGTACGCGTCGCCGGATTCATCGTGGTCTCCCACAGCTCGGGATAGTTCATCTCGCCGAGGCCCTTGAACCGCTGGATGTCGTCCGGCTTGGCGTTCGGCTTCTTCTGCTGGCGCAGCGCGATGAGCCCGTCCCGCTCGCGGTCGGAGTAGGCGTACTGCGCGTCGTCGCCCTTCTTGTTCCACTTGATCTTGTAGAGCGGCGGGGCCGCCAGGTAGACGTGGCCCAGCTCGACCAGCGGACGCATGAAGCGGAACAGCAGGGTCAGCAGCAGCGTCTGGATGTGCTGGCCGTCGACGTCCGCGTCGGCCATCAGCACCACCTTGTGGTACCGCAGCTTCTCCATGTCGAAGTCGTCGTGGATGCCGGTGCCCAGCGCGGTGATCAGCGCCTGGACCTCGTTGTTCTTCAGCACCCGGTCGATCCGGGCCTTCTCCACGTTGAGGATCTTGCCGCGGATCGGCAGGATCGCCTGGGTCCGCGGGTCACGACCCTGCTTGGCCGAGCCACCGGCCGAGTCGCCCTCGACGATGAACACCTCGGACTCGCGCGGGTCGGTGGACTGGCAGTCGGCCAGCTTGCCCGGCATCGAGCCGGACTCCAGCAGTGACTTGCGGCGGGCCAGCTTGCGCGCCTGCTGCGCGGCGATGCGGGCGCGGGCGGCCTGGGAGGCCTTCGTGATGATCATCTTGGCTTCGGCCGGGTTACGGTCGAACCAGTCGACCAGCCACTCGTTGCAGACCCGCTGCACGAAGCTCTTCACCGGGGTGTTGCCGAGCTTGGTCTTGGTCTGGCCCTCGAACTGCGGGTTGGCGAGCTTGACCGAGATGATCGCCGCGAGCCCTTCGCGGATGTCCTCGCCGGAGAGCTTCTCGTCGCCCTTGAGCAGCTTCTTGTCGGTGCCGTACCGGTTGACCACGCTGGTCAGCGCGGACCGGAAGCCCTCCTCGTGCGTGCCGCCCTCGTGGGTGTTGATCGTGTTGGCGAAGGTGTAGACCGACTCGCCGTACGACTCGTTCCACTGCATGGCGATCTCGACCGACATGCCCTCCTCCTCGGCGCCGAACTCGACCACGGTCTTGTGGATCGGGTTCTTCGAGGCGTTGAGGTGCCGGACGAAGTCGGCGATGCCGCCCTCGTAGAAGAAGGTGACCTCGCGCTGCCGGCCGTCCTCCTCCGCATCCACCCGCTCGTCGAGCAGGTGGATGCGCAGCGCGCGGTTGAGGAAGGCCATCTCCTGCAGGCGCCGGTAAATGGTCTGGAAGTCGAAGTCGACGGTCTCGAAGACGTCCGGGTCGGGCCAGAAGGAAACCGCCGAGCCGGTGCGATCGGTGGTCTCACCCTTGTCCAGAGGACCGGGCTTGGAGTTGTTGTACTGCTGCCGCCACACGAAGCCGGACTTGTGGATCTCCACTGCCATCCGGGTGGAGAGCGCGTTCACGACGGAGACGCCGACACCGTGCAGACCACCGGAGACCGCGTACGCCTTGCCGTCGAACTTGCCACCCGCGTGCAGCACGGTCAGCGCGACCTCGACACCCGGCTTCTTGAGCTTCGGGTGCAGGTCGACGGGGAAACCACGGCCGTTGTCGGTGACCCGGACGCCGCCGTCGGCGAGCAGCACCACGTCGATGGTGTCGCAGTATCCGGCCAGTGCCTCGTCCACCGCGTTGTCGACGACCTCCCAGACGAGGTGGTGCAGACCACGCTCGCCGGTGGACCCGATGTACATACCGGGCCGCTTGCGGACCGCCTCCAGCCCTTCGAGAACGGTGATCGACTCTGCGCCGTACTCCTGCTTGTCCTGCGCTGCCACCCTCGGCCACTTTCTCGCGTCGTCCGCGCCGCTAGGGCGCGTCGGGCGCGGGTTCGGCGGACAGGACGCGACGTCGGCGCGCGGACCGATGCCGGAGACCTCCGGACAACGGGTCGAACGCGCCGGTCGCCGCGGTTGCCCGCGGATCGCGATCGGCTCGACCCGACGTGGAGAATGATCCTGGGGCCACCGGCCCCGTCTCGCGCTCCGCACCGGGTCTTCGTCTCACCATCAATCCTACTGTGCGCGGAGGACAGAACCACCACTCGGCACCCTCAACGAGGCGGCTGAGATGTCCGTAGCCGGCAGAACCCCGCTGCCCGCGACTCCCCCCACACGCCAGGCTCCGATCGCACGCGCCGTCCCCGAACGGGTTGACCCGCACCCGGGCGGGTCGGGGGTCGCGGTCGGGCCGCCCGTGCCGTACGTTTGCGGCGCCCCGGAACCGCCCTTGATCTTTACCGGCCGGAACCGGGACGATCGACCCGATCGACCCGACACGTGCTCTTTAAGAGGTGACAGATGGGGCTGGACAACGTCGCGGTGCACTGGCCGCGGACCGGCCGCTTCTACGATCCGGTCGCGCCGGCGGAGTTCGTCGACTTCGGCGAGATCGTCGACGTGCCGCGAATCTCCGCGCCGACGGCGGCGCTGGCCGAGCTGATCGCGAAGACCGGGACCGTCCGGGCGACCGCGTACACCGAACTGGTGGATCTCCTCCTCGGGCTGGAAGGTGTGTTGTACGCCACAGACGCCGCAGCCGAGGACGAGGACCCGGTGATCGACCCGGACGGGTGCGCCTGGATCGCCGGCGGGATCGAGCGGTTCGTGGCCGGCCACCGGGAGTACGGCGAGGCCGTCACCTTCGACTCGGTCAGCATCGTGCTGCGCGGGTTGCTCGGCGACGGCCGGTTGGCCGAGCAGCAGCTGCGGTGGCTGGAGAGCCGGCTCGACGCGTTGCGCGACGAAAGCGGCGACCCGCCGCAGTGGAACTTCACCTGCGCCGAGTTGGGCGTGCTGGCCGCCTTCTACCGGCGCTGCGCCGAGCGCGGCTTCGCGGTCTACGCCGACGCCTGACCGGCCACCCCGGCCTGCGGTGTGGGGTCGCCGGGTCGGTTGGCCGCGGCGATCACCTGGGTGAGCACCGCGTGCAGGTGTCGCAGGTCCTCGAGCGGCAGGCCGAGCCGCTCGACGATCGCGGCCGGGATGCGTTCCGCCTGCTCGCGGAGCGCCGTTCCGCTGGCGGTGAGGGTGACCGCGAGGCTGCGCTCGTCGGCGGCGTCACGCTCGCGGCGCAGGTAGCCGGCCGCTTCGAGCCGCTTGAGCAGGGGCGACAGGGTGCCCGGATCGAGTTGCAGGAGGCGGCTGAGGTCGCGGCCGGACAGCGGCGCGTGCTGCCACAGCGCCAGCATGACCAGGTACTGCGGATGGGTCAGGCCCATCGGTTCCAGTAGCGGCCGATAGACGGCCACGACGCTGCGTGCCGCCACCGACAGGGCGAAGCACACCTGCTGTTCCAGTGCCAGCGGATCCCCGCCGGCCGGCGGTTCGCTCATCTGTTGCCCTCCCGATGCACGATGGCTATCGTACCGACCATTGGTACACCAACTGTTGGTGTACCAACCATATGGCGGCAGGGTGGAGGCCCAGATGAGCGAGGACGGCGCGGCCACGAGATCCCCCGGCGAGGGCGGCCGGTTCCTGCGGTGGGCCTACCGGCACCTCGCCGGTCCGGCCGACGGCGTCCAGGGCGCGATCCAGGGCGGCTCGGCCGAGGCCCGCGAAGCCTGGAAGCGCGACCTGGCCGAGCGCAAGCGCTACACCCGGGAACAGCGCGAACGCCGGCGCGCCGACCGGCGCACATGACCCACCCGCTCAGCCGTAGGTGTCGCGCGGCCCCCGGCCACGCACCCGGCGCGGCCCCTTCTGCCAGGACGGCGCGGCCGGTCCGTGGATGTGCAGCTTGCGCACCACGTTGTGGCCGACCTCGCTGGCGATCTGCTTGAGCAGCGAACCGGCCAGCAGCCGCAACTGGGTCGCCCACGCGGTCGAACGGGCCTCCACGGTCAGCTCGCCGTTCTCCAGCTTCACCGGCCGGCTGTTCTGCGCGACCTCCGCGCCGACCACCCGCTCCCACGCGCCGAACACCGTGGCCTCGGCCGCGGGCTGCTGCCAGCCGCGCGCCTTCACCAGCCGGTTCAGCACCGCGCTGAGGGGCTGCGGGTCGCGCGGGTCGGGGCCCGGGCCGGAATAGCCGCGCAGCCTCCGCCCCGAGCCGCCGGCGCCATCGCCACCAGAGCCACCACCGGGGGTACGCCGTGCGCGGGCCGCCGCCTGCCGGCGGGACAGCGCCGCGTCGAGCACCGCCCTGGCCAGCTCCGGGCCGGCGGGTGCCGGCCCGTCACCGCCGACCGCTTCCGATCCGGGGGTACGCGCGCCCGCGGCGTCGCCACCACCGGTGGCCTTCGGCCGTGCGGTACTCCTCGAAGCGGCGTCCCCGGTCACCCTGGCACGTCGACCGTTGGTGGGTGGCTCATCCGACACGGCGGACCGTCCCCTCGCCGACCTGGTAGCGGGTGCCGCGCAGGGCAGCCGGCACGTCATCGTCCACGGCACAGGTCACCAGCAGTTGGCTCGCCCCGCCGACCAGCTCCGCCAGACGTTCCCGGCGCCCGGTGTCCAGCTCGGCGAAGACGTCGTCGAGCACCAGCACCGGCTCGATGCCGTCCGCGCGCAGCAGGTCGTAGCCGGCCAGCCGCAGCGCGAGCGCGAACGACCACGACTCGCCGTGGCTGGCGTACCCCTTGGCGGGCAGCGGGCCGAGGGTCAACGCCAACTCGTCGCGGTGCGGGCCGACCAGCGTGGTGCCCCGTTCGATCTCGGCCGACCGTGACGCCGCGAGGGCCGCCGTCAGCGCCTCGGCCAGCGTGGCACGGTCGGTGGTCGGCTCGGCCAACTCGATCGAGGGTCGGTAGGCGATGCCCGCCGCGCCCCGACCGGCGGCCACCGCATCGTACGCCTTGGCGACGTGCGGGGTGAGCGCGGCGACCAGCTCCAACCGGCCGGCGAGCAGCTCGGCGCCGTGCTGGGCCAGGTGGGCGTCCCAGACGGCCAGGGTGCCGAGGTCGCCGCCGCGGGATCCACCCGTCTTGCGGGCCAGGTACGCGGTGCGCAGCAGGGCGTTGCGCTGCTTGACCACCCGCTCGTAGTCGGCCCGCACGCCCGCGTACCGGGGCTGGCGGTTGACCAGCAGGTCGTCCAGGTAGCGGCGACGCTCGGCCGGGTCACCCCGGACCAGCTCCAAATCTTCCGGGGCGAAGAGCACCAGCCGCAGCGCACCGAGCACGTCGCGGGCCCGTCGAGCCGGGGATCGGCCCAGCCGGGCGCGGTTGGCCCGGCCCGGCACGATCTCCAGCTCGACCAGGAGTTCCCGGCCGTCGTGCACCACCGCGCAGCGGATCACCGCTGAGGCGGCGCCCATCCGGACCAGGGGGGCGTCCGTGGCGACCCGGTGCGAGTCCAGGGTCGCCACGTAGCCCAGCGCCTCGACGAGGTTCGTCTTGCCGACGCCGTTGGCGCCGGTCAGGACGTTCGCCCCCGGCTGGAGGTCGACGGCGACCCGCTCGTACGAGCGGAAGTCGACCAGTTCCAGCCGGTGGACGTACACAGGGTGTGGATACCGCTCAGCGCTTGTGGACGGCGTGGCCACCGAACTGCTGGCGCAGTGCGGCGACGGCCTTCATGGCGGGTGAGTCGTCCTGCCGGGAGGCGAACCGGGCGAACAGCGAGGCGGTGATGACGTTCAGCGGAACGGCCAGCCGGACCGCCTCGTCGACCGTCCACCGGCCCTCGCCGGTGTCCTCGGTGTAGCCGCTCAGCTCGGCCAGCTCCGGGTCCTCGTCGAGGGCCCGGTCCAGCAGGTCGAGCAGCCAGGACCGGACGACGGTGCCCTCGCGCCAGGACTTGAAGACGCCCGGCACGTTGGTCACCAGCTCGGAGGCGGTGAGTAGCTCGTAGCCCTCGGCGTAGGCGTGCATCAGGCCGTACTCGATGCCGTTGTGCACCATCTTCGAGTAGTGCCCGGCGCCGACCGGCCCGGCGTGCACGAAGCCGAACTCGCCCTCCGGCTTGAGCGCGTTGAAGATCGGCATGAGCCGGTCGACGTGCTCCTGGGCACCGCCGACCATCAGCCCGTAGCCGTTCTGCCGGCCCCAGACGCCGCCGGAGACGCCCACGTCGAGGTAGCCGATGCCGCGCTCGTGGAGCCGCTCGGCCCGGGGGGCGTCGTCGCTGAACCGCGAGTTGCCGCCGTCGATGATGATGTCGCCCTCGTCGAGGTACTCGGCGAGTTCGTCGATGGTGGTGTCGGTGACGCCGGCGGGCACCATGACCCACACCGCGCGCGGGGACTCGAGCTTGTTCGCCAGCTCAGCGAGGCTCGCCGCGTCGCTCAGCTGCGCGTCGTGGTCGAAGCCGACCACCTCGTGGCCGGCCGTGCGCAACCGCTCGCGCATGTTGCCGCCCATCCGGCCGAGTCCTACCAGGCCGAGCTGCATGTGTTTCTACCTCCGTGGATCTGGGTGTTGCTGGGCTCGATCAGCGAGACACGCGGATCGGCATGATGAGGTACCGGTACCCCGGAATGACTTCGCCATCCTCGCTGGCCGGTGAGATCACCGCGGGTTTGAAGGCGTCGACGAACGAGAGCACGGCGGTCTGTGAGCCGAGGTTCGCGAGGCCGTCGATGAGGTACTGGGGATTGAAGCCGATGGTCAGCGCGTCCCCGGTGAAGGTGGCCTCCATCGCCTCGCTGGCCCGGGCCTCCTCGGAGCCGCCGGCCTCGACGACCAGGCCGTCCGCGCTGAAGCTCAGCAGCACCGGCGTGGCGCGCTCGGCGACCAGGGCGACCCGCTTGACCACCTCGATCAGGGTGCTGACCGGCACGCGGGCCTCGGCGTTGTGGGTGGCCGGGAAGAGCGAGCGCACCGGCGGGTAGTTGGCGCCGTCCAACAGCCGGCTGGTGGTACGCCGGGTGCCCCCAGCAAGACCGACCATGCCCTCACCGGCGGCGCCCTGCGCGAGCGCGAGGGTGACCTCGCCGCCCAGCGGGCCGAGCGCCTTGGCGGTGTCGTTCAGGGTGCGGGCCGGCACCAGGGCGTTGATGCTCACCTCGGGGTCGTCCGGCCGCCACTGGATCTCCCGCAGCGCGAGGCGGTAACGGTCGGTGGCGAGCATCGACAGGGTGCTGCCGGACAGCTCGACGCGGACGCCGGTCATCATCGGCAGCGTCTCGTCACGACCGGCGGCGATGGCCACCTGGGCGACCGCCGTGGCGAACGCGGCGGCGTCGACCGTTCCGGCGCTCTGTGGCATCTCGGGCAGCGCCGGGTAGTCCTCCACCGGCATGGTGGGCAGGGTGAACCGGGCGCTGCCGCAGACCAGCTCCAGGTGCGCGCCGACTGCGGCGATGTCCACCGGCTTGGCCGGCAGCGCCTTGGTGATCTCGGCGAGCAGGCGACCGGAGACCAGCGCGGCGCCGTCGGCGTCACCCTGCACCTCGACGGTGACTTGGCTGGAGACCTCGTAGTCGAACCCGGAGACCCGCAGGTTGCCATCGGTGACGCGGAGCATCACCCCGGCGAGCACCGGTACGGATGGCCGGTTCGGCAGGCTCTTCGCGGTCCACGCCACGGCCTCGGCGAGCGCGTCGCGCTCCACTCGGAACTTCATCAATGCCTCCGCGTCGACGTCAGCGACAACTCTCTCATGCCGACCGCTGCCTACCGTCCCGCCCGACCGTGCGGGTACCCATCGCACCTTAGGGCGCGGGGACATCGGCTGTGCGCCCGACCCCGTGGATCGTGTCGCTGCTGACGTCTGCTCCGGCAGCGTTCGGCCCGATCCACAGAAAGCCCAACGGTGATGATTGGTTTTTGTTCTCTTAGAAGAGATAACTCATCGTCTTCATCGCACCTGTGCAAACTGTGGAGAACCCGGGTTCGCGCAGCTCAGGCAGGTTATCCACCGGTGATTTGACTGTGGATAACCGGGGGTACAACCGGCTCGTGTGTCCACAGCCCGGCTTCGGCGGTCGGTTGTCCACCGTTGTCCACCGGTTGTCCACCGGTAATCCACCGACTTTCTCCCCAAGCCTGTGGACGGCCACGAAGATCATCATTGTCGTCATCCCCAGAACCTTCAACAGGTCGTGCACAGGGCAGTGGTCATCGGTGGACAACGCGACGGTTGTCCCCAAGCGTCCACAGCGTCGTGCACAGGGTTTTTCCACAACCTGTGGGTAACCGGCGGCGGGCCGACTGTAGTTATCCACAGCCGGTGGACAACGAGTTGTGGACAACGAGCGGCAATCGAGGCGGACACGGCTTCGATGCTGTGGTCTGCACCATGTCGAGGGTCAAGCGGGCAGCCCTCAGAAGAAGGAAAAAACAACGCCCGGCCGGAGATCCGGCCGGGCGTGTCCGTCCCGGGCAACGTGCCGCCGAGGCGGCGGGCGTACCGCTCAGGTGTTCTGCTTGATCCGGTTGGTCAGCTCGGCGATCTGGTTGTAGAGCGACCGCCGCTCCGCCATCTGCTGACGGATCTTGCGGTCGGCGTGCATGACCGTGGTGTGGTCCCGACCGCCGAACGCCTGCCCGATCCGCGGCAGCGACAACTCGGTCAGCTCCCGACACAGATACATGGCCACCTGCCGGGCGTTGACCAGCACCCGGGAGCGGGACTGACCACGCAGGTCCTCCAGGCTCACCCCGAAGTAGTCGGCGGTCGACGCCATGATCTGGTCGGCGTTGATCTCCGGGCCGGCGCCGTCGGGCATGAAGTCCCGGAGCACCTCCTCGGCCAGGGACAACTCGACGGTCGACCGGGTGAGGCTGGCGAACGCGGTCACCCGGATCAGCGCCCCCTCCAACTCCCGGATCGAGTTCGACACCCGGGAGGCGATGAACTCCAGCACGTCCGGCGGGGCGTACATCCGCTCCTGCGCTGCCTTCTTCTGCAGGATCGCGATCCGCGTCTCCAGGTCCGGCGGCTGGATGTCGGCCAGCAGCCCCCACTCGAACCGGGTGCGCATCCGGTCCTCCAGAGTGGCGAGCTGGCGCGGCGACCGGTCGGAGGTGATCACGATCTGCTTGTTGGCGTTGTGCAGGGTATTGAAGGTGTGGAAGAACTCCTCCTGCGTGCGCTCGCGGTTCTCCAGGAACTGAATGTCGTCGATCAGCAGGATGTCGACGTCGCGGTAGCGCCGCTGGAACGCGCTGGTCTTGTCGTCCCGGAGCGAGTTGATGAAGTCGTTGGTGAACTCCTCGGTCGAGACGTACCGGACCGAGCGGGCGTTGCCGAGCGTCGTGGCGTAGTGCCCGATGGCGTGCAGCAGGTGGGTCTTGCCCAGCCCGGAGTGACCGTAGATGAACAGCGGGTTGTACGCCTTCGCCGGTGACTCCGCCACCGCCACGCTCGCCGCGTGCGCGAACCGGTTGGACGAGCCGATGACGAACGTCTCGAACATGTACTTCGGGTTGAGCCGGTTGCCGCCGGTGTCCGCGCCGGGCAGCCGGCGGTCGTCACGACCCCCCGCCCGGTGGTCCACCCCGCTGCGACCCGGGCCGCTGTCCGTTCCGCTGTCCCGGGGCAGCGCGCGGATCACGTGCTGGTCCCGCGGCGTCGCCGCCTCCTCGCGGTAGCGGGGCTCGTACGGCCGGGTGTCCGGGCCGGGCGGATCCAGGCGGGCGGCCTGCTCGTCGTAGCCGCGCCGGTCCGGCCCCTGGTGGGGCGACCGCAACGGCTCCACGAACGACGCGCTGAAGAGCGCCTCCTGCCCGTCACGGCTGGCCGGGATCAGCCCCGACCGGTGCCCGTCGGCCGTCGGCGCGAGGGGCTGCCCGACGGGTGCCGGCGGGGCGCCGGACTCCGGGGCGTACGGCACGCGCTGCTGGTCGGGGATGACCGGGTCGTTTGTCGGCCGTCCAGGGTGCTCGACGTCGAACGGTCCGGCGGGCGGACCCTCGACGTCGATCGACCCCGGCTCCGGTGTGCTGCGGTAGACGGTGCCGGCCGGGCGGCCGCTGGCATCCTCGGCCACCCGCACGGTGACCGCCACCTGGATCGGTCGGCCGAGCCGGCGGGTCAGCGCCTCGGTGATGGCCGGGCGCAGCCGCGATTCGATCACGTCCCGCGTGAACGCGTCCGGAACGGAGAGCAGCGCGGTGTCCTCGACGATCGCCCGTAGCCGCGTCAGTCGGAGGTAGGCGCGTTGCTGAGCGGAGATGATCTCGTCGGCGAGTTCGTCGGTCGCCGCCAACCACACCGCGGCAAGGTCGGTCGTACCGGCCACCGTCGTGCCACCCCCTCGCCTCTGCTCCCGGCCGCCGCTGTCTGCCAGCCGGCCGTCCCGGGCCCGCCGCGTGCGCGGGTGGAACATCACCCACCCGGACGTCAACCGGTGGTCGTCCACAGGTTATCCACAACCTGTGTGCAGACCGATGGTGGCCGCCCGTCGGACGCGGGTGGGACCTGCCCCCTGCCTGAACGGGCGCTGAAGCGGGTTCACCGTGCCGAACGATTCACTACCTTGTCCGGTCTTGCCTGTGCGACGACCGGAGCTTCCGACGCTCACCGCAATCGGGCACGGTAACAGCGTTGTCCCTGCGCCATCAACCGGCGGCGCGAAGGCACCCTTGTCGGCATCAGCGAAAACCGCCCCTTCGGTCCCGGGCGAGTCCCGGCCCGGACCCGTTGTCCGCCGCAGCGGGGTGTTTGACGGTCATTGCCCCCCTGCGTAGGCTGGAGCGGCTGCTCTCTCGCCCTCTGCTAGGGTGATGGGTGCTTGCTGTCCGCGGCCGCATCCCCGCATCGCCGAGGTCCCGCTCCGCCGGGCAGCACCGATCGGTGGCCACCGTCGAGGTGGCCTGGACCACCCCACGACCCCGGCGATCCCGTCGCCCGGGGCGCGTACGAAAACGGAGAGCCTGACGTGAGCAAGCGCACCTACCAGCCGAACAACCGCCGGCGCGCGAAGACCCACGGCTTCCGGCTGCGCATGCGCACCCGTGCCGGCCGTGCCATCCTCTCGAGCCGCCGCGCCAAGGGTCGCACCACCCTGTCGGCCTGAGCCGACCGGGCCGGTCCGGGGAACGTGGGCAGTCGTGCTGGCCGCCGCACAGCGACTGCGGCGCAGCACTGACTTCGCCGCAGCGGTCCGCGGTGGCCGACGCGCCGGACGAGGCGCCGTCGTGGTCCATCTGACCGTGCCGGCGACCATCGACCCCAGCACAGTGACCTCGCCGGAGCCGGCGCGGGACGCTGACGCGGAGCAGTCCTCCGCGTCGACCCGCGCCGGCTTCGTCGTGTCCAAGGCCGTCGGTAACGCGGTGGTCCGCAACCAGGTGCGCCGTCGACTGCGGGCGTTGACCCGGGACCGACTGGCCGCACTTCCGGCCGGCAGCACCCTCGTCGTACGGGCGCTGCCCGCGGCGGCCGAGGCGTCGTACCCCCGGCTCGCCGCCGACCTGGACGCCGCCATCGCGGTCGCGCGTTCGCCCCGACAACGGCGGTCCCGATGAGCGGTGACCCGGGCACGGCGCCAACCGGTGCGGCCAGGGTGCTGATCGCACCCATCATCGCGTACCGTCGGTGGATAAGTCCGGCGCTGCCGGCCCGCTGTCGGTTCTACCCGTCGTGCAGTGCGTACGCCCAGGAGGCCGTCGCCCGCCACGGCGCGCTCCGGGGAGCCGCCCTCGCGGTCCGGCGGCTGCTGCGCTGCCACCCCTTTCACCCTGGTGGACATGACCCGGTGCCGGAGCCGGGCAGCCGCCGTCGTGCTGATGTGACTGGAGCCCCGAATTGAGTCTGAGTCTCGACTGGATCTACTACGCGATTTCGTGGATCCTGCTGACCTGGCACTCGGCGTGGGACGCCATCGGGGTGCCCGTCGGCGCGGTGATCGGCACCAACTTCGCCTGGATCCTGTCCATCATCTTCCTGGTGGTCACCGTCCGGGTGATCCTGTTCCCGGTCTTCGTCAAGCAGATCAAGTCGCAGCGGGCGATGCAGGCGCTCCAGCCCAAGGTCAAGGAGCTACAGGAGAAGCACAAGGGTGACCGGGAGACGCTCCAGAAGGAGATGATGGAGCTCTACCGGAAGGAAAAGGCCAACCCGCTGATGGGCTGCCTTCCGATGTTCCTCCAGATCCCGGTCTTCCTCGGCCTCTTCCACGTGCTGCGCCGGCTCGACCCGGACAAGCAGAACAAGACCCTGTACGGCTGGACCGTCGACCAGTTCCAGAGCGCCTCGCAGGCGAAGCTCTTCACCGCCCCGATCGCCGGCAAGTTCGGCTCCACGGCCGACGAGCTGGCCAGCCTCGGCGCCAACGGCACCACCGTCAAGATCATTGCTGGTGTCCTCGTCCTGGTGATGATCGCGACCACCTACCTGACCAGCCGTCAGATGATCCTCAAGACCGGTTGGGCCGAGGACCCGCAGCAGCGGATGATCCAGCGACTGATGCTCTACGGCATCCCCGCGTCGCTGCTGATCTCCGGTGCGATCTTCCCGATCGGCGTGATCATCTACTGGGTCACCAACAACCTCTTCACGCTGGGCCAGCAGCAGTGGGTGCTCCGCAAGTTCCCGCCGCCGGTGACCGCCAAGAAGGCCACCGCCCCGGCCGCCAGCCGCAACCCGGTCCAGCCCGCCAAGTCCGCCGGTCTGTTCGGGCGCTCCAAGGCCGCCCCGCCGGCGCCGGTGAAGGCCACCGCGCCCAAGGTGGCGGGCCCGAAGCCGGGTGCCAAGCCCACCAACCCGAAGAAGAGCCGCCCCGCCAAGCGGCAGGGCTGACTCGTCCGGGCCGTCGTCGGGCAACCGGCGGCGGCCCGTTCCGCACCGCGCAGCCGCCGTACGGTCGGCGCCGGACGGAACCGACCGCGCTTGACGCGGCCACGGGCGACACTGCCCGTACAGACGTGCCCGCGGGCACCGGCGACCTCCAGCCGGCCCCGGGAAACCAGTCGGACCCGACGGTCCGGCCGAGCGAGTACGGAGATGAGACCGTGACCGAGACCAGCATGCCCCGCGCCGAGCAGTCCCTGGACGAGGAGGAGACCGCACCGCTCGCGGTGGACGACGACGCCGAGACCGACGACACCGAGACCACCGCCGGCGGCCGGGCGAAGAAGGCCACGGGCGAGGGCGACCTGTTCCGGCAGAGCGAGATCGCAGCCGACTACGTCGAAGGGCTCCTCGACATCCTCGACTACGACGGTGACATCGACGAGTTGGTGGCCGGCGGCCGCCCGGTGGTCGAGGTGGTCGGCGCGCGCCTGCAGAACCTGGTGGGTCAGCGCGGGGCCACCCTGGAGGCACTCCAGGAGCTGACCCGGCTCGCCGTCTTCCGGCAGACCGGGACTCCGAGCCGCCTGCTGCTCGACGTCGGCGGCTACCGGGCGAACCGCCGCAAGGAACTGGCCGCGGTCGCCAAGAACGCCGTCGAGAAGGTCAAGGAGTACGGCGAGCCGGTCCGGCTGGAGCCGATGTCCGCGTTCGAGCGCAAGTGCGTGCACGACGTGGTGAACGCCATGTCCGGCGTGGAGAGCGAGTCCGAGGGTGTCGAGCCGAACCGGCGCATCGTCGTACGGCCGGCGGACTGATCGGGTGACACACGACGACGCCACGGCCGACGCCGTGACCGGCCCGGGCGGCACGCCGCCCGGGCCGTCCGCTGTCCGCCCCGACCACACCGGCAACGCCCCGGCGCAGGACGACGCCGCCCCGTCCCCGGTCGACGCGGCTCTCCCGGCCGAGCTCGCCCCGGCGGCACTGACCCTCTTCGGCGACCGGCTCGACCTGGCCGCCGCGTACGCCGAACTGCTCGCCACCGACGGGGTGGTCCGCGGCCTGATCGGCCCCCGCGAGGCGCCCCGGATCTGGGACCGGCACCTGCTCAACTGCGCCGCGGTCGCCGAGCGGATCCCGACCGCGGCGACCGTGCTCGACGTCGGCTCCGGCGCCGGCCTGCCCGGCCTGGTCCTGGCCATCGCGCGCCCCGACCTGACGGTCACGCTGATCGAACCGCTCGCGCGACGGACGTCGTTCCTCATCGAGGTCGTCGAGCGGCTCGGCCTGACCAGATCGGTACGGGTGTTCCGGGGTCGGGCCGACGAGGCCGCCAGTGGGTCGAGCGGACGGGAGCCGATCAGCGGCGACGTCGTGACCTCCCGCGCGGTCGCACCACTGGACCGCCTGGCGACCTGGAGCCTGCCACTGGCGGTGCGCGGCGGCCGGCTCCTGGCCCTCAAGGGATCATCCGCCGCCGCGGAGATCGAGGAGCACGCCGACGTGGTGGCGCGGGTCGGCGGAGGGGAGCCCACCGTGCACCTCTGCGGTGTCGGAGTCATCGACCCGCCCACGACCGTCGTGGAGATCGTGCGCGAGCGGATGGTCGGCCCGGCCCGCCCCACCGCCAGCAAGCGGACCCGGGGCGGACGGGCCCGCCGCCGCTGACCCTGTGCGCCATCGGGCGTCCGGCCGACGGGTTGCCTCGTTGTACCGGTACGGATGGAACGAGGGTATGAGAACCCGACGTGGACCGGCCACGCCCGTCCGCCGTAGGCTGACCGCGCGTCGATAGTGTGGAGCGGGCGACGGACGTCGTAGGTCTCCGACCGCTCCCGAGGGGCCGTACGCTCCGGGGTGCGAGCGCGGGTGCGGCCAAGTTGACCGGGGCGCGGACCGACCATCCGAAGCGGGCAGGGATGACAGGTGCATGACGACGGCAGGTACGACGATCCACGCGTGATCGGGTCAACCAGCGACCCTGTTTCACGTGAAACCGACTACCCGAGCTGGTCGCCCGGCGAGCCCGGGCCGTCGCCCCGACCAGCGGACAGCGATCCGCTGGTGTCGAGCGACGATCCGGCGGGCCAGCCGGTCGGACCGGAGAGCCCGGATCCGATGACTACTCGACGGGCGTCCGAAGGGCTCACCCGACCGGTCAACGCCGTCGACGTGCGGCAGACGGTCGGACGGCGGAACACCGCAGCGGCGGTGCGTTTCGAGCCGGCGGTCCCGCACCAACCCACCGCGGCGGTCGCTCGGGACGCCGCGCCGGTGGTCGCCGACGCGCCGGTCGGGTCGGCCGAGTCGCTGGCTGCTATGGCGGCCGATCCCACGTACGTTTCACGTGAAACCCCGACGCGCGAAGAGGATGACCCACCGTTGGCTATGGAGGCGATGCGCGCCGTGCAGATCCTGAATCCCAGTGGCGAGGTGACCATGCCTCGGCCGGACCGGACCCGGGTCATGTGCGTCGCCAACCAGAAGGGCGGCGTGGGCAAGACCACGACCACGGTCAACCTTGCGGTGGCACTCGCCCTGCACGGCAACCGGGTGCTCGTCGTCGACCTCGACCCGCAGGGCAACGCCTCCACCGGGCTCAACGTCCCGCACCACACCGGCATCCCGGACGTCTACGACTGCCTTATCAACAGCGTGCCGCTGTCCGAGGTCGCGCAGGCGGTCGAGGGCATCCCCAACCTGTGGTGCGTACCGGCGACGATCGACCTCGCCGGCGCGGAGATCGAGCTGGTGTCCGTCGTCGCTCGCGAATCGCGTCTGGATCGGGCCATCGCCGCCTATCCGGGCCAGTTCGACTACGTCTTCATCGACTGCCCGCCCTCGCTCGGCCTGCTCACGGTCAACGCCCTGGTCGCCGCGCAGGAGGTGCTGATCCCCATCCAGTGCGAGTACTACGCCCTGGAGGGGCTCAACCAGCTGATCAACAACATCAACCTGGTACGGCAGCACCTCAACCCGAAGCTCGACGTCTCCACGATCCTGTTGACGATGTACGACCGCCGTACCCGGTTGGCGGACGCGGTCGAGCAGGACGTCCGGAACCACTTCGGCGACAAGGTCCTCCAGGCGGTCATCCCCCGCAACGTCCGGGTCTCCGAGGCACCCAGCTACGGCCAGTCGGTGATGACCTACGATCCCGGATCGCGGGGAGCCACGAGTTACTTCGAGGCCGCCCAGGAGATCGCCGAGCGGGGCGTCAAGGAGCCGGTGGGCCGGAATGCGTAGTGCGGAAGAGTCGCTGGGAGGCGTGGCATGAAGAACCGTCCTCGGGGCGGTCTGGGTCGGGGCCTGGGGGCGCTCATCCCGACCGGGCCGGTGAACGGCGTCGGTACCGCGACGGCCGAGCCGGAGAACGGGCTCGTCGATGACGAGGGCGCCGCCCTCGAACCGACACCGGCGACAGTCTCTACCGCGCCGCCGGCGGAGACTGAACTGGCGCTGAGCCCGGTGCCCGGCGCCCGGTTCGCCGAGATCCCGGTCGACGCGATCGTGCCCAACCCGAAGCAGCCCCGCCAGGTCTTCGACGAGGAGGCGCTGGAGGAGCTGAAGACCTCGATCCAGGAGGTCGGCTTCCTCCAGCCGATCGTCGTCCGGCAGCTCGACGACGAGAAGTACGAACTGGTGATGGGCGAGCGGCGCTGGCGTGCCGCCCAGGCCGTGGGGCGGGAGAACATTCCCGCGATCGTCCGGGACACCCGCGACGACGCCATGCTCCGCGACGCGTTGCTGGAGAACATCCATCGGGCCAACCTGAACCCCTTGGAGGAGGCCGCCGCCTACCAGCAGCTGCTGGAGGAGTTCGGTGCCACCCACGAGGAACTCGCCCGACGGATCGGCCGGAGCCGTCCGCAGATCTCCAACACCATCCGACTGCTGAACCTGCCGGCGCAGGTGCAGCGGCGGGTCGCCGCCGGCATCCTCTCGGCGGGTCATGCCCGCGCCCTCCTGAGCCTCGACGAGTCCGACGCTCAGGAGCAGTTGGCGCTGCGGATCGTGGCCGAGGGTCTCTCGGTCCGTGCGACCGAGGAGATCGTGGCCCTGACGCTGAACGACGGTCCGGCGAAGGGGCAGGCGGCGAAGCGTCGTCCGAAGCCGCACGCGCCCGCCCTCTCCGATCTCGCCGACCGGCTGTCCGACCGGTTCGACACCCGGGTGAAGGTCGACATCGGCCGGAGCAAGGGCAAGATCACGATCGAGTTCGCCACGGTCGACGACCTTGAGCGGATCGTCGGCATCATCGGAGTACAGCAGGAGGAGAGCGGCGACTGACCTCTCTCCCCGTCGCTCGCGGCCGCGCTCCCTCGGGGCGCGGCCGCTCTGCGTCTGACGCTGCGGTCCCGCTCCCTCGCGGCGCGGCCCGTCCTGCGTCTGACGCTGCGATCCCGCTCCATCGGGCGCGGCCCGTCCTGCGTCTGACGCTGTGATCCCGCTCCATCGGGCGCGGCCGTTCTGCGTCTGACGCTGCCGTCCCCGTTTCACGTGAAACGGCGACCGGAGTTGAGTGGTCGACTCGTGGACACCGCTCTCCGCCGCTGGACTCGCGCGGGTACCCGACACGGCGGCCGCGACGCTCCGCCGCGCTCGTTTCACGTGAAACCGAGCGCCCGCCCGGCACCCGCTGGATGCGGACGTCCGAGGATCACCATGGGAGGGGTCGCGCAGCCCGTCCAGTAGCCTCCTACCGGCCTGTAGGTCGGCGAGGGGGTGGGTCATGCCTGATCACGTCCATCCCCGACGTCCTCGTCGCTCTGCGCGCTGTTGTGCGTGTGTCCGCGCCGCAGATACGCCGCGCCTGGCTTCGACCGAACCACCTTCGCCGGCTCGCCTCCCCCCGCCGATCGGGCATGACTCGGGCACGCCGGGCATGACTCGGGCGCCCGGCCGTGCCGGGACTGCCTCGGGCGGGCTGCGACTGCCTCGGGTGGGCCGGGCGTACCCGGCACTGCCTCGGGTGGGCCGGGCGTACCCGAGGCACTGCCTCGGGCATGCCCGGAACTGCCTCAGGCGTGCCGGGCCTACCTCGGGCGTGCACGCCTCAGTCCGCCGACCCACCATCTCCGAGAATCGGGTGTGCGGGGTCCGACCTGCCGCGAGAGACGTGCCCGCCGACGGCGAACCCCGTGCCGAACTACTGGCGCCGCCCGGGTGCCGGGATGGGTCACCCGACCATCGCGCGGGAGGCCGCCCGGGACCGTCGGCCCGGTGTCCGAGGCTGTCGAGGTGTAGGGCCGGCCGGCGCACCCGAGCCGCTCCGCGCGGCCGTCCGCACGCGTCTCGACAACACGGATCCGGGCGGTCCGCACGCAACGAACGAGGGCCCGAAAAGTTATCCACACCGGTTGTCCACAGGCACCCCCCGTTTCACGTGAAACAGCGCGTGAAAGCGGGTGCCAGCCTGTGGATGACGGCCTGTGTTGGGGATCTCGGCAGCCTGTGGATATCCCCTCGACCGGGCGGCGTCGACCCGGGAACCGATCGACGGTGAACGTTGACCTGGTCGGTCGGGAGCGATCAATCGGGTAGGGACAGCGGTGCCAGACTCGGTTAGGGTCAGCGTCGTGCACGACACCCCTCCCTCAGTCCCGGACTTCACCCAGTGGCCCTCGTTCCCCTTCGAGGGTGACCTGCGTGTGAAGCAGCTCGACGACCCGGTCCCGGTCGAACCGCCACGCAAGGGCGAGGGCCTCCGGGAATGCACCGCCTGCAACGCACCAGACGACGCCTACATCTGGGTCGGGGAGCGTTGGCGAGTACGCGCCATGGACCGGCCCACCGGCCTGCCCATGGTGCTCATCCTCGAATCGCGGACCCACCTCGACCTGGGCGACCTACCGAACCTGCTCGCCGCCGAACTGGGCGTGATGACCGTCCGTCTGGAGCGGGCCATCCGCTCACTCGACGGTGTCGCCCGAGTGCACGTCAACCGGTGGGGTGACGGCTCCGCGCACCTGCACATGTGGTTCCTGGCCCGGCCGTACGGCCGACTTCAGTTGCGCGGCACGTTCCTGTCCCTGTGGGACTCGATCCTGCCGCCGATCTCCGAGGCCCAGTGGCGGGAAAATCTGGCGCTCGTCGCCGCGTGGCTCGCGGAGTTCGGTGGCCGGCCGCTCGCCGAGCCGCCCCGCATCCAGTGGCAGGCGCCGTCCAGCCTGCTGGCCCAGTCCGCCGCGGCCCACGCCGCCGCCGAGGCGGAAGCCGTGTCGGTGATCGAGGCGGCCGAGGAGATCCCGGAGCCCGCGTCCGACATCACTATCGGGACCGACGGCGAGGGCGACGACGACGCGGTCACCGATGCTGTCCCCGCGACCGTGGGCGCCGCCCACGCCGGGCGCGGATCGTCGACCGTGAACAGCACCACCGTCCGGGCCGAATCGGAGGCGTCCTTGTCCACCGGCGGCGAGTCGGCGGAGGGTGTCGCCGGTTCCCCGCCGGACACCGACCCCGCCACCGGTACACCAGCCAACGTCGGCGACAGCACCGCCCGACGTGCCAACGCCGAAGGCACGGCCACCGACCGCGCAGGCACGGTCACCGGACGGGCCAACCCCGAAGGCACGGTCACCGAGCGGGCCAACCCCGAAGACGCGGCCACCGCACGTGCCGACGACGACGCCGATCCGGAGAACGGCGGCACCTCGGGCTCGGCCAGCCCCGACCGTGGCACCCGCACGGCAAGGACTGTCGACACCCCGGCCGGCAGCGGGCGTGAGGCACCGGAGGACGCGTCGTCCGGTCGTTGACCGATGAGGTTGGCGGTGGCACCGGACGTGCGGCCGCCAACCTCGAAGTCGGCAGGCGGTGCCGGGTCGCGCCGTGAGGATCAGGACGTGGCGAGGCGGGCGGCGGCCCGCGTGACCAGAGAGCCGATGAGCCGGCCGAAGTCCAGGCCCGCCGCCTGCACGGCGAGCGGCAGCAGCGACGTCTCGGTCATGCCGGGTGAGACGTTGACCTCCAGGACGTGCGGTTGACCCGCGGCGTCCACGATCACGTCGACCCGGGACAGGTCCCGTAGGCCGAGAGCGGTGT
The DNA here is from genome assembly GCF_040654415.1 of Micromonospora sp. NPDC050695. Taxonomy (NCBI): domain Bacteria; kingdom Bacillati; phylum Actinomycetota; class Actinomycetes; order Micromonosporales; family Micromonosporaceae; genus Micromonospora; species Micromonospora sp. NPDC050695. The sequence goes on from NZ_JBFAHZ010000007.1 coordinate 59,815, forward strand.
GCGCGGCGAGCGCCACGTCCGCGACCGTGGCGGCCACGTCCGGATCCAACCGGGCCGGGGCGTGCCACGTGGTCCGCCCGGCCGTGTAGCGGGCGGCGTAGTCGTACACGCCGTTGCGGGGCACGATCTCCACCGGCGGCAGCGCCTGCGGGCCGTCGCCGAGGTCGATTACGGAGACCGCCACGTCCATGCCGGGCACGTACCGCTCCACGAGCGCCGTCGAGTGGTACGCGAAGCAGCCCACCATCGCGGCGGGCAGCGCCGCGGCCTCCCGAACCACCGCACCGCCCAGCCCCGACCCGCCCTGCGCCGGCTTGACCATCAGGGGCAGGCCGAGACGGTCGGCGATCCGGTCCAGGACGGCCACCGCGCCAAGCTCGGAGAAACGGTCGTGCGGGAGAGCCACCCAGTCGGGAGTGGGAATGCCGGCCTCGCGGAGCACCGCCTTGGCCGACGGTTTGTCCCAGGCCAGCCGGGAGGCGCGCGCGTCACAGCCGACGTACGGGACGTCGCACAGATCCAACACACCGCGCAGCGAGCCGTCCTCGCCGGTCGCACCGTGCAGTGCGATCACCACGGCGTCCGGCGGGTCGGCGGTGAGGGCTGGCAGCAGTGCGACATCGGCGTCCCGCAGTTCCGCCTCGACACCGACGGCACGCAGCGCGTCGAGCACCCGGCGGCCCGAGCGCAGCGACACGTCCCGCTCGTAGGAGAGCCCGCCGGCGAGGACCAGCACACGCAGGTCGGCCGAGACGGCGGGATCGGTCACGAGGAGGCGCTCGGCAGCTGTCGTACCCATGCCGGCATCATGCCAAGTCAGGACCTGGCACGTCGGAGCCGGCCTGGCCGCGCCGACCCGCGGCGCCGCCCACGGCACCGAAGACGCGGCGCATCGCGATCTCTTGCTCCATGACGCCGGCCAGCCGGCGGACGCCCTCGCGGATCCGCTCCGGCGGCGGGAAGCTGAAGTTCAGTCGCATGGTGCTCGTGCCGGTGCCGTCCGCGTAGAAGCCGGTGCCGGGCACGTAGGCGACCCGGGCGGCGACCGCGCGCGGCATCATCGCCTTCGAGTCGAGCCCGTCGGGCAGGGTGGCCCAGACGAAGAGGCCGCCGGCCGGTGTCGTCCAGCTGGTGCCCTCGGGCATCAGGTCCGCCATCGCGTCGAGCAGCGCGTCGCGCCGCTCCCGGTAGACCTCGCGGTAGACCTTGAGCTGCTGCCGCCACGGCATCGTGCCGAGGTAGGTGGCCACCGCCGCCTGGGCGTAGCCGCTGGGGCAGAGGATCTGCGCCTCGCTGGCGATGACCAGCTTGTCGCGGACCGCGTGCGGCGCCAGGATCCAGCCCACCCGCAGACCCGGCGCGAAGGTCTTGGAGAAGGTGCTCAGGTAGAACACCCCGTCGCGGCGGCGGGCGCGCAACGGTGCCGGCGCCTCACCCTCGAACCCCAGCTGGCCGTACGGGTCGTCCTCGACGACGAGCAGACCGGCGCGCTCGCAGATGTCGAGCACCCGTTCGCGGCGCTCCTCGCTGAGGGTCACGCCGGTCGGGTTCTGGTAGGTGGGGATCGTGTAGAGGAACTTCACCCGACGGCCCGCGCGCGCCAGGTCGGCGATGGCCGTCTCCAGCGCCTCCGGGATCAGCCCGTCGGCATCCATGGGTACGTGCACGACCTGGGCCTGGGCAGCCTGGAACACTCCGAGCGCGCCGACGTAGGTCGGCCCCTCGGCGAGCACCACGTCACCCGGGTCGAGGAAGAGTCGGGCCACCAGGTCCAGTGCCTGCTGCCCGCCGACGGTGACCACCACGTCCTCCGGGGAGGCGCCGCATCCGGCGTCGATCCCGGAGAGCGCCATCACCTCGCAGATCCGCTCGCGCAGCTCCAGGGTGCCCTGGCCGATGCCGTACTGAAGGGTGGTGACGCCGTGCTCGGAGCCGAGCCGGCCGAGCATCTCGCCGACCGCGTCGAGCGGCAGGGCGGCGATGTACGGTGCCCCGCCGGCGAGTGAGACGACCTCCGGCCTGCTGGCCACCGCGAAGAGTGCTCGGATCTCCGAGGCGGTCATCCCGCGTACCCGCCGGGCGTACCGGTCGGTGTAGTCGTCGAGTGTCGTGCCGGTCATGACCTCACCTCGATCACTGCTCGGGTGGCTCCCGTCCGGGTACCCCGCACGCGGGCGACCATGGCGGTCGGGACACCGATTGTCGATCCTAGTCGCCTCTGGCCAGGGTGCTGGCCCTCCGTGACGGATCGTCCACATCCCGGACCATCCCTCGGTGCGGTGGCGATCTGCGCGTCCCCTCCCGTACCGCCGATCGGCGGCGTACGATCGCTCGTCGGGGACAGGAAGGCGGCGCTGTCGTTGCGTGCCGGCCTCACCACCGAGCCTATTGTGGGGATGCGCCATATGTCGCGACGTCTGGTCAGCCTGACCCTCGACACGCTTGAGGACCTTCCTCGCCCCTGCCGGCAGTGCGTCTACTGGGAGCTTGATCCGGTCTCCGCCGACCGGGCCTGCGCCGCCGGTGACCCGGGTCTGGAGAAGGAGGCGTGGGTCTCCCAGACCCTGCTGGAGTGGGGTTCCTGCGGCAAGCTCGCGTACGTCGACGGCATGCCGGCGGGTTTCGTGATGTACGCCCCGCCGGCCTACGTGCCCCGCTCGATGGCCTTCCCGACGTCGCCGGTCTCCGCCGACGCGGCGCTGCTGATGACGGCGAACGTGGTGGCCGCCTTCGCCGGTGGTGGGTTGGGCCGGATGCTGGTGCAGGGCGTCGCACGGGACCTGACCAAGCGGGGGATCAAGGCGATCGAGGCGTTCGGTGACGCGAAGTTCGGCGACGCGGACGACCCTGCGGGTGGCTGCGTCGCGCCGGCCGACTTCTTCCTCTCCGTCGGGTTCAAGACCGTCCGTCCGCATCCCCGGTTTCCCCGGCTGCGACTTGAACTGCGGACCGCGTTGAGCTGGAAATCCGACGTCGAGTACGCGTTGGAGAAGCTGCTCGGCTCGATGAGCCCGGAAACCCTGCTCCGTCCGGTCCGTCCCGCTCCTGCGACCCGTGCCACCGGCGGCTGACCGACGCCTCGCGGCAGATCAGGTGACCACCGTGGCGGCGGTCACCACCGCACGCAGTTCGCTGACGTCGAGCGAGCCGGTCGGCACGTCCCGCTCGATCGGGTAGTACATCCGCTGCACCGCGGCCACGATCGCCTCGACCACCCGGTCGCGGAACCGGGGGTCGACCAGCCGGGCGCGGTCGGTCGGCGAGGTGAGGTAGCCGACCTCGACGCGTACGGCCGGCATCCGCGTCAACCGCAGCAGGTCCCACGCCTTGGCGTGCGTACGGCAGTCCCGTAGCCCGGTCCGCGCGACGATCTCCCGCTGCACCAGCCCGGCCAACCGTTCGCCGGTCGCCGAGGTCACGCCGTTGTCGGTGCCGTAGTGGTAGGTCGCCACCCCCTCCGCGTCCGGGTTGGCGTGCCCGTCGAGGTGCAGCGAGATGAACACGTCGGCGCCGAGCGAGTTGGCCAGCAGCGCCCGGTCGGTGTCCGGCAGGCAGCTGTCGGGCGACGGACCCCGGGTCAGCTGCACCCGCACCCCAGCCGCGGCGAGCCGCCCCTCCAGCCGGCTGGCCAGGTCGTGCACCAGGTCCGCCTCCGTCCAGCGCAGCGGCCCGTCCGGCACCACCATGCCCGGGTCGGTGCCGCCGTGCCCGGGGTCGATGACGACGGTCTTGCCGACCAGCGCCGGCCCGGACTGCCGGATGGCGTCGGATTCGCGGAGCCACTGGGGGCGGCCACCGACGACCTTGCGGCCGATCCGACGCAGCGCGTTCATCGTGTGCGGCCCGCAGGACCCGTCGGGGGTGAGCCCGACCTCCCGCTGGAACTGGGCCACCGCACGGGAGGTCCGGATGCCGTAGATGGCGTCCGCGCGACCCACGTCGTACCCCATTTCCAGCAGTCGCTCCTGGAGCGACCGGACGTCCTCGCCGGTGAGCGGGTCGGGCACCGCGTGGTAGAGGGTGCGGGCGCCGAGCCGCCAGCGGGCGGCGTCCAGCGCACCCCAGGTTTCCGTTCCGACCCGGCCGTCGACGCTGAGCCCCCGGGACTGCTGGAACGCGCGGACGGCCCGTTCGGTGTCGAGGTCGAACTCGTCGGCGTCCGGACCGGCGGTGGACGCGAGCAGGTCGAGGCCGGTGAGGATGGTACGGATCTCCGTGACCGCTGGTCCCCGGTCACCGGGTCGGATCGGACGCACGCACGACCCCCTCTGCACGACGGTGGCTGGCCGGGCGGCGGCCTCGGCTTGAGGCTATGCGTTCTCCGGCGGTGAGGGGGCGCGGGCCGGGAAAAACGCCGCCGGCTCCGACCCGAAAAAGACCGAACCCCGCACCCCTTGACGGGTACGGGGTTCGGTGCTGTTTCTACTGGTCAGAGCGCCGATTCGATGAGTCGGACCAGCTCGCCCTTCGGCTTGGCACCGGCGATCGACTGCACCGGCTGGCCGTTCTTGAACACGGTGAGCGTCGGCACCGACATGACCCGGTAGGCACGGGCGGTCTCCGGGTTCTCGTCGATGTTGAGCTTGACGATGCTGACCCGGTCGCCCATCTCGCCGGCGATCTCCTCAAGGAGCGGCGACACCTTGCGGCAGGGGCCGCACCACTCGGCCCAGAAGTCCACCAGAACCGGCTTGTCGGCCTGCAGCACGTCGGCGACGAAGCTCTTGTCCGTGACAGCCTTGGTATTTCCCACTATTGCCCCTCCTCCGGGATGTGTTTCCTGTTTCAGCTGAGCGTCGCGATGAACCGCTCGGCGTCGAGCGCGGCGGCACAGCCGGTGCCGGCCGCGGTGATCGCCTGGCGGTAGGTGTGGTCGACCACGTCGCCGGCGGCGAAGACACCGGGCACGTTGGTGCGGGTGCTCGGCGCCTGGACCTTCACGTAGCCCTCGTCGTCCAGCTCGACCTGGTCCCGGAACAGCTCACTGCGCGGGTCGTGACCGATGGCGACGAACACGCCGGTCACGTCCATCACCTTGGTCTCGCCGGTGTGCACGTTGCGAACCCGTACGCCGGTGACCTTGCCGTCATCGCCGAGGATCTCCTCGACGGTGCTGTTCCACTCGACCTTGATCTTCTCGTTGCTCAGCGCCCGGTCGGCCATGATCTTGCTGGCCCGGAACGAGTCACGCCGGTGGATGATGGTGACCGTGTCGGCGAAACGGGTGAGGAACGTGGCCTCCTCCATCGCCGAGTCACCGCCGCCGACAACCACGATGTGCTGGTTACGGAAGAAGAACCCGTCACAGGTGGCGCACGCGGAAACACCGTGGCCCAGGTACTCCTGCTCGCCGGGCACGCCCAGCGGACGCCAGGCCGAACCGGTGGAGAGGATGATCGAACGGGCCCGGTACGCGGTCTCGCCGACCCAGACGGTGCTCACCGCGCCGGAACCGGCGTCGCCGGTGTCCACCAGCTCGACCCGGGTCACGTCGTCGGTGAGGAACTCGGCGCCGAACCGCTCGGCCTGCTTGCGCATGTTGTCCATCAGCTCGGGGCCGAGGATGCCGTCGGCGAAGCCGGGGAAGTTTTCCACCTCGGTGGTGGTCATCAGCGCGCCACCGGACTGGACGCCCTCGATGATCAGCGGCTTCAGGTTGGCGCGTGCGGCGTAGACCGCCGCCGTGTAACCGGCCGGCCCGGAGCCGATGATGATCAGGTTGCGGACCTCGTCCACTGCCGTCTCCCGCGTTGTGTGTGTTCGGCGTTGGTGCGCACCGACGCCGATCCGAGTGCCGACGCCTGGAGGGTGCCGGCAGCTGACTTCCAGAACGTCATCGTACGAACCGGGGATTCCCGAGCCGGGCATCCGGTGGGTCAGGTCACGTAGAGGGTCATCACACCGGTGACCGTGGATTCACCCTACCCGCGTCGAATACCGCGTGTCCGAGGCGGACCCGGGGACGCCGCACTCCGGGCCGCTCACCCAGGCCCAGCGGGCCCCGGTCGAGTCGGTGAACCGGACGATCAACGCCTGCTCGCCCTGGAACTGCGCGTAGTCGATCACCTCGACCACCAGCGGTGCGGAACCGTGCTCCGCCGCGATGTCGGCCAGGCAGGCGGTCAGCGCGGTCTCGTCGGTCAGGCGGGCCAGCTGGTTGAGGCCGTCCGGCGCGGGTCGCCGGCCGCCCTCGGCATCCACCTCGGGCTGCTCGGCGGGGGCGTCGCCGGAGGCGCCGGTGGGCGTGCGGCTGGGGATGTCGGTGGCCCGGTAGGGCGCCGGTCCGCTCTGCGCGTCGCCGAAGGTCTGCGGGTCGTAGTTCGTACCGCTGCGTAGTGCCGGCCCTGTGGTGCGGACCGCTCCGGCCGCCGCCGCGCCCTCGGGCGCGCTGGCCGGCCGGTCCAGGGCGCTGGTGCCGGCGGAGTCCGAGGTGTCCGTCGAGAGCTGGTTGAGGCCCAGCGCGACCGTGATGACCGCGGCCGCCGCGAGGGCCACCGGTGCACCGCGCCGCGCCCAGCGGCGTCGGCGGCGACCCGGGCCGGTGGCTGCGGCGCGATCCGGCTCGGACGGTGCCGATCCGGCCGGCCGGCGGCCGGAGCCGACCTGGGACGGCACGACAACCGGGGTGTTCGTGGTGTCCGTGCCGGCCGAGGCCCCGTCCGGCGAATCGTGTGCGGCGGCCAGTGCCGCGGACAGCCGGTCGGCGATCTCCGACGGCATCTCCGGGGACGGGTCGGCCCAGGCGGCCAGGTCGGCGTGCACCTGCGTCAGCGCGCCGCTCAGCCGGGCGTGCGCCTCGGCCCACGCCGGGTCCTCGTCCACCAGCCGGGCGACCTCGGTCTGCTGTGGCGTGCCGTCCAGCGCCCCGCCGAGGTAGTCAGCGAGCAGGTCGTCGTCGACCTCCCGGAACCCCTCGGTCGTCACGTGTCCTCCTGGTTGGCGTCCCGCCGGTAACGGCCCGGCCCCGATCCGACGCCCTCTACCGGGCGGGGGTTCCCCGGGGTGACGTCCGGCACGTCCGCGATCGGGCCGGGCGGACCCGACCGGGTCGGGCGGAGATGCCCGAGCACCACCGCGAGCCGGGCGCGGCCCCGCGCGCAGCGGCTCTTCACCGTGCCCTCCGCGACGCCGAGGATGCGGGCCACCTCGGCGACGGGGTAGCCCTGCACGTCCACCAGCACCAGGGCGGCGCGTTGTTCGACGGGCAGGGTGGCGAGAGCGTCGCGGACCACCAGCGCGGTGTCGTGGTCCTGCACCGGTGCGGCCGGCTCCACGCCCCTGGTGCCGGAGCCGTCCCCGGCCCGGTCGCCGTCGGGCAGCGGCACGGTCGGGTGTGCCTGGCGGCGCCGGATCCGGTCGAGGCAGGCGTTGACCACGATCCGGTGCAGCCAGGTGGTGACAGCCGAGTCGCCGCGGAAGCGCCCGGCGGCCCGGTGCGCGGACAGCAGGGCGTCCTGGAGGGCGTCCGCCGCCTCCTCGCGGTCGCCGAGCGTCCGCAGGGCCACCGCCCACAGCCGGTCGCGGTGCCGGTGGAACAACTCGGCGAAGGCGTCCCGGTCGCCGTCGACGTGGGCGCGCAGCAGCTCCAGATCCGTTGCGGCGTCGCGCCCGTCCATCACCACGTCCTACGGATGTGGTGCCACGGCGGAGGTGCCGGGCTCACGACCCCTGGACCGTGATCTCCTGCACCCCCAGCTTGAAACCACCCTCGGCCGGGGGCAGCTCGGTGATCCAGAACAGCAGGTACCGGTATTTCGTGTCGGCGTCGAAGCCGTTGAACGTCATGGTGGTGCCGTCGTGGTCCTCGAACGGCTGGCCGATCGCGGTCTTGTAGCTGCCGACCAGCTGCTTGTCGCCGCTGGAGCTGGACGGCGGGTTGGTGGTGCCGGCGAGGAGCTGCGCGGACGCGCCAGTGGCCGAGAGCACCGCCTGGACCGACTTGACGTTGCGCGGCTGGCCCAGGTCGATCCAGACGCCCATGCCCTTCTTCAGGTTGCCGAAGTTGGGCCAGCCCCGATAGGTCTCGGTCTCCCAGCCCTTGTCATCGTCACCGTCGATGACCTTGTCGGCGCCGTCGACCTCGCTGCGGTCCTTGCTGTACGGGTCGATGATCCGCACGCTCTTCACGGTCAGCTTGTGCGCCGTGGCGGCGGCCGGAGTGGCGTCACCGGTCGGCGCGCCGGAGGTGGGCGTGGCGACCGGGTTGGCCTGCTGCTCCTTGTCGTCACCGCCGAGGGCGCTGATCCCGATCAGCAGACCGACCAGGGCGACCACCAACAGGCTGGCGATGCCCACGGCGACCTTGCGACCGCCGGCCGCGGCCAGCGGCGACGGCTCCTCCTCGGTGTCGGCGGCGAACCGCAGCGGGCCGCTGTTGTCGAGGTAGTGCTCATCCTCGGCCGGCACGTCCAGGCGGGCCAGCTCGGCAGCGAGCACGTCTGACGAGGGCGGGGCGATCTCGGCGTCGAGCAGATCCATGGTCAGGTCGTCCAGGTATGCGGGCACACCGGCCCGGACCTGGCGAGGTGCCGCGATGGCGCCGGCGGCGTCCCGGACAGCGTCCGGGATGGCGGCCCGGCCGTGGCCCGCGGTGGCACCGCGTAGTGGTGCCTCGGCGTGCGGCCAGTGACCGGTCAGGGCGAAGTAGAGGATGCCGCCGACCGCCCGGATGTCGTTCTCCTGGCTGTCGGCGCCGTCGGTGCGCGCGTCGGCCAGCACCACACGGCCCTCGTCGCTGATCATGACGGTGCCGGGGTGGACGTTGCCGTGCACCATCCCGGTGGCGTGCACCGCGGCGAGCGCGCTCGCGGCGGCGTTGCCGATCGCGGTGGCGCGAGCCGGGTCCAGGGGTCCCTCGGTCGCCAGGTCGCGCAGCGACTGCCCGTCCACCCACTCGCGGACCACGTACGCCCGCTCGGCCTCGTCGATCGCGTCGTAGACGCCGACCAGGTTGGGATGGATGACACGGCTCGCCGCGACGGCGGCCTGAAGCATCTCGGTGGCGGAGTCGCCACCCGGGTAGCGCAGCACGACCGCGACGGGACGGCGCAGGATGACGTCGACCCCGCGCCAGACCAGCCGACCCGCGCTGTCGTTGTTGATGTGCTCGACCAGCTCGTAACGCTCGGCGAGGATTTCACCGGCCGTGGGAGCACCGAAGGTCATGACCGGCGGAGCGCTCTCGTCCGCCTCCTGACCCTCGCCGACCTGGGTCACCCGTCCTCCCTCGGTGATCGTGTCGATCGATGGACCCGAACTGCTGGGCATGTGGCTTCCCGCTCTGCCGTCGAAGGAACCGGCCGACCGATGCCGACGCCCAGCGTCGGCGCCTGCCGTACCCGTCGAGAGCGACCTTACCCGGGTTGCCCGTCTCCCCGACATGTCATCTTCCCGCCGTACCCGGCGGGGTGCCGGGAGTCGGGGAAGTCGTCCGATTACTACCGTTGTCAGCCACGTTGCTGGCACATGTACTAGCTAATCTACGGCTTCATCGCAAGCGGCCGACGTCGGGGCCGACCCTGAATGGCACCTTCGCTCACCGGCATGTTCCCACCGATCGGGGGACCACGCTCATCCGTACGGTTGGTTATCCACAGGACGATCCGGTTGTTGACCGGCGAATCGCGGAGTTATCCACAGGTGCATCCCCAGGCTGGTGATCTGCGGTCACGTTCCGTGGTGGGCCACCGTGTGATCGGATGCTGGCGGTCAGTGACTCAAGCGGCGGCGGACCATACCGACCACCTCGGTGATCTCCCCGATCCGCAGCACCACGGCCAGGCCCAGGTACGTCCCGCCGATCACCACGCCGCCGATCACGAGCTGGAGCACGGCCTGCATCCGGCTCGGCGTGTCGCCGCCGGGCAGCAGACTCACCACGAGCAGCCCGACCAGGGCGGCACCCAGCGCGGCGACCGCCACCCGTCCGAGCGTGCGCAGGATGGCACCCATCCCGATCCGGCCGACCCGGGGTCGCAGCAGCCAGGCCGAGGCGAATGCCGCAGCCAGGTAGGACACCGCGTTGCCGATCATCATTCCGGCCGCGGCGAAGTGGGCGGCGAAGGCGACGTAGAGCACCACCTGCACGCCGATCCGCAACGCCACCACCGGAATGTTGATCAGTGCCGGGGTGCGGGTGTCCGGCAGGGCGTAGAAGGCGAAGATGAAGAGTTGGCTGATCGCGAACGGCACCAGTGCCAGCGCGGCCAGCAGCAGCACCAGCGAGGTGTCGGCCGTGTTCTCGTCGGTGAACGCGCCGTAGCGGAACAGCGTCACCGACAGCGGGGTGGCCAGCACCGCGTAGCAGACCGCGATGGGGGCGAGCACCGCCGAGACGGTCCGGGTGCCCTGCGACAGGTCGTCGGCGACGTCGGTGTACCGGCCGTCGGCGGCGGCCGCGCTCATCCGGGGCATCAGCGCCGTGATGATCGAGACGGCGATGATGCCGTGCGCCATCATCAGCAGCAGGAACACGTTGTTGTAGATCAGTGGGCCGGCGGCGTTCTCCTTGCCGGCCCGGTTGAGCAGGTTGAACAGCACGATCAGGCCGACCTGGCTCACCGCGACGTAGCAGACCATCCAGCCACCGAGCCGGCCCAGCTCGCGCAGCCCCAGGGTGCGGAAATCGAACCGCAGCTTCCAGCGGAAGCCGACCTTGCGTAGTGCCGGCAGCAGCCCGGCGGCCTGGATGGCGACACCGAGCAGGGTGCCGCCGCCGATCAACACGATCCGGCCGGTGGTCATCTCGTCGGGCCGGACGATCTCCGCGCCGAAAATCGCGATGTAGAGCCCGGCCGTGCCGATCACCACGATGTTGTTCAGGATCGGCGCCCACATCGGGGCGGCGAAGTGCCCCCGGGTGTTGAGCACCGCGCTGATCAACGCGCTGAGGCCGGTGAAGAAGATCATCGGCAACATCAGGTAGGACAGGGCCGTGACCAGATCCCGGAAGTTCTTCCCGGTGTCGTCGCCGGCGTAGAGCTTGGTCAGCAGGCCCGCCGACAGCACCGCCAGCAGGGTCGCCGCCCCCAGGGTCAGCACCGCGAGGGTCAACAACCGCTGGGCGTACGCCTGGCCGCCGTCGCTGTCGCACTTCCGGCGGCGGACCAGCACCGGGATCAGGACACTGGTGAGGATGCCGCCGAGTAGGAACTCGTACACCATGCCGGGCAGGATCTGCGCCGTCGTGTACGCGTCGCCGACCAGCGCGCCACCCAGCGCGGCGGTCAACGCCAACGTACGCAGGAAGCCCGTGCCCCGGCTGACCAGGCTGCCGATCGCCATCACCGCGCTGTTGGTCGCCGCGCTCGCCTCGTCCACCTGCTCCTGCGGAGGGGCGGTCGACTCCATGGCCGGCTGGTTCAGCGGCTCGGCGGAGATGAAGGTGGCGCTGTCGGAGGGGCGGACCTCGGCTTCCGCACCGCCGTCCCGCAGGGCGTCCGCGCTGCGGTCGAGCCCGCCGCTCATCTCCAGCCTCCCAGAGGTACACGAGCCGGGCATCGACCCGAATGGGACAAATTATAGTCAATCGGTCGTTACGGCGTCCGGCGAACGCGATGCTGACCGGGCCCGATAAGCTGGCGATCCCATGTCCGAAGCCTCCGCTCCCCACGCCGCCGCCCGCCGCGATCTCACCGCCGCGCAGCGCAACGCCGTCGCCGAACTGCTCCGGGTCTCCCCGGTCGCCGACGAGCTGGGCCGTCGTTTCGTCCGTGCCGGTTACGAGCTGCACCTGGTGGGCGGTTCGGTCCGGGACGCGCTGCTCGGTCGGCTCGGCGACGACCTCGACTTCTGTACAAACGCTCACCCTGACGAGACGTTGCGGATCCTCAAGGGCTGGGCCGAGTCGATCTGGGATACCGGCCGCGAGTTCGGCACCATCGGCGCCCAGCGCGACGGCCTCCGGCTGGAGATCACCACCTTCCGGGCCGAGTCGTACGACCAGGTCAGCCGCAACCCGGTGGTGGTGTACGGCACCAGCCTCGACGAGGACCTGAAGCGGCGCGACTTCACGATCAACGCGATGGCGGTCAGCCTCCCCGATCACCGGTTCGCCGATCCGCACGGCGGGCTGGAGGACATCTCGGCCAAGCTGATCCGTACCCCCAGCACGCCGCGTGAGTCGTTCGGTGACGATCCGCTGCGGATGCTCCGGGCCGCGCGCTTCGCCGCCCAGCTTGGCTTCGTCGTCCACCTCGACGCGCACCGGGCGATGAGTGAGATGGCGGCGGACCTGGACCGGATCACCGCCGAGCGGATCCGTGACGAGTTCACCAAGCTGCTCTGCGGCGCCGACCCGATCACCGGCCTGCGGCTGCTGGTCGACACGGGGCTGGCCGAGCGGTTCCTACCGGAGCTCACCGGGCTGAAGCTGGAGATCGACGAGCACGCCCAGCACAAGGACGTCTATGAGCACACGCTGACGGTCGTCGAGAACGCGGTCTCCTTCGAGGAGGAGGGCTGCGACTTCATCCTGCGGATGGCGGCCCTCATGCACGACGTGGGCAAGCCGGCGACGAAGGCCGTCGGGTCCGACGGCCGGGTCAGCTTCCACCACCACGAGGTGGTGGGCGCCCGGCTGACCAAGGCCCGGATGAAGGCGATGCGCTACCCCAAGGAGATCACCGCGAAGGTGACCGCGCTGGTCGCGCTGCACCTGCGCTTCTACGGGTACGGGCGGGGCGAGTGGACCGACTCCGCGGTGCGCCGCTACGTCGCCGACGCGGGTGACCTGCTGCCCCGGCTGCACAAGCTGACCCGCTCGGACTGCACCACCCGCAACCGGCGTAAGGCGGCTCAGCTCGCCGCCGACTACGACGCGTTGGAGGACCGGATCGCCCGGATCGCGGCCGAGGAGGACCTGGCGCGGGTCCGCCCCGACCTGGACGGCAACGCGATCATGGAGCTGCTCGGCGTACCGCCGGGGCCGGTCGTCGGACGGGCCTGGAAGCACCTCAAGGAGCAGCGCCTCGAGCACGGCCCGCTGGACCGCGACGCCGCCGAGGCGGAGCTGCTGCGCTGGGCGCGTGCCGAGGGCCTGATCGAGTAGCCCGCCGAGGGCCTGATCGAGTACGCCGACGGGCGCCACCCCCGACCCCGGGAGCGGCACCCGTCGGCGTACGGCGTCAGCGCGTCTCGACGGCCGTCCCGTCGACGGAGGCAACGCCCTTGCCGGTCGAGGTGCCGTTGCCACCGGGGGTGGACGCCGAGCCGAGCCGGGCGAGCAGACCGGCCAGGTCGATGCCGGTGAGGTCGCTGCCGAGCTGGAGCCCCTGGGCCACGTTGCCGGCCACCGACTTCGTCAGCGACGACGCGCCGTCGGTGGAGATGACGGTCATCTTGTCGATCGCCCCGATCGGGGCGCTGGCCGCTTCGACGACCTGCGGCAGCACCTTGACCAGCAGGTCCAGGACCGCCGCCTCGCCGTACGCGGCGAACGCCTCGGCCTTGCGCGCCATCGCGTCGGCCTCGGCCTCACCCTTGGCCAGGATGGCCGCCGCTTCGGCCTGACCCTCCCGCTCCACGGCCTCGGCGATGGCGGAGCGCCGCCGCTGCTCGGCCTCACCTTCCTTGGCGCCCTCGATGGCGTTGGCCTCGGCGAGCGCGGCCCGTCGCGCCCGCTCGCCCTCACCGGTGAGCCGGGCCTGCTCGGCGGAGGCCTGCGCGGCGGCGATCACGGCCTGGCGCTGCGCGTCGGCGTTCAGCACGGCGGCGTTGCGGGATGCCTCGGCCTCCTGCTCCACCTTGTACCGGGCCGCGTCGGCCGGCTTGCGCACCTCGGTGTCCAGTTGGCGCTGCTTGAGTTCGGCGTTGCGCTCGGCGACCTTCTGCTGCTCGGAGAGGATCGCCTGGTCCCGCTCCGCCTGGGCGAGTGGCCCGGCCGCGGCGGACTTCGCCTTCGCCGCGTCGATCTCCGCCTGGATGCCGGCCTGCTTGAGGGCCAGGTTCCGGTTCGCCTCGGCGATGGCCTCCTCGGCGAGCAGCCGCTCCTGCTCGGCCTGCTGCCGGGCCCGCGCCTCGGCGATCGCCGCGTCCTTGAGGACACGGGCGGCCTCCGGCCGGCCCAGGTCCTGCAGGTAGGAGCCCTCGGCGAGGATGTCCTGGAGTTGGAAGGTGTCCAGCACCAGACCCTGGTTGGTCATCGAGTGTTCGGCTTCCTCGGCGACCGCGCTGGCGAACGCCGCCCGGTCCCGGATGACCTCCTCGACGGTGAGCCGGCCGACGATCGAGCGCAGCGCGCCGGCCAGCACCTCCCGGGTGAAGTTGTCGATCTCGTCCTGCTGGTGCAGGAACCGCTGGGCGGCGGCCCGGATCGCGTCCTCGGTGCCGCCGACCTTGACGATCGCCACGCCGTGCAGGTCGGCGCGGATGCCCTGCTTGCTCACCGCGCCCCGGATGCCGACGTCGATCCGCCGGCTGGACAGGTCCAGAGACTGGAGTTTCTGCACCACCGGTAGCACGAACACCGAGGCGCCCAGCACGACCTTCTGCCCGGAGTTGTCGGTGGATCGGGCGCCGTCGGCGGTCTGCGTGGTGCGGCCCTTGCGGCCGGTGACGATGAACGCCTCGTTCGGCCCGGCCACCTTGATCCGGGAGAGCACGAACAACACCAGGATGAGTACGAGGAGGACCGCGCCGCCGATGGCGATCAGCAGGGGCATGGATGACGTCCCGTCTGTGAGAGGAGTTCAGTAGGTCTCGACGTGCACGCTGGTCTCGCTGAGCGCCTGCACGACGAAGACCTGGGCACCGATCGGGATCGGCTGGTCGGCGCGGGCGTTGAGCTTGACCGGTTGGCCGGCGACCCGTACCCGGACCTCGCCGTAGCCGTTGACCGGCACCGGCGTGACGACCAGGCCGAGCGCGCCCACCAGGTCGTCCCGGGTGGGGGTGGGGTCGGTGCGCATGTTCCGGGCCGCGCGGCTGAACCGCGAGGCCAGCCACCCGGTGGGCACGGCCGCGAGCAGGCCGCCGGCCACCGCGCCCGCGATCATGGCAGGGGTACGCGCGCCGAGCAGTTCGTTGACGATGGCACCGCCGAACCCGAACGCACCCGCGAAGCCGGCGACCGTCTCGACCGAGATCGGCCCGTCCACGTCGACGTGCCCGAAGTGGAGCAGCTCGGTGCCGAGCAGGGCGAGCGCCAGCACCGCCACACCGGCACCGCCGATGATGAGAAAGATGAGCGTCCCCGTGGCCACGACCTGCACGGTATCGACGTGACGCAACGCAGGGCGGGAGTCGGCAACGGTCGCGGGGTCGGGGACAATGGGTGGATGCGCTGGACCGTGCTCGACTCGCCGATCGGCGAGTTCTCCGTGGCCAGCGACGGCGTGAGCGTGTGTGGCGCGCACTTCGGCCGGGTCGACGGGGCCGCCGACGAGCCGGACGACACGCCGTCCCGGCAGGTCGTCGCCGAGCTGCGGGCGTACTTCGCCGGTGAGCTGACCGGGTTCACCGTGCCGGTGGCGATCCCCCGCGGCTCGGATTTCGAGCGGGCCGTGTGGCGGGAGATGACCCTCATCCCGTACGGCGAGACGCTGACCTATGGCGAGGTCGCGCGTCGGGTCGGCGATCCGGGCGCCGCCCGGGCCGTGGGTGTCGCCTGCAACCGCAACCCGATCCCGGTCATCGTGCCGTGCCACCGCATCGTCGGGGCCGGTGGGCGGCTCGTCGGGTTCGGAGGCGGCCTGCCGCGCAAGGTGCACCTGCTGGAGCTGGAGGCCCGGGTGGCCCTCCAGCAGGCGTGGTCCTGACCGGTCCGCCCCCCTCGGGAAGGTCTCTCGTTTATCGACCGATCGGTCGATGTGGACACCCCGCGACAACCGTCATGATCGGGCGTCATTTAACCGACTCTGCGGGGGACCGATGACCGAGCACGAGGACAAGACCGTGAACCGCCGCCGGCTGCTGCGCCGCGCCGGCACCGTGGCGGCGGGCGTCGCCGGCACCACCGTGGTGGGCGCCGCTGTCGCCGCGCCGGCCCAGGCCGCGCCCGGCGACCCGGTGGTCCAGGGCGGCACCAACGCCGCCGGCGCCACCATCACCACGCTGACCAGCACCGCGGCCGGGCCGACGCTGCAGCTGGCGAACACGAGCACCGCCACCTCGGATGGCGCGGTGCTGGCCCGACCGGCGCTGCGGCTCACGCCCAGCGGGGATTACCTGCACCCGGACTCGCCCGGTGGCTCGATCGGCATGGACAGCGCCAGCAACCTTCAGGTGGTCGCCGAGTACGGCGGCGGCAAGTACCTGGAGTACGTGCACACGACCGGCAACTCGAACCAGATCGTGTCGATCGTGCCGCAGCGGGTCGTGGACACCCGTTCGGCCGGGTCGCGCGCTCGGATCCTCAACGCCTCGTCGACCACCCTGGACAGCTCGGGGCGCCTGCGCGACGGGCAGACCATCCACCTCGACCTGAGCGACTTCGTCTTCTTCAGCGACGCCCTCTTCGGCAACCTCACCGTGACGACCGCGGTCGCCTCGGGCTTCGTGCAGATCTTCCCGTACGGCAGCCCGCGTCCGGCGAACTTCTCGACGATCAACTACCTGCCCAACCAGGTGATCTCGAACTCGTTCATGTCGGGTGTCGGCTACGACGAGGACTTCAGCGACGTCATCTCCGTCTACGCCGCCCGGACCACCCACATCATCATCGACGTGGTGGCGTTCGTGATCGGCGTCGGACAGGTCTACCCGGACATCCTGCCGTTCTCCGCCGGCGCGTCGGCGCGTAGCGCCGAGTCGGCCGAGGACCGCCGGGCGAAGCGGGCCGCGGCGGCCAAGCAGGGGACGCCGAGCTGGAAGTGATGCGGTCGCCGTACCCACGGCGGCACTGAACGCGGCGAGGGCCGGGTCCTTTCGGACCCGGCCCTCGGTCGTGCGTGGTGTTCAGCGCGTCAGCGCTCGACCTCGCCGGCGATGAACTCCTCCACGGCCTGGTGGGCGTCGTGGTCGGCGTACTGCACCGGCGGGGACTTCATGAAGTACGACGAGGCCGACAGGATCGGGCCGCCGATCTTCCGGTCCAGCGCGATCTTCGCGGCCCGGACCGCGTCGATGATGACGCCGGCCGAGTTCGGCGAGTCCCACACCTCGAGCTTGAGCTCGGCGTTGAGCGGGGTGTCACCGAACGAGCGGCCCTCCAGGCGGATGTACGCCCACTTGCGGTCGTCCAGCCACGGCACGTGGTCCGACGGGCCGATGTGCACGTCGCTCTTGCTCATCTCGTGCGGGATCTGCGAGGTGACCGACTGGGTCTTCGAGATCTTCTTCGAGACCAGCCGCTTGCGCTCCAGCATGTTCATGAAGTCCATGTTGCCGCCGAAGTTGAGCTGGTACGTGCGCAGCAGCTCGACACCGCGGTCCTCGAAGAGCTTCGCCAGGGCGCGGTGCACGATGGTGGCGCCGACCTGGCTCTTGATGTCGTCACCGACGATCGGCAGGCCGGCGTCGGTGAACTTCTGGGCCCACTCGGGGTCGGAGGCGATGAAGACCGGCAGGGCGTTGACGAACGCGCAGCCGGCGTCGATCGCGGCCTGGGCGTAGAACTTGGCGGCCTGCTCGGAACCGACCGGGAGGTAGCAGACGACGACGTCGACCTGCGCGTCACGCAGCGCCTGCGCCACGTCGACGGGGGTGGCGTCGGACTCCTCGACGATCTCGCGGTAGTACTGGCCCAGACCGTCGAAGGTCGGACCGCGCTGCACGGACACGCCGGTCGGCGGCACGTCGCAGAGCTTGATGGTGTTGTTCTCGCTGGCGACGATCGCCTCCGCGAGGTCCATGCCCACCTTCTTGGCGTCCACGTCGAATGCCGCGACGAACTCCACGGCGTTGACGTGGTAGTCGCCGAAGGCGACGTGCATGAGACCCGGGACGCGGTCGTTCGGGTCGGCATTCCGGTAGTACTCGACGCCCTGAACCAGGGACGAGGCGCAGTTACCCACACCGACGATGGCGACGCGGACGGAGCCCATAGCGTCTGCCTCCTTCTTTTCTGTCACGGCCGCTCTTTCCTGGTCTCTCCAGGCGGAGGCGGGCTGTTGTCTTCTCGTCGGCCACCGGCCGACCCCAGGTGCGGGGCCGTCGGGGCTCGGCCGGAGCGCTCGTTGGCGATGAGCTCCTCCAGCCAGCGGACCTCACGCTCACAGGCGTCAAGGCCGTGGCGCTGCAGTTCCAGGGTGTAAGCGTCGAGGCGCTCGGCCGCCCGGCCCAGCACGTCACGAAGTCCTTCGCGACGCTCCTCGATCTTGCGGCGGCGACCCTCCAGGATGCGGAGTCGGGTCGCCTGGTCGGTCCGGGCGAAGAACGCGAAGTGCACCCCGAAGCCCGTGTCGTCGTACGTCTCGGGCCCGGCCTGTGCGATCAGCTGGGCGAAGCGTTCCTTGCCCTCCGCGGTGATTTTGTAGACCACCCGACCTCGTCGGCTGGTCAGCGCGGGAACCTCCTCGGCGGTGGCGGGTGTCTCGGCGGCTTCGGTGATCCATCCCGCCGCCTGCAACCTGCGCAGGGTTGGGTAGAGCGAGCCGTAGCTGATCGCCGCCCGGATCGCACCGAGTTTGGCGGTCAGCTCCTTGCGCAGCTCATAGCCGTGCATCGGAGACTCCTGCAGGAGGCCGAGGATGGCGAATTCGAGCACTGGCCACCCTCTCTATCACCCTCCGGCGCGGATTGGTAACCGCCGCGATGTATCGGACCGATACATCGCACGTTAGCGGGTCGCGGGGGCCAGGGCAAACCCGCGTTCCGAGACGCTTCCGTCACGGATCGTGACCATGGTCGCCTGGTCGGGCCGGACCGCGTACCCTTCTCCGCATGCGTACGCAGCGCCAGGTCGTCGACTACTCGCTTCAGAAGCGAGCGGTGCTGCGTGAGCTCCTGGCCGGCCGGGTCGGCACGTACGACGTGTGCGACGCGTCGCCGTACCTGAAGAACGCGGCTCGGTTCCACGGCGAGCCGACCGACCGGCGCTGCCCCATCTGCCGCAGCGAGAATCTGACGCTCGTCCACTACATTTACGGTGACGAACTCAAGCAGTCCGCCGGCCAGGCTCGGACACTGTCCGAGCTGCCCGTGCTGGCGATGACGCTGCGTGAGTTTCAGGTCTTCGTGGTGGAGGTGTGCCTCGGCTGTGACTGGAACCATCTCGTCGAGCAGTACCTGCTCGGCCGGGACGGTCTCACTGCCGACGGCGACAGCGCCGGCGAGCAGGACGCGGCGGGCGCCGAGGGCACGGGTCGGCGGAGGCGAGAGGCGCAACGGTGATCTCAGCTGGATCGACCGGCCCCGGGGCCGCAGACATGAACCGGGACGGCCGACCGCCCGTTGTTCTGATTGGCCCGATTGATCCAGCAATGACCCCGGAGGGTCGGCACCCCCGTGCCGTCGTCCCGGGTGAAGCAACTCACGGCAACCCGGTGGCGGCGCAGTCGCGCCCCACCGCGACCGGCAGGGTGTGAGGAATGAACTCGTACGGCGATCCCAGTTCTGTGCGCGGACGGGCCCAGTACCCGGGCCTCGACGGTGACCCCGGACCGGGCGCGAACGACGCGCACCGCCAGACCGGCGGTGACTCCGGCGGGAGCGGCTGGTCGGCCCAGGAGGGCGCGGCGCCCCCGGGCCGTGCCTCGGTGACACCACGGCCCGCAGGCGGTCGCGCGTCGGTGGGTGGTTCCGCCGCGGTGCCGCCGCGCGGTGGTGCGGCCGGGTCCGCCTCGGTGGGGTCGGCCACGCCGGGCCGCAGCGGCCGTGCCTCGGTGCCGGTGTCACCGGCGCCCGGTGTGGCCGCCGGTCGTGCCGGAGCGGGCCGGGCCTCGGTGCCGGTGTCCCCGGCGCCCGGCGCGCCGGCGGGTCGGGCCACGGTCGGCGCCGCCGCGGTGGGCGCCGCCTCGGCCGGTCGGGCCAGTGTCGGCTCGGCGTCGGTCGGTGGTCGGGCCGCCGTCGCCAGGGCGAGTGTCTCCCCGGTCTCCGGCGGCCCAGGTGGCCCCGGCGGACCGAACGGTCCGGGGCGCGGTGGTCGTGGCGGTCGTGGCCCGGGTGATCCGGCCGGGGCGGCCCGCGCCAAGAAGCGCAAGCGGATGAACCTGCTGATCGCCGGTTTCGCCGTCTTCATCATGCTCGCCGGCATCGGTGTGGTCGGGTTCACCTACTACTCGACCAACGTGGTCATGCCCGACGAGATGCCGCTGCCGCTGTCCACCACCGTGTACGCCAAGGACGGCAAGACCCAGCTCGCCAAGCTGGGCAGCGAGAACCGCACCTTCGTCACCATCGACCAGATCCCGCAGCACGTGCAGGACGCGGTCGCCGCCGCCGAGGACCGGAACTTCTACCGGCACTCGGGTGTCGACTACAAGGGCATCGTCCGGGCCGCCTGGAACAACGTCTCCAACGGCGACAAGCAGGGCGCCTCGACGATCACCCAGCAGTACGCCCGCAACGCGTTCGAGAACCTCAAGGACGACACGTACGGTCGGAAGGTCAAGGAGGCGATCCTCGCCTCCAAGCTGAACGACAGGTACAGCAAGCCAGAGATCATGCAGCATTACCTGAACGTGATCTACTTCGGACGCGGCGCGTACGGCATCGAGGCGGCGGCGCAGACCTATTTCGGCAAGTCGGCGGTGAAGCTCAGCCCCGCCGAGGGTGCGGTCCTGGCCGCGCTGATCAAGCAGCCCTCGGCGACCAACACCCACAAAGGCTACGACCCGGCGGTCAACCCGACCGACGCCAAGACCCGCTGGGACTACGTGATCGGTGGCATGAAGCAGGAGGGCTGGCTGGACTCCGCCAACCACCCGCCGGCGCCCACCGAGTACCCCAAGGTCCTGCCGCCGAAGAAGGGCGGCAACGGGTTCGGCGTCGACAGCCCGCGCGGCAACGTCATCAACTACGTCCGCAGGGAGATGGACCAGATGGGTCTCTGCTCCAACAGCGGCGCGGACGGCAAGACGAGCTGCTTCGACGCCCTGCGGGACGGCGGCTACCGGATCACCACCACCATCGATCCGAAGCTCCAGGCGACTGCCGAAAACCTCGCAATGCAGTCGAAGAAGGGCTCCGAGCTCAACGAGCAGCCGAAGAACCTGATGGCGGCCATGGTCTCGATCGACCCGAAGAAGGGCCGCGTGCTCGCCTACTACGGCGGTGACAGCGGCACGGACTTCGACTACGCCGGCAAGAACCTCGACCAGTACGGCGACCTGGCCGGTGGCCACCAGCCGGGCTCGTCGATGAAGGTGTACACCCTGGCCGCCGCGATCGAGGCCGGCATCTCGGTGAAGTCGCACTGGGACCCCACGCCGTACAAGCCCGAGGGTTCCGCGGTGGCGATCGGCAACGCCGGTCGTACCAACCTCAAGTGCGGCAAGTACTGCACGCTCGAAGAGTCGACGATCCAGTCGTACAACGTGCCCTTCTACTGGGTCACCAAGGAGATCGGCGCCGGGAAGGTGGTCGACATGGCCCGTAAGGCCGGCGTGACCACCATGTGGGGTGTCGACCCGCCGAAGGCCTTTGACCTGTCGAAGAAGGAGCCGAACCCCTTCGACAACTACACCGGTTTCGGCAAGTACCCGATCACCGTGTTCGACCACGCCAACGCCATGGCCACCTTCGCCAATGACGGCAAGTACATCAAGGCGCACTTCGTCATCAAGGTGGAGCAGCAGGACAAGGACACCGGCAAGTGGAAGGTCGTCGGCAGCGAGCGCATCAAGCCGGAGCAGCGGATCGACAAGAGGATCACCGATGAGGTCACCGGTGTCCTGAAGCAGATCCCGAAGCCCAACGGCCTGACGCTCGAGGGCGGCCGCCAGGCCGCCGCCAAGACCGGCACCTGGGAGTACGACAGCAATGACAACGCCCACGCGTGGACGGTCGGCTACACGCCGCAGAACGCCACCGTCGTCTGGGTGGGCAGTCGGGATCCGAAGAAGCCCCAGATCCGCCTCGCCAACGGTAAGCACATCAGTGGCGCAACGCTGCCCGGCCTGATCTGGGAGAAGTACTTGAACGCCGCCCTCAAGGGGCAGGATGAGATCTCCCTGCCCAGCGTCACCGGCGAGGGCGACACCACAAGGGGCAACGGCAAGGAGCCGGCAGCGCCGCCGCCGACCATTCCGGGCCTGCCCGGCGGGCAGCCCTGTAACCCGCTGACCGACCCGTTCTGCCCGAACCCCGGTGGCGGCGGTCCGGGTGGTCCCGGCGGTCCGGGTGGTCCCGGTGGTCCCGGCGGCGGTGGAAATGGCGGCGCCGGTGGTGGGCTGCTGCCCGGCCTGACACCGACAACCCGGGACTGACCCGCACTCGTGGAACCGACGCCGCAGCCGGCCGGACGACCTGTCCGACCGGCTGCGGCGTTTCCGTACCCGGATCTCCGCGCCGCGCCGGGACGCGCACCCCCGCCGTACGGCAGGATGCCTTGTCATGAGCACCCAGTCGACGCCCGGCATCGACGACGCCGGAACCACCGACCACCCGTCCCGCTCCGACGGGTTCGTTCGCGGCATCTCCGGCGCGATCGGCGGACCGCTGGGCGACCACGCGACGGCACTGAACCGACCGGCCGGCGGGGAACACCGGTTCTGGACGGCCGTCCGGATCGTGCTGGCGCTGGCCTGCCTCACGCTCGCCCTGCACTGGGTGCAGAAGTCTCCCTGCCAGGACGGTGCCTGGCAGAACAACGTCCAGTACACCCGGTTCTGCTACACCGACGTCCTCGCCCTCTACTACGCCGAAGGGCTCAACGAGGGCAAGGTGCCCTACCGCGACCACCCGGTGGAGTACCCGGTGCTCACCGGCTATTTCATGGGGGCACTGGGCCTGCCCGTGCACGCCGTGGGCGACGGCGACCCGAGCATCAACCAGGGCCAGTGGTTCTACAACCTCAACGCGCTGGTGCTGGGCGCGCTCGCGGTGGCCACCGTGGCGGTGATCCTCGCCCTGCGCCGCCGACGACCCTGGGACGCCGCGCTGTTCGCGCTCGCCCCGGCCCTGCTGCTCACCGCCACCGTCAACTGGGACCTGCTCGCCATCGGGTTGGCCGCCTTCGGCCTGCTGGCCTGGGCACGGCGACGACCAGCGGTGGCCGGCGTACTGCTGGGTCTCGCGGGAGCGGCGAAACTCTGGCCGCTGTTCCTGCTCGGCCCGATCCTCATCCTGGCGCTGCGCGCCGACCGGATCCGCGCGGCACTCGTCGCCATCGGCACGGCGATCACGGCGGTGGTGCTGGTGAACCTGCCGGCGGCCCGGTGGTACCCGGAGAACTGGGACCGGTTCTTCGAGCTGAACACCACCCGGCCCATCGACTGGGGGACGCTCTGGTACATCGGGCGCTACCTGGACGGCAAGGTCGGCGGCGACCCCACCCGGCTCGGCCCGTTCGAGTGGCTGAACGTCAACATTCCCACCCTCAACACCATCTCGTACGCCCTCTTCGGGCTGGCCTGCCTCGGCATTGCCGTGCTGGCGTTGCGGGCGCCGCGCCGGCCGCGGCTGGCGCAGCTCGCGTTCCTCGTGGTCGCCGCGTTCCTCATCTTCAGCAAGGTCTGGTCCCAGCAGTTCGTGCTCTGGCTGCTGCCGCTGGTGGTGCTGGCCCGGCCGAAGTGGGGTGCCTTCCTGGCCTGGCAGATCGCCGAGGTCTGCTACTTCGTCGCCTTCTACGGCGAACTGCTCGGCGCGGCCACCAGCCGTCCGGTCTTCCCGGAGGGCGTGTTCGTGCTGGCGTCGACGTTGCGACTGGCCACCGTGGTGGTGCTGTGTGTGCTGGTCGGCAAGGAGATCCTGCACCCCGAGCGGGACGCGGTACGGACCAACTACCCGGACGACCCGGACGGCGGGGTCCTCGACGGCGCACCGGATGCCCCCTGGCTGGACCGCTGGCGCCGCCGAGCAGACAACCCCGAACCGGAGCCCGCGATCAGCACCAGCTGACACCAAGCCACGGACGCAGCCTGACCAAAAGCCTCAGAGCCGATACACCACAGCGTCGCCCACATCCTGCCGCGTGATGCCGAGCGACTCGACCGGCGCGTCGATGGTGATCTCCCATGGCGTGCCGGGCACCTGACCGCGCAGCAGCACCACCGCGCGGACGCCGAGCGTACGCAGGTAGTCGACGCTGGTCTGGTCGGGGAACGACTGGCTCACCCGGCGGACGTCGTCGAGCTGTCGCGGCGTGAAGCCGCTGCCACCGTTCACCACGTCCGGGAATCCGCTGGTCGACCAGAGCATCACGTGCTGGTCCAGGCTCTGGTTGCTGGGCAGCACCAGCAGCGGCCCCGCCACCGTGCGCATAGCCGCCGGCTGGGTCGGCACCACCGGATGCGGGGTGGTGTTCAGACCCTCGACGGTCACCAGCAGCAGCGGCAGCAGGGTGGCCAGCCGCAGCCACGGCCCCGGCCAGGACGGGATCCGCTGGGCGGCCAGGTCACGCACCCGTTCGGTGAGCGCGGTGACCGCGCCCGCGGCGAGCAGGGCCAGCAGCAGCGTGGCCCACAACATCAACCGGCCCGGGGTACGCAGCGCGTTCCAGCCCGGTGCGTGCTCGAAGAGTGGCAGGTATGTGAAGGTGCCGTCGAAGAAGCGGGTGCCCATCGCGAGGACCATGGTCACCAGCACCCCGGCGAGCAGCAGCAGCCGGTGCCGCAGCCGCCACACCGAGAAGAACAGCCCGCCGGCGGCCAGCGCGTAGAGCACGAAGCCCGGCAGCAGCGTCATCTCCGGGTGCCACGGCAGCGCCGCGCGGGCACCCTCGTGCAGTCCGCCCCAGATTCGGGACTCGGCGGGCGCGGTCACGAAACCGGACGCCGGCGGCGAGAAGATGCTGATGTCACCGATGGTGCGCTCGGCGTACGGGTGCAGCTCGGTCACCCTGAAGTACGGGTACGCCAGGAGCAGACCCACCGCGGCGAAGAAGATCCCGCCGAGCACGTCGGCCACGAGCAGCCGGCGGCCGAACGGCAGGGCCTCACCGGTCCGGAGCCGGCGAACGAGGAACAGGACCGCGGCGACGAGCACCGCACCGGCGAGGAAGTACGCGAACGGCAGACCGATGCCGAAGCCGAGGCTGAGCTGCCAGGCCGCGACCAGCCAACCGGCGTACACCCAGCCGTCGTGCCGGCGTTCGGGCCGGTAGCCGTGCCGCAGCGACCAGCCGTGCCCACGGGCGAGCATGGCCAGCGCCAACGGGATGCCGCCGTTCGACAGCACGTGCAGGTGCCCGGCCTGGGCCAGCAGCCACGGCGCGTAGGCGTATCCGACACCGGCGACCGCGGCACCGATCCGACCCGAGCCGAGCTGCCGGGCCAGCGCGTACGCCCCGAGCGTCGCGAGCGCGTGCGCCAGCACGAACATGATGTTGTAGCGCAGGACCGCGTCCTCGGGGCCACTGCCGAGCATCCCGGCCGGCGCGTAGCCGAGCAGCGTGTCGGAGAACGCGAAGCTCCACAGCTCGGGAAAGAACGTGTTGGACTGCCACAGGCGCGCCGGGTCGGCCAGCAGGATGTGCCCGGACCAGGCCATCTGCCACGCCTGCAGGCTCGGATCCCAGTAGTCCTGCGGAAGGGTGTAGCGCGGGTAGCGCAGCGTCGGCCACGTCATCAGCACGGCCAGGGCCAGCGCAGCGAGGCTCGCCAGCGTCCACTCGTGGATCAGGGACCGGCCCACTGCCCGGCCCGCGCGGGCGAGTCGGGAGGGCACGGGTTCGGGTGCGGACGCGAAGGCCACCCAGCGGTCGGAACCCTCCGCCGTCTTTCCGTCGGCGCCCGTCTTCCCGTCGGCGTCGTCGCCGGGCGTCGCGCCGTCGGTCGGGTCGCCGCCCTTGGCGGCGTCCGCCTTCGGGGCACCGCCTTCGGCGGACAGGCCAGCAGCGCCCTTGCCCTTCGCGGTCCTCCGCCTGCCGAACCAGCCCTTGGCCGCCTTGTCCTTGGTCAGGTGGGCGGCAGGCGTCGCGGCCTCGGCCGTGTCGTCCTTGGCCGTGTCGTCCTTGGCCGTGTCGTCCTTGGCTGTGTCGTCCTTGGTTGCGGTAGCCGTGGGGCCGACGTCCGTGGCTGCGGCGTCCTCAGGGATGTCCGATTCGCCGACGGGGGTGGGCCGGGCGTTCCCGGTCCCGGGCTGTCCGGTCGTCATGCCGCCGTGCTCTCCGCGCCGAGCTGCTGACGCAGGAAGTCGATGTCGGCGGCCTGACCGGTGACACCGCCCGGGGTCTCGACGACCACCGGCGCGCCGGCCGCCCGGATCACCGCGACCACCAGCTCCGGGTCGATCGTCCCGCCGTCCAGGTTGTCGTGGCGATCCTGGCCGGAGTTGAACGCACCCTTGGAGTTGTTGGCGTGCACCAGGTCGATCCGTCCGGTGATCGCCTTGACCCGGTCGACCAGACCGAGCAGTTCCTCGCCGCCCGCGAACGCGTGGCAGGTATCCAGGCAGAAGCCCACCTCGTGGTCACCGATGGCGTCCCAGAGTCGGGCGAGCGCATCCAGCCGTCGGGCGCACGCGTTGTCACCGCCGGCCGTGTTCTCGATCAGGACGGGGACGCCGAAGCCGCCGGAGTCGGCGGCGTACGCGAAGGTCTTGCGCCAGTTGTCGAAGCCGACGGCCAGGTCGTCCCCGGCGTTGACGTGCCCACCGTGGACGATCAGACCCTTGGCGCCGATCTCGGCGGCCGCGGTGGCGTGCCCGAGCAGCAGCTTGCGGCTGGGGATCCGGATGCGGTTGTTCAGGGTCGCCACATTGATCACGTACGGCGCGTGCACGTACAGATCCACTTCGGCCGTGCGCAGCCGCTCGGCGTCCTCCCGCGGCTTGGGGGCCTTCCACCCCTCTGGGTCGGAGAGGAAGAACTGCACGGTGTCGGCGGACCGGGCGACTGCCTCCGCCAGCGGGTCGGTCGAATCGACGTGGGCTCCGATACGCATGCGAGCGAGCCTACGTCGCGAGCCCGACAGGCGGAGCGACGGTCGGGGTGGTGTCGGGGAGGGGTCGCGTCACCGGACGGACCGACGATCGTTGATGGGATGGAGCCGGCGGTCGACGCCCGGTACCGCCGACGGCGCGAGCGCCGCGTACGGCAGCCGGTGACCGACGGACCGACAGCGAGGTCACCCCCGCCGCGCGGCCCGGCGAGGCGGGGGCGGCCCACGTGGCAGACCCGACTCTCACCGATGAACAATCTCGGAAATTTGTGCTTTTTCCCCCGAGAAGGTACGAGAGCCGTTGTATCGTCAGGTAACAACACGATAAAGCTCCGCGGGGCGTCTTCGGTCCAACCTCATCGGTGTGGTCGTTCCTCCCCAGGTCCCACCCAAGGAATGCGGACGGGACGCCCCGCGGCCTCGTTGACGGGGGCTCATCACCGACCAATGGCGGTCGGACGGTGGGCCCCCGTCGGCATGCCCGGCCCACGCCCCGACCACCCCGGGCATGATCGTCCGGACCGGGTATCCTGGTCAGGTTGTCCGCGTCCGGCCGGGTTCCCCCGGCACGTGCGGGCAGCGACGCACGACCTCCTGCCACGGAAGGACCGTGGCCGCCTAGCCCACAGGAGGTGAGCACGTCTTGCGTCATTACGAGATCATGGTGATCCTCGACCCCAGCCTCGAGGAACGCACCGTCGCCCCGTCGCTCGACACGTACCTGAACGTGATCCGGACCGCGGGTGGCTCCGTTGAGAAGACGGACGTGTGGGGCCGCCGGCGCCTCGCGTACGAGATCAACAAAAAGGCCGAGGGCATCTACGCCGTCGTCGACCTGCAGGCCACCCCTGCTGCCGTGGCCGAGCTGGACCGTCAGCTCCGCCTCAACGAGTCCGTGCTGCGCACCAAGGTCATCCGGCCGGAGATGCGCTAAGCATTCAACCCCGGTTCGCCCGGATCAGCCTCCGCGGCTCTGTCGTACTGCTCTGCGAGCCTGTACGTCGAGACGCTGAGTGCGCGAGGAGATGGTCATGGCAGGAGACACCACCATCACGGTCATCGGCAACCTGACCGATGACCCCGAGTTGCGGTTCACCCCGTCCGGTGCGGCGGTCGCCAAGTTCCGGGTCGCTTCGACGCCCCGGTTCATGGACAAGACCACCAACGAGTGGAAGGACGGCGAGCCGCTCTTCCTGGCCTGCACCGTGTGGCGTCAGGCGGCGGAGCACGTCGCCGAGTCGCTCCAGCGGGGCGCCCGCGTGATCGTCTCGGGTCGACTGCGTCAGCGGTCGTACGAGACCCGCGAGGGTGAGAAGCGCACCGTCATCGAGCTTGAGGTCGACGAGATCGGCCCATCGCTGCGCTACGCCACGGCGAAGGTGCAGAAGATGTCCCGCTCCGGTGGCGGTGGCGGCGGCTTCGGTGGCGGTGGCGGTGGCAACCAGGGTGGCGGCGGAGGCAACTTCGACGACCCCTGGGCCTCGGCTGCACCCTCTCCCGCGCGTGCCGGTTCGGGCGCCAACTTCGATGAGGAGCCTCCGTTCTAATGGCGCCGAGCGCCCGCGATCGCAAACCAGGAGCACGTGCAATGGCCAAGGCTGCGGCACTTCGTAAGCCGAAGAAGAAGGTGAACCCGCTCGACAAGGACGGGATCACCTATATCGATTACAAGGACACCGCGCTGCTGCGCAAGTTCATCTCCGACCGCGGCAAGATCCGCGCTCGACGGGTGACCGGCGTGACCTCGCAGCAGCAGCGGCAGATCGCCCGTGCGGTCAAGAACGCCCGCGAGATGGCGCTCCTGCCGTACACGGCCACCACCCGCTGAGAGGAGGCACCGATATGAAGATCATCCTGACTCAGGAAGTTTCCGGCCTCGGTGCCCCGGGCGACATCGTCGAGGTCAAGGACGGCTACGGCCGTAACTACCTGCTGCCGCAGGGCTTCGCGATCGCCTGGACCAAGGGCGCGGAAAAGCAGGTCACGGTCATCAAGCGGGCCCGTTCGGCCCGTGAGATCCGCGACCTCGACCACGCCAACGAGGTCAAGGGTCAGCTCGAGGGCCTCAAGGTCAGCCTGAAGGCCCGCGCCGGCGACGGCGGCCGGCTCTTCGGCTCGGTCACCCCGGCCGAGATCGTCGACGCCGTCAAGGGCGCTGGCGGTCCGGTCCTGGACCGCCGCCGGCTGGAGGTGCCCGGTCACATCAAGTCGACCGGCAGCTACCCGGTGAAGATCAAGCTGCACCCCGAGGTGACCGCCTCGTTCAACCTGAACGTCGTTCAGGGCTGACGTCGGCAACAGCACCACGAGGGCCCGTACCGAGCGATCGGTGCGGGCCCTCGCGCGTTTCGTGCGCCGGCCCGCGCCCGGTCAACCGATCGGCTGCCCGGTCACCGCGCTGATCAGCACGGTGGAGAGGCCACCACCCACGACCGCGGCGGCAAGAGCGATGGTCGCCGAACGCCACGTCGTGCCGACCCGACGCAGCAGCGCCGCCACCACCAGACTGCTCACCAGCGCCAGCCCGAAGCGCGGCGAGCCCGCGAGCAGCGACTCCAATGCCCGCGACCGAGGCGAATCACACCCGCCCCCACTGATGTCGGTGACACAGCCGGCCGGTGCCTGACCGTCCAGAGTCAACAGCCAGACGAAGATCAGGACGGCCGGCACCAGGTAACAGGCGGCGGTGTACAGCAACGGCCGGAACGATCCACCCGGATCCGGGTCGAGAAGGTCGTCCTCCAGGCGCCGAGCCCAACCACCCGTGGCCACCGACTCCACGCGTCGGCGCACCGACGCCGTTCCGACCGGAGACGGGACCGCCCGACGTCGGGTGCCCCCGTCCCGCTGCACGGGTGCGGTGCGAGGACGCGGAGCGGTGTAGCCCACCACCGGCGACCGTGGCGCCGACGTCGGTGGATCCATCCAGCGCGGATCGTCCCCGGCCAGCCGCGTACCGGACCAGAAGCCGTCGTCCCGACTGGGCCAACCCTCCGCCGCCACCTGCCGGTCGGCGCGCGGCGGGACCGTCCGATCCCACTGGTCGTCCGCGACCGCGGACCGCTCCCACTGCCCGGTGCGGTCGGACCGCTCCCAACCCCCGACACCCTCCACCTGTGCCCACTGCCCGCTCAGCTCCGTGCTGTCCGCGTCCGCGATCGACGGCCACGCGTGCACGCCCGACGCGTCCCACGGGTCAACCGCCGGCGCGTACGACGGCTCGGGCTCCGCCGCCCGCTCCGACCCGCGCTCCCACGGATCGACCGGGCGGGCCCAGGACTCTTCCGCCGCACGACGGCTGCGTCGAGTGCGCCGGCTCGCATCCCGACGAGGCGTCTCATCGGCGGGTGCCGCCTCCAGATCACCACCGGACCAGATCACCTGAGGACGACCAGCGGGCGCACGACGGGGGCGACTGTCCGAGACCGCTCCCGAGACCGGTTCCTCCTCCGCCGCGTCGGCGCGCCGGCGGCCGGCGTACCCCTGCTCCTGCGGACGGTCGAGCGTCCACTCCCGGGTGTGGTCCGATTCCGGCGCGGCACCGATCGCCGGTCGCTCCCGCCAACTGGTCTCGCTGACCTGCCGCCGCGTGCCCGTCGTCTCGGCGCGCCGCCAGCCAGCTCCGGAACTCGGGCGCTCCGGTGCGGCCGCATCCTCGTCGTCATCGGGTGCCGCGTGCCGGCCACCGCCGTCGGCGTGCCGAACCCCCGACTCGAGCGCCCACCTCGGCAGATAGGCGTCGACCGGCTCGTCCTGCCCCCGATCCAACGCGCGCCGCCGACTGGAGGTGCGGTAGCGACCGTCCTCGTCGTACGGGTCGACCGGAAGGGACGGCGTGCGCTCACCCCACGAGGCGGTCGGCTGGCCCTCGCGCGGGCTGCCCTCCCCGCGTCCCCAGTCCCGGTAACTCACGGCCGGATTGTGACCCTTCTGAACCGAAAGCGTAATCCGCTGTCCAGGTGTAGCCGTTCGCTGGAGATAGTACGGGACGATCGGGCGTCCGGCCCGACCGAAATATTCTCCTCCACAGGCTGGGGACCACGAAGCCGCAGGTCAGCGGCGTGCGGCCGAGAATTCCCCAGCGGTTATCCACACCCTGTGCACACGCTGCGCACATGCTCGTCCACCGGCGTCCACAGGTTGTCCCGAGGCTCGTCCACCGGCCTTGTTGAGTGGCTGACCTCGTGGTCCGTATGGTTGGCCCTCGACCGCCGGTGCGATGACCCCCGATCGACCGGCCTGGTCGGAAGAGAAGTGTCGTACCCCGGCGGTAGAGCTGGGTCCGGATCCGACGCAGTGGAGGGGGGCCCGGTGTCGGTCACCGATGACATGCGGGCGGAGTCACGGTCCAGCGGCGGCCAGCCGCCCGCGCAGCGGGACGGCCAGTTCGACAAGACCCCGCCCCAGGATGTCGCCGCCGAGCAGTGCGTCCTCGGCGGCATGCTGCTCTCCAAGGACGCCATCGCCGACGTCGTCGAGATCCTCAAGACCAACGACTTCTACCGGCCGGTGCACGCCACCATCTTCGACACCATCCTGGACATCTACGGCCGGGGTGAGCCGGCCGACCCGATCACCGTGGCCGCAGCCCTGACCGACTCGGGCGATCTGGCCCGCATCGGCGGCGCCCCCTACCTGCACACCCTCATCGCCAGCGTGCCCACGGCGGCCAACGCCGCCTACTACGCGCGGATCGTCAGCGAGCGGGCGGTGCTGCGTCGATTGGTCGAGGCCGGCACCAAGATCGTGCAGCTGGGCTACGGCACCGCCAATGGTGGCAGCCGCGATGTCGACGACATCGTGGACCTCGCCCAGCAGGCCGTCTACGACGTCACCGAACGGCGGGTCAGCGAGGACTTCGCGGTCCTGGCCGACATGTTGCAGCCGACGCTGGACGAGATTGAGGCGGTGGGCGCGCAGGGCGGCGTCATGACCGGCGTCCCGACCGGCTTCAGCGACCTGGACCGGCTGCTCAACGGCCTGCACGCAGGGCAGTTGATCATTGTGGCCGGCAGGCCCGGTTTGGGAAAGGCGCTGGCGCTCGACACCCCGCTGCCGACGCCGGATGGCTGGACCACCATGGGTGAGATCCAAGTAGGCGATCAACTATTGGCGGCGGACGGCAGCCCCACCACGGTCACACACGCCTTCGACGTGATGCACGACCGGCCATGTTACGAGGTGGAGTTCTCCGACGGCACCGTCATCGTTGCCGACGCGGACCACCTGTGGAAGACGACCAGCCGTGCCAGTCGACGCCAGGGGCCGGCGCGGCAAAGGCGACGCTGGCCCGAGTCGTCGCTGGCCAGCGTACGTGCGGCAGACAAGAGGCTCGGCGCCGCGAGAAACCAGCCGATCACGCTCTTCGACGAGATCGAGCAGGTCGGGCCGGAGTTCCGGCATGTCCTGCACACCGTTGCCCGTGAGGTCGGGTCGGTCGGCCGGATCAGCCGTCCCATCGTCC
Organism: Micromonospora sp. NPDC050695; assembly: GCF_040654415.1. Lineage (NCBI taxonomy): Bacteria > Bacillati > Actinomycetota > Actinomycetes > Micromonosporales > Micromonosporaceae > Micromonospora > Micromonospora sp. NPDC050695. The sequence continues at coordinate 92,197 of NZ_JBFAHZ010000007.1, forward strand.
GGAACGGCAGGACGCAGAACTGGACTGCGCCCGGGTATCCGGCCGGCCCTCTTCTGACCTCCCTCCTCGCACGAACCGAGCGGGAGGTCAACGCCGATAGTCGGGTCGACCACGACGGTCTCGTCACTACTGCTGAGATCGCGGCCACGCTGCGTACTGACACCGTCGAGCGACGGCTCAACCACGCCGTACGCAACAGCGCACCCCTGCATCTTCCGGATCGGACTTTGGTGGTACCGCCCTACACGCTGGGGGCGTGGCTCGGTGATGGCCACACCGGTGCCAGCCGCTTCACCACCGCAGACCCGGAGATGGTCACGCAGGTCGAGGCGGACGGCTTTGTCGTTCGGCCCAGCGGGCCAATGGTGTACACCATTGTGTTGCTGCCCAGGCCCGCCGCTCAAGGGAACGGTGCCTGCGTGGACTGCGGCGTTTCCACCCGGGCGTTGCGCGAGAATCCAGCAACCAGGAAGTGTGCCGCCTGCCACCGCCAGAACGGATCCTTCCTCGCGCTGCTACGTCAGGCCAGGGTGGCGGCGGACAAGCACATCCCAGGCGTCTATCTGCGCGCCTCCGAGGCTCAACGTCGGGCTTTGCTGGCTGGGTTGATGGACACCGATGGCACTGTCGCTCCTGCGGGCAACCTCCAGTACACGTCGACCTCGAAGCGGTTGGCAGAAGACGTACACGAGCTCATTGTCAGCCTCGGATACCGCTGCACCGTCAACGCGAAGGCGGTGCGTGGTCGCACCCCGGAGTCGTCCATCGCGTACACGTTGAACTTCTCCACGCCGGATGTCATCTTTCGACTCAAACGGAAGCGGAATGCGCACGCCGACCGCCGCCGTACCGCGTCGGACGTCCGGACGACTTCGCGGTTCATCGTCGATGTTCGACCGGTGCCGAGCGTGCCGGTCCGCTGCGTCACGGTGGACAACCCCGAGCATCTCTACCTGGCGAGCCGGTCGATGATTCCTACTCACAACAGCACGGCCAGCATGGACTTCGCTCGAAATGCTGCGATTCGCGCCAACCAGGCGGCGGCCATCTTCTCGCTCGAAATGAGCAAGGTCGAGATCGTCATGCGACTGCTCTCGGCCGAGGCACGCGTGCCGCTGCACGTGCTGCGCAGCGGGCAGCTCTCCGACGACGACTGGACCAAGCTGGCCCGGTGCATGGGCGAGATCAGCGAGGCGCCGCTCTTCGTCGACGACACCCCGAGCATGAACCTGATGGAGATCCGGGCCAAGGCCCGCCGGCTCAAGCAGCGGCACGACCTCAAGATGATCGTCGTCGACTATCTCCAGCTGATGACCTCACCGAAGCGCACCGAGAGCCGGCAGCAGGAGGTCGCGGACCTGTCCCGTGGCCTGAAGCTGCTGGCCAAGGAGGTGGAGTGCCCGGTGATCGCGGTCAGTCAGCTGAACCGTGGCCCCGAGCAGCGCACCGACAAGCGCCCCCAGCTGTCCGACCTGCGCGAGTCTGGCTGCCTCACGGCGGAGACCCGGCTGATTCGAGCGGACGACAATAGTGAAATCACCCTCGGTGAGCTGCTGACCAACAAGGCGAAGGACATCCCGGTCTGGGCCTTGGATGAGGGTCTCCGCTACACCCCCCGCACTATGACCCATGTCTTTCCCAGTGGCACTCGGGAGGTCTTCCGCCTGACCCTCGCCTCGGGCAAGCAGATTGACGCGACGGCCAACCACCCGTTTCTCGCGTTCACCGGATGGGTGCCTCTGGGTGAGCTTTCACCAGGGGATCGCATCGCTACGCCTCGCCATCTGCCGCCCCCGATGGCCGTCCGCCCGTGGGCCGACGCCGAGGTCGTCATGTTGGCACACCTGCTCGGCGACGGTTCTTTCGTGCGGCGTCAGCCGATCCGGTACGCGAGTTGCGACGAGCTGAACCTCCAGGCCGTAACGGAGGCGGCGAAGCATTTCGGGATCTCCGCCGTCCGCGACGATTACACAGCGGCGAGAGTGACCACACTCCGGCTGCCCGCTCCGTACCGACTGGCTCGCGGTCGGCGCAACCCGATTGCGGAATGGCTGGACGGCCTGGGACTCTTCGGCCTCAGATCACATGAGAAATTCCTTCCGTCGCCTCTCTTCAGTCTGCCCAAGGAGCAGATCACCGCGTTCCTGCGACACCTGTGGGCCACGGACGGGTCGGTGACCGTCAACAAGTCAGGCTGCGGAGGGCGCGTCTATTTCGCGTCCACGAGCCGACGGATGCTTGAGGACATATCCCGGCTGCTGCTGAGGTATGGCATCACTGCCCGGCTGAAGGTTGTACCGGTGGTGAATCATCGTCCGCAGTACACCCTCGATATCTCCGGTCGGGACGACCAGTTGAGGTTCCTCCGCGAGATCGGCGTCTACGGGCAGCGGTCGGAGGGATGTACGGCACTTCTTGCCGCTCTGGAATCGGCGGAGAGCAACACCAACGTCGACACGGTGCCGCGCGAGGTGTGGGGCAGGGTCCGGGAGATCCTAGTCGAGCAGGGAATGACTCACCGCGAGTTCGCGAAGGCAATCGGCACCCAGTTTTGCGGCAGCGCCCTCTGGAAGTGTGCGCCGAGTCGCTCCCGGCTGGCAGCGATCGCCGGCGTACTCGACGCTGCCGATCTGGACCTGCACGCGACCAACGACATCTTCTGGGACTCGATCGTGTCGATCGTGTCGATCGGTGAGCAGGAGGTGTTCGACGCGACCGTTCTCGGGACGCACAACTTCATCGCCAACGGCATCGCCACACACAACTCGATTGAGCAGGACGCCGACGTTGTCATCCTGCTGCACCGCGACGACTACTACGACAAGGAGTCGCCCCGGGCGGGGGAGGCGGATTTCATTGTTGCCAAGCATCGAAATGGCCCCACCGACACGGTGACAGTCGCCGCGCAGCTGCATCTGTCCCGGTTCGTCGACATGGCCATCGGCTGACCGTCGCGACTGAGCACCAGCCGGTCAACCGAGCAGCGGAAACCAACCCGCCGACTCGCCCAGCTCCAGCCGGTCCCGGTCGGTGAGCGGGATTCGCCCGGTGGCCTTCAGGAGGAACTCGTGGTCGTCCCACGCGGCGGGGCGGACCGTGTCATCGCTCAGCAGGCCGTCCATGGTGGCCACCGCGACGCGTACCGCCAGTGGGCCGGGCGGCGGCGCGTCGGGCAGGTCCGGCGTGAGGTCCAGATGGTGCACGACGGCTTCGGTGATCAGGGTGGCCAGGAAGTCCGGTACGCGCAGCACGTGGCCCTGCGTGGTCACGTGCCCGGCCGGGTCGGCTGCCGCGGCGGCGCGGACGGCGGCGGGGGCGGTGTCCGTCCAGAGTCGGACGATCTCGCTCGGGCGGTCGAACGCGGCGGCCGACCGGCGGACCCACCAGGCGTGGCGGTCGCCCTCGTCACCGGTGCCGGGAAAGTCGCGCCAGTAGCTCACGTCGTCCACGTCGGCAGGGCCGTCGACGGGGCTGGCCAGCGTCACCAGGGCGCGCTGGGCGTCGCCGAGGACGTGCAGGAGCAGGTCCGCGACGAGCCACCCTCGACATCGGGTGGCGCGTTGCAGGGCCGCGTCGTCCAGGTCGCGGACCACTGCGGTGATTCCGTCGTACGCCTGAGCCAACGCGTGCTCCGGCCGGATCGCCGTCATGCGATGCAGCCTCGCACGGACTGCCGTACCCGCCAACCGCTGGCGGCGAACGAAGTGCCCGGGCCGACGCGCGGGTCGACCCGGGCGGGATGTCGGGCCCGGTTCAGCCGAACATCTCGTCGAGGAAGCCCTTCTTCTTCTTGCGCCGGTAGTGCCCGTGGTAGCCCTGGTGCTGCGGCTGGCCGTACGCCGGCGCCGGCGGGTAGCCGTGGGCGGGCGGCGGGGGCGGCGGGGGGACGGCGCCGTAGCCGGGCTGGTGCTGGGCCGGAGCGTGCGGGGGCGGGTAGCCGCCGGGCTGCTGGGCCGGAGCCGGGGGCGGGCCGCCGGCCTGCTGGCGGCTCCAGTTGGCCTCCGCCTCGAACAGCTTCTCCAGCTCGCCGCGATCCAGGAAGATGCCCCGGCACTCCCCGCACTGGTCGATGACGACACCGCTGCGCTCGTACTGACGCATTTCTCCGTGGCACTTGGGACAGGTGAGACTATTCATCGCCCGACGGTACCCGCTCTAGCTATGCGGTTGCTGTGAGCGCCTCGGTGACCTCCTCGTCGGACACCTCGTGGAAGTCGTCGTAGTAGACGCTGACCGCGCCGAAGTCGGCCGGGCGTTGGGCGCAGACGACCTGGTCGGCTTCGGCGGCCAGCAGCTCGTACGCCTCCTGTGCGCCGACCGGGACCGCGACCACGACGCGGCGGGCGCCGAGCTGGCGGGAGACCTCCACGGCGGCGCGTGCGGTGGCCCCGGTGGCGAGGCCGTCGTCGACGATGACCGCGATCCGCCCGGTGAGATCGAGTGGGGGGCGGCCGGCGCGGTAGAGACGTTCGCGGCGTTCCAACTCGGCCTGTTCGCGGTGGCTGACCTCGGTGATGTCGTCGCTGCTGAGTCGGCTGGCCACCGCGTCGTTGAGGACCTGCACGCCGTCCGGGCCGAGTGCGCCGAAGGCGACCTCCGGGGCCCACGGCATGCCGAGCTTGCGGACCACCAGCACGTCGAGCCGGGCGCCGAGCCGTTCGGCGACAACCCGGGCGACCGGCACACCACCGCGGACCAGGCCGAGGACGACGACGTCGGGTTCGCCGATGAGTGCGGTGAGTCGCTCGGCGAGCACCTGGCCCGCCTCGGCGCGGTCGCGGTAGGTGGTCATGCCTCCAGGTGTACGCCCTGGCGGGCGGTTCCGCCGGACAGTTACGCCGAACTGGCCCGACCGGACAGCTCCGCGGGCGTGGCGACGCTCGGCCGGTGCAGGGCGGGCGCCCAGGTGAGCAGGGCCAGCGGGTACAGCAGGTAGCCGAAGCGGGTCGAGGGCATCAGGGCGATGGCGGCGAGCAGTCCGTACCCGCAGATCAGTGCGGCGGCGACGGCGGTGCGGGGCGGTCGGCGGGCGAGCCGGACGGCGATGGCCACGCCGGCCGCGACCAGCAACGCGGCGGCGATGAGCCGGCCGGCGGGCAGCGCCGAGGCGATCAGGTGTCCGGGGAACGGGGACTGCGCGGGGCTGGTCACCAGGCCATGGCCGAGAGGGAAGCGGAGGACGTTCTCGGTCAGGGCGTCGCGGTCGACCAGCAGGGCCGGGAGCAGTGCGGCGATGGGCAGTCCGATCGCGCCGATGGCGACGCGCGTGCCGGCTCGCCGGGTCAGACCCCAGACGATCAGGACCAGGGCGACCGGCCAGGCGAACAGCTTCAGCGCGCCGGCCAGCCCGACCGCGAGGCCGGCCCGGCCGGGTCGGCCGGCGGCGGCGAGCGCGAGAGCCAGCAGACAGAGCGCGAGTACGGGAAGGTCGTCGCCGCCGGTGGCGAGCGTGAGGGCGCAGATGGGCAGGACGGTGGCGGCCTGCACGCCGCGGAGCAGCGCGGCGTCGCGACGGGGGTTCGCAGTGGCGGGGCCGGCGGTGGAAGGTGTGCGGCGCAGGGCGGCCACGGCGAGGGCGAGGGCCAGTGCGGTGCCCACCGCGAACCAGACCCGGGCGTCGGTCCACCAGGTGTCGATCAGGGCTCTGGGCAGGCCGAACAGGGCCATGCCCGGCTGGTACGGGGTGTACCCGAGCAGTTGCTCGCCGGGCGGGAGGGCGGCGATGGCGTCGGGGCCGAGGTACGGGGTGCCGTGTTCCACCAGGCGGGCGCCCGCGTGTTCCACGACCAGCACCTCCTCCTGGGCCCGGTCGGTGCGCCCGGCGGTGCGCTCGATGCTCTGCCAGACGACGGGTAGCAGCGCGGTGCTCCCCCAGGTGAGGGCGGTGACCGCCCAGCGGGCGGGTAGGCCGGCCAGTCGGGAGGTCGGGTTGCGGCGGTGCAGCAGGAGCTGGACGATCACGGCCAGCGTCGCGACCAGGTAACCGACGGCGGCGACCGAGCCCCAGGCGCGGTGTGGCAGTAGCGTCGAGGTGACGGCGGTGATCGCGGCGAAGATGGCCGAGACGCCGTACAGGCCGAGGTCGAGGGCGAGCCCGCCGGCGGCGGTGTCGAGGGTCCGCCAGTGCCAGCGTCGACGGCGGTCGGTGGGGTCGTCGGCGATCACGGCCGCCAGTCTGGCAGACCGGGTTGCTCCGGCTTCGCTTCTGCTCCCCTTGATCACATCATGCTCAGTAGTCGGAATGGTCCCCCGACAACTGCTCAGCGTGAAGTGATCAATGAGCTGGTCGGTGCCCGGTCAGGCCGGGAGGTGCGGGAGACGGGTGCGGCCGCCCTGGCGGCGGGTCTGGCTCAGCCGGATCACCGCGCCGGCGTCGTGCAGCGGCGCGGCCAGGGCGCCCGGGCGGCCGCCCGAGCCGCGTTGCAGGGCCGCGAGGAGGGTGCCGGCCGGCATCGGCCGGGCGAACAGGTGCCCCTGGCCGGCGACGCAGCCCAGCTCCCAGAGGGCGCGGCGCTGCGGCTCGCTCTCCACCCCCTCGGCGACCACGACCAGGTCGAGGCTGCGGCCCAGGTCGAGGGTGGAACGGATGACCGCGGCGGCTTCCGCCGAGCTCTCCATCGTGGTGACGAAGCTGCGGTCGATCTTCAGCTCGTGCACGGGGATCCGGGAGAGCAGGGAGAGCGAGGAGTAGCCGGTGCCGAAGTCGTCCAACGCCAGCCGGACGCCCTCTTCGCGCAGCCGGCTCAGCACCTGGTCGACCACGTCGAGCTGACTGAGCGTCAGGGTCTCGGTCAACTCCAGCACCAGCCGGTCCGGTGGGAGGTCGTGGGCGCGCAGGCGGGCCAGCACCGAGCCCGGGAAGCGCGCGTCGAGCAGACTGCGCGGGGACACGTTGACGGCGACCGGTACGTCGAAGCCGGCGTCGCGCCAACTGCCCGCCGCGATCAGCGCCTGGTCGAGGATCGCCTCGGCGAAGGCGGGCAGCAGTCCGGAGCGTTCCACCGCCTCCAGGAAGCGCAGCGGGTCGATCATGCCGTGGGTGGGGTGGTGCCAGCGGGCCAGCGCCTCGACGCTGGTCACCTCGCCGGTGCCCAGGTCGACGATCGGTTGGAAGTTGACGATGAACTCGTGGTCCGCGACCGCCCGTGGCAGGTCACCGCCGAGGGTGAGTCGACCCAGATCGGCGGTGTCCCGGGTCGGGGCGTACGTGGAGATCCGGAGGCCGGCACGCTTCGCCTGGTACATCGCCACGTCGGCGCGGCGCAGCAGCTCGGCCATGCCGCCGCTGGTCGGGGCGACGGAGATCCCGCCGCTGGCTTCGACGCTGATCCGCATGCCGTCCAACTCGAACGGCTCGTGCAGGGCGGCGAGCAGCGCCTCGGCCCGGTGCGCGGCCACCGCCGGGGCCGGCAGCCCGCGCAGGAGTACGGCGAACTCGTCGCCGCCGAGACGCGCCACCAGATCGCTGGGCTGGGCGGCCCTGCTCAGCCGGTCGGCGACCTGCACCAGCACCTGGTCACCGGCGGCGTGCCCGAGGGTGTCGTTGACCTCCTTGAAGTGGTTGAGGTCGATCAGCACCAGCGCGGTCACCCCTTCGGCGTGCCGGGCACTCAACTGCTCGGTGCCCTGGTCGAGCAGGTGCCGGCGGTTGGCCAGGTTGGTGAGCGCGTCGTGCGCGGCGGCGTACGCGTGCTCGTCGGCCACCCGGGCCAGCTCGGCGTACGCCTGGGCGTTGCGGACCGCCGTACAGAGGGCGGAGGCGAACGTGCGCAGCGTGTACTGCTCCCGTTCGGAGAGCTGGACGGGCCCTCGGAAACGCAACCGCAGCACGCCGACGTCGACGGAACGGTCGTGACCCTCCAGCGGCGTGGGCACGATGGTGCCGTCCACGTCGGTGGGTGTGCCGGTCGGCCCGTCGAAGGTGATGCCGCCGGTGCCGCCGCGCACGGTCCTGGTGCCGTCGCGCAGCTCGATCTCGACCTCGTCGGCGGAGAACAGCTCGGCGGCCTGGGTGACGGCGGTGGTGAGGACCTCGTCGAGGTCGACCACATTGAGCGCGTCGGTGGTGCGGGCGAGCCGCTGCCACGCCTGCTGCTCGGTCCTGGATCGGATTCTGGTGGAGTAGGCCAGGTGCAGGCTGAGCACGAGCGGCGGGACGGCCAGCAGGAGTTTGAGGTTGGCGTCGAGGATCAGCAGCGTGCAGGCCGCCACGATGAACCGTACGGCGAAGCCGGCGAGCCGGAGGTCGAGGTTGCTCCGGAACTGTTTGGAGATCTTGGTCCCGGATGCCAGCGCGATGACGGGGATGGCGAGGATGTCGTCCAGGAGGGCAGCGACCAGGTAGGCCAGCCCCAGTGGCACGATCAGTGCGACGAAGCCCGCTGGGGGCCAGGTCCACGTTGTCATGGCCAGCGTGATGCCGGCGCCCCAGGCCACGATGACGTTCTTGCCCACGCTGAACGCCAGCTTGATCGGCGGCACCCGGCGCGCGGTGCAGGCGATGCCGACCGCGGTGCAGAGCACCACCACCGGAGCCGGAGCGATGGCGAGACCGATGATGATCGCGGTTTCGGTCCAGCTGATCGAGTGGGTGGTGGATCGGATCCGCACCCGTGCCTTGACCAGCGTGCCGAGGGCGATCGTCACGGTGAGCACGACGAGGACCGCGACATCGTTCTGCGAGGCGGTCATCGCGGTGTGCGCTGCGACCGGTAGTGACGTGGCCGTGATGACAGTCGCCACAACGACGACGAGACCGACGAGCAGCCGTAGCCGCCGATCGGTCTCAATCTCTCGTCGCTGAGGAAGGGTCACACCACCCCCGAGGGACTGCCTCCGCCGTGCTCGTAGCCTACCGTTCTGGACTCGTGCACGTCCCCTGCCAGCTGATCAATCCCACTCGCTGCCGCGCATCGCAATGCTCCTCTCCTCCGCCGTGCCATTCGATGACCTACCGCCGTGGGCGGGTCTTCCTATGAATGGCAGCTTAAGAGGAGGAAGGGCAGCTTAAAAGAAATATATGTCGGTATGCGCAACATTAGCCAAGTTGGAGTGGCTTTATTACGTTCTGTCCATCACGACTAAACGGAGTGCGCTTGAGGTTTGCGGTGCCGGATCCGAGGCGGGGTGCGCAAGTGCGGACCTTATCCGGTCCGCGGAAGTGCTATTCGCTGAGTCTGGCCGCCCTTCTGGAGTTGTCTCATCCCGAGTTTGGCCAGGCGTAAGGGCGGGTTGGCCAGAGTTGGCGCAGGTTCGCGGCGTTGGTCGGCGGCGGTGACAACGTGTGGGCAGTTGCGTTGCGGCAGGTAGTGGTGCAACGTGCGGCTGCGGCGTTGTGGTCAGGGCCGGCAATCGGAGGGGCTCCTCGCATCATTCTGCGGCCCGTCGACGATCGTCGCTTGGTGCAGGAACGCGTATCACCGCAGCCGGACCTAGACTTCGTTGGGTGATCGGCTGAATACCGGCGACGGTCGAAGTGGGGACGGGTGGAGCAGGGGGCGGGTGGAGATTCAGGTTCTGGGGGTCTTTCGGTGCGACTGCCTACCCGCATGTTGCGCCTTGGCACACCCAAACAGCAGGCGATCCTCGCAGTACAGCCGGGCCGGCTGGTGGCGGTGGACGATCTCGTCGACGAGTTATGGGCTGATCGCCCACCGCGATCAGCGGTTGCGAATGTGCTGAGCTATGCCGCCAATCTGCGCCGAACCTTCGAGGCTTTCCCATCCGGTCGAGCGGTCATCGTGCGGCAGCGGAACGGCTATCGGCTCGCGTGCGCCCCGAGCTGATCGACGTTTTCTGCTTCGAGTTCGACTGGAGCGCGGGTCGCGAAGCGCTGGCGGCCGGTCACGTGGACAAGGCTCGGGACCTACTGGGTCGTGCGGTTGACCCGGGACGCTGACCTGCCCGGACAGAGCTTATCGATTTCTTATCGCCGGGTCCGCTAGCTTCTGCGCCGTATCGGCGAACGGGGGAGGTTCTGCCCACGGGCAGAACCGGGTCGTCGACACACGCCCGCCGCGAGGTCCCCCAGTGACTTCGGCAGCGGGTGGTGGTGAGGGAGGAGCGGCACCCGGAGCAGCATCGCGCCGTCAGCACCCGGCGCGGTTGGGGGCCGGGCGCCGCTCCTTCCGAAACACCCGTCGGTCGTGCCGCACCGATAGGCTCACGGCCGTGACCGAATCCGCCCAGCTCAGCCACGTCGACCGCGCCGGCGCGGCCCGCATGGTCGATGTCTCCGCCAAGCCGGTGAGCGGCCGGACGGCCGTCGCGGCCGGCCGTCTGCGCACCACGTCCGAGGTCATCGACCTGCTGCACCGTGACGGGTTGCCGAAGGGTGACGCGCTGGCGGTGGGCCGGCTGGCCGGGATCATGGGTGCCAAGCGCACCCCGGATCTGATTCCGCTCTGCCACCCGATCGCCCTGCACGGCGTCACCGTCGACCTGCTGCTGACCGCCGACACGGTCGAGATCACGGCCACCGCCCGCACGGCGGACCGGACGGGGGTCGAGATGGAGGCGCTCACCGCGGTCGCCGTCGCCGGTCTCGCCCTGATCGACATGGTCAAGGCGGTCGACCCGGCGGCCTCCGTGGAGGCCGTCCGGGTGCTGCGCAAGGAGGGTGGCAAGACCGGCGAGTGGGTCCGACCGGAGGACCGCCCGTGATCCGCGCCCGGGTCGTCGTCGCGTCCAACCGGGCGTCGGCCGGCGTCTACGCCGACACCAGCGGGCCGCTGCTCGTCGCCGGCCTGCGTGAGCTGGGCTGCGAGGTCGACGAGCCGGTGGTGGTGCCCGACGGTGAACCGGTCGGCGCGGCCATCCGGGCAGCCCTCGCCGACGGCGTCGACGTGGTGGTGACCAGCGGCGGCACCGGGGTGACCCCGTCGGACCGGACGCCGGACGTCACCCGGGGTCTGCTCGACTACGAGATCCCCGGCATCGCCGAGGCCATCCGCGCCCACAGCCGTGACCGGGTGCCCACCTCGGTGCTGTCCCGAGGGCTGGCCGGGGTGGCCGGCCGGATGCTGGTGGTCAACCTGCCCGGCTCGACGGGGGGCGCGCGCGACGGGTTGGCCGTACTCGGACCGATCCTCGGCCACACCGTCGACCAGCTTCGCGGCGGCGACCACTGACCGCTTCGCGGCGGCGGGCACTGACCGCTTCGCGGCGGCGACCACTGACCGGTCCGCGGCAGGCACCGGCAGGGGATGGCGCGTCCCGATAGGCTCGACCGGTGAGCACGGAAACGGCACCAACCGCGGATCAGGTCGCCGCACCCCCGCCGGCCGGGTGGGAGGAGGCGCGGTCCCGGGTGTACGCCGTAGGCCTGGCGGCCGCGCTGCCGGTGGTCGCCCGATCGCTCGCCGACACCGACGGGTCGACCCTGGCGGAGCCGTTGGCCACCCGCACCGACCTGCCCGCCTTCCCCACCTCCAGCGTGGACGGCTGGGCGGTGCGCGGGGACGGTCCGTGGCGGGTCGTCGGTCGGGTGCTGGCCGGAAACACCCCCGCCCCGCTCACCGACGACAACACGACCGTCGAGATCGCGACCGGTGCCATGGTGCCCGAGGGCGCCACCGCCGTACTCCGGGTGGAGGAGTCGACCATCACGGACGGCCTGGTTCGCGGCACGCCCCGACCGACGCCGGAGTGGCGGCAGCCGGGCGAGGAGGCGTACGCCGATGAGGAGCTGGTGCCGGTCGGCACGCCGGTCGACCCGGCGGTGATCGGCCTGGCCGCCTCCTGTGGGCACGACACGCTGCGGGTCCGGCGCGCGCCGCGCGCCGCGCTGCTGGTGTTCGGCGACGAGCTGCTCACCGCGGGGCCGCCCGCCGCCGGTCGGGTCCGGGACGCGCTGGGCCCGGCGGTGCCGGCGTGGCTGCGCCGGTACGGCTGTCAGGTGCGTCCGTCCGACGTGGTCGGCCCGGTGGCGGACACGCTGCCCGCGCACGTGGCGGCCGTACGCGCCGCGCTGGCCACCGCCGACCTGGTCTGCACCACCGGCGGCACGATGCACGGCCCGGTCGACCACCTGCACCCGACGTTGGAGGCGCTCGGCGCCGACTACGTGGTCAACACGGTGGCGGTCCGGCCGGGCTTCCCGATGCTGCTGGCCCGCCTGGTCGGTCACGACGGGCGGGTCCGGTTCGTGGCCGGGCTGCCGGGTAACCCGCAGTCCGCGATCGTCGCGTTGGTGTCGCTGGTTGCTCCGCTGCTCGCCGGACTCCAGGGTCGTCCGATGCCGGTGCTGCCGCAGGTCACCCTGGCCGAGGCGGTGCCCGGTCGCGGTAACCACACCCATCTCGCGCTGGTCCGGGTGGACCGGGCCGCCGGCACGGCGCACCCGGTGCGGCACGTCGGCTCGGCGATGCTGCGCGGGCTCGCCGGAGCGGACGGGTTCGCCGTCATCCGGCCGGGCACCAGCGGTGCGCCGGGTGACCGGGTGCCGATCGTTCCGCTGCCGTTGCTGCCCGGGGAGCGGGCGTCGTGATCGCGCCGGCCATCACCATCAGCGAGGTCACCGACCAGCCGCTCGACCTCGCCGCGCATGAGGCGGCGGTCGCCGACCGCAGGGCCGGCGCGGTGGTCTCCTTCCAGGGCGTGGTCCGCGACCACGACCACGGCCGTCCCGTCGTGAGTCTGGAGTACGAGGGGCACCCGAGCGCCGTGCAGGTGCTGCGCGAGGTGGCCGCCGAGATCGCGGCCGACCCCGACGTCTACGCGGTGGCGGTCTCGCACCGGGTGGGGCCGCTGGCCATCGGTGACGTGGCGCTGGTCGCGGCGGTGAGCACGGCGCACCGTGCGGCGGCCTTCGTCGCGTGCGCGCGGCTCGTCGACGAGGCCAAGGCCCGGCTGCCGATCTGGAAGCGGCAGGTCTTCGCCGACGGCACCGAGGAATGGGTCAACTGCCCCTGACCGGTCAGCGGCGGCCGTTGACCGCCACGGCACGGGCGAGCCGGTCGCCGTAGAACGCCGGCTCGGCACCCGGCCGCCACGGCAGCGCGGCGACCAGCACGATCAGCGCCAGCGCCAGCGAGTTCTCCATCAGCGCGCCGAACAGACCGTCCTGGTAGTGCGACATCTCGGGTAGCTGGTGCTCGTACGGCCAGATCGGTGAGATCAGGAACAGCAGGTAGAGGCCAATCGCGGCGACGCCGTGCCGGAGCCCGGTCAGCGTGGGATACCAGATCGGCGGTCGGAGACCGTTGAGGCCGGGGAACCCACCGAACGCCGGGCCCTGACCGACCCGCTGCGCCACCCCTCGGCTCGCCTCGCGGCGGCGTACGGCGGCGTCGGCCAGCACGATGATCGCGGGGATGACCCAGACCAGGTGGTGCGTCCAGGAGATCGGGCTGATCACGTTGGCGGTGAGGCCGACCAGGGTGAACGCGGTCAGCTCGTCACCGTCGGCGCGGGAACTGGCGGCCCGGGACAGGCCGAGCGCCAGGATCAGCACCGAGAAGGTGAACCAGAGCAGCCCCGGGGTCTCGATCGAGTCGTACAGCCGGGCCAGCAGACCGGCGAGCGACTGGTTCGGCGTCATGTCCGCCGCGCCGACCCGCTCGGTCTGCCAGAGCACGCTGCCGAAGTACGTCCGCGACTCGTCGCCGACGATCGCGAACGTCCCCAGGGTCACGCCGATCGTGGTGCCGATGGCGGTGGCCGCCACCCGCCACTGGCGGGTGATCAGCAGGTAGGCGATGAACAGCGCCGGGGTGAGCTTGACCGCGGTGGCGAGACCGATGCCGGCACCCGCCCAGGCGCCGCCGTAGATGAAGCGCAGCAGAGGGCCGTCCGTCGCGGCGTAGTGGGTACCCCGGCGGGAACGCCAGCGCAGCCCGATCAGATCAGCCATGATCAACGCGAAGAGCAGGATGTTGACCTGGCCGTAGCCGAGGGTCTCCCGGCCCGGCTCGATGGCGACCGCGAGTGGCACCGCCACGGCCACGGTGAACCACAGTGGCCAGCCCAGCCGGTCCACGATGGGCCGCAGCAGCCCGGCCAGCACCAGGGCCAGCGCGGCGATGCTCCCGAGGGCGTTGACCATGCCGGCCGCGCCGATCGGCAGCTGCGCCATCGGCAGCATGACCAGCCCGGCGAACGGAGGGTAGGTGAACCCGAGTGTGGTGCCGGGCGCGATGAACTCGTAGAGCTCGTGACCGCTCGCCCACCACACCACCGCGCCGTGGTAGATCTTCATGTCGAAGAAGTTGTACGGACGCCCGAAGGTGCCGATGGCGAGCCATGCGGCGTAGGCGACGGCAGCCACGATGGCGCCACGTACGACTTTCCTGCGATCGATCCCGCGCGTCATGCGTTGGATTGGGGCGAGGCGGTCCGCCCGTCTACCGACAGCCGTCGGCATGGCGTGGCCACCCCCGTACCAAGGTCGTCCTACCCGTCCAGGTCCTGCACGGAGCCTAGAACGGCGCCTCACGTCAGTGCCTCCCGCGTTATGCGACCGTGTCCGATCCCACACATGTTTTTGACATTTCCACCGCGTTAACGCCTACCGGGTGGTTCAGGTAATTCGTGGCCTTAGCGAGGGGCGGGGGTGGCACCGAGGGGGATCGACGCAGGTCAGCCGGGGAGGCGGCGTGCGGTGGCGGCGGACCGGACGGCGATCCGGGCCTCCCGCCGGGCCGTGCGGACGGCACGTTGCATGGAACGTCGAGAGTGGCCGATGCGATGACCCGTGCGCCACCGCAGACCCGGCTTGCCTCCGGTGTCCGCCGCGGCGAGCAGCAGACCGCCGAGGAGGCCCAGGTTCTTCAGCGTGTGGATCTCGTTGTTGTTCTTGGTGGTGGGGTCGTCGTTCTTCCAGAAGGGATGCCCGGCGATGGTCACCGGCACCAGCGTGCTGGCGAGGACCAGCGCGGCGGGTCGGCTGAACCGGTTGGTGGCCAGCATCAGCCCGGCGCTGACCTGCACTGCCGCGTTCATCCGGATCATCGTCTCGGTGTCGGTGGGAAAGCTCGGGTGAGCCCTCTGCAGGATCGGTGCGACCTTGTCGGTCACCGGTTTGGCCGCCACCACGAGCCGGCTGGGGTTACGGAAGTTGCGATACCCCTGCACCACGAAGATGCCGCTCAACATGGCGCGGGCGAGGGAGCGTACGGGCGTCATGGATCAGTCATACCCCGTCGGGGCGTTTGCTACCCCGTCAACCGCCGGATCCGGATTGGTGACCGTGCACGTCGCCACGCCGATTCGAGCGACCATCGCTGATGGACGGGCCGTGGCGGGTAACGTCGCGCGGGTGACCACGCTGCGGCTACGACCCGAGGATCCGGCTGACGCCGGCCCGGTACGTCGGGTACTCGCTGCGGCGTTCGCCCGCCCGGACGTGACGACGCCGCCGGAGGTGTTCCTGGTCGACGAGTTGCGCGACACCGACGCCTGGCTGCCGGAGCTGGCGATGATCGCCGAGTACGGCGGTGAGGTGGTCGGGTACGCGCTGCTCAGCCGGGTACGGGTGCGGCCGGAGCGGGGTCCCGCCGCGCAGGCGTTGGCGTTCGGCCCGGTGGCGGTGGCGCCGCACCGACAGCGCGTCGGGCACGGTACGGCGGTCGTGCAGGCCGCTCTGGACGCTGCCACCGAGCTGGGTGAGCGTCTGGTTGTGGTCCTCGGCGATCCGGCCTTCTACCGCCGGTTCGGCTTCGGGCCGGCCAGCGACCTCGGGCTGACCAGTCCGTGGGCCGGCCTCGGTGAGCCCTGGCAGGCGCTGGTGCTGCCGCCGTCGACCAGCGAGGACGGGCCGCCGCCACGCGGCGAGGTGCTCTTCCCCGCCCCCTGGTCCCGGGTCTGATCGGGCTGGTCCCGGAATCGGGCGCGGCTCGGTCAGGCCGGCTGGGTGCGCAGGTACCGGCCGAAGTGCGGGACGGTGAACGCCACCGTGCCCCGCTCGCCGGAGTAGATCAGCCCCTTCTTGATCAGGGCGTCCCGGGCCGGGGAGAGGCTCGCCGGCTTGCGGCCGAGGGCTCGGGCGATCTCCGCCGTCGGCACCGCGGCGTCCATGTCGTCGCGGACCGCGCCCCCGGATTCGGCCTCCACCAGAGACATCGTGGCCATCGCCCGCATGTACTCGCGTTCGGCGGGGGTGGCCCGCTCGAACCGCGAACCGAAGAACCCGACCGCCAGCTCTGCCTCCGCCTCCGGTGCGGCGACCCGCACGTCGGCTGCCGTGATCGGGGAGCGCGGCGCATGGTCCCAGGTCGCCTTGCCGTACGCCTGGACGAAGTACGGGTAGCCGCCGGACTTCTCGTAGAGCAGGTCGAGCGCCTTCTGCTCGTACTCCACGTCCTCCCGATCGGCCGGCGCGCAGAGCGCCTGGTCGGCGGCGATCCGGTCGAGCCGGTCGATGCGTTGGTAGCGGAACAACCGTTCGGAGTACGACTTGGCGGCGCTCAGCACGGCCGGCAGGTGCGGCAGGCCGGCGCCGACGACGATGAGCGGCGCGCCGAGCTGGGACAGCTCGTGGCAGGCGGCGCAGAGCGCCGACACGTCCTCCGGGCCGAGGTCCTGCATCTCGTCGATGAAGATGGCGATGCCGGTGCCCACGTCGCTGGCCACGGCTGCGGCGTCGCTGAGCAGCTCGACCAGGTCGATCTCGATGTCGCCGGAGTCGGCCCGGCCGCTGGCGGCGGGCACGTCGATGCCAGGCTGCCACCGGTCCCGTAGTTTCGGGGACGCGCCGGCCCGACCGGTCGGGGCCGACCGCTGGGCGAACGCCTTGAGGACGCCGAGGAACGCGTCGATGCGGTCCGGCGCGCGGTGTCGGGGGGCGAGTTCCCGGACGGCCATGTGCAGTGCCGCGGCGACCGGGCGGCGCAGCGACTGGTCCGGTCGGGCCTCGATCTTGCCGCTGCCCCAGAGCCGGTTGATCGCCTGCGACCGGAGGGTGTTCAGCAGGACGGTCTTGCCGACGCCGCGCAGGCCGGTGAGCATCAGGCTACGCTCGGGGCGCCCGCGGGCGATGCGCTCCAGCACGATGTCGAAGACGTCCAGTTCCCGCCCCCGCCCGGCGAGTTCGGGCGGGCGCTGGCCGGCGCCCGGTGCGTACGGGTTGCGGACCGGATCCACGCATCGCACAGTATCGGGCCATCTAGCTCGGGGACTAGACATGGATAGATGGGGCTACCGGCGTGTCGGGATTCGTCGACAACAAACTAGGGCTGTCTAGCGTCCACGCTAGACAGCCCTAGTTTTGGCTACCGGTTACTGCTTCTTCAGGCAGAGCACGTAGTCGAACAGGTCGATCGAGTTGTCGTGCACGTAGTTCGCGGTGGCCTGCGGCGCGAGCGTCTCGCACCGGTCCCCGTCGGTGGTCGCCGGAATCCGCAGCAGAACCTGGTAGGCACCCGGAGCGCAGGGCACCTTGCGCAGCTCCGCGTCGTCCTCGGTGCCGTCGTTCACCACGCAGTCACCCTTGGCGAACTCGTCCTCGTCCTCGTCCGCACTCGGGCTCGGCGCGTCGCTGGGCAGGGCGGGCGGAAGGACCGGCGCACTCGCACTCGCCGACGGGGCGGACGCGGCGCCACCGTCGCCGTCGGCGGCCCTCCAGATCGCCCAACCCGCCAGACCGAGGCACGGGCAGAGCAGGAGCAGCACCACCAGGGCGATGATCAGGGCTACCTTGCGGCCGGTCCTCGGCGTCGGCGGCGCGGGCGGTGCGCCGTACCCGCCGGGCATCGGCGGACCCCACGGGCCCCCCGGCTGCCCCGGCATCGGCCCGGCCGGCGGATACGGTCCCGGCCCGGCCGGTGGAAACGGTCCCGGCGTCGGCCCGGCCGGCGGGAACGGTCCCGGTGGCGGTGGGTAGCCCGGCCCCGAGGTCGGCGGCGGACCCCACAGCGGCGCGGTCGGCGGCTCCGCGCCAGGCGGCGGCGGAGCCCACTGCTGCCGGGTCGGGTCGTCGCCGGACGGCGGGGCACCCCACTGCGGAGGCTGACCCGGCGGAGCAGCCGACTGCGGAGGCTGACCCGGCGGCGGACCCCACTGGGGCAGGGTCGGGTCCACCGGTGGCGGGCCGTCGGAGCCGGTCGGCGGGCGCTGGTACGGGTCGTCCGGCTGCCCGGAACCCGGTGGACCGTAGGTCGTCATGTCATCCCCAGGGGTGGGTGAGCTCAGCGCTGCTTGAGGCAGAGGACGAAGTCGAGGGTGTCCAGGTCGCTGTCGAAGAAGTACCAGTTGGTGTAGCCCTCGACCTTGGCGCACTTGGCTTCGGCGTCACGCTCGCCACTCGTCGAGCCGTCGACCCGGCTCAGCACCTCGTACGACTTCGGCGCGCAGCCGCTGATCAACAGCTTGGGCTTGCCGCCGGCCGCGCCGTCGTTGCGGACGCACTGGCCGACCTTCGCGAACCTCGGGTCGGCCGACGACTCCGGAGCCGCCGCGCTCGGCACCGGTTCGGTCACGTCCACGCTCGGCTCACCGGTCGCGGCCGGGGCCGAACCGGTCGGTGCGGCCGTCGGTGTGGAGGCGTCGCGACCGCTGAAGAACCAGAACGCGCCACCGCCGGCCACCACCAGCAGCAGGATGACGGCGAGCACCGAGATCAGCGGCCTTCGGCCGGAGCGGACCGGGGGCGGCGGCCCGGGATCCGCGCCGTACGGGCGGTCGTCGGGCCGGTACGGCTGCCCGCCGTACGCCGGTGCCGCCTCGACCGGCCGGTACTGCTCGCCGGGATAGGTGGGTGCGCCACCGTAGGGGCCGTCACCACCACGGTGGGGCCCCGGTTGCCCGGTGTACGCCGGCGGATAGGGCTGCACCACCGGCGGGTACGGCTCGGGCGCGGGCGGGTGGGGCTGCTGGGCCGGCGGGTAGGGCTGCGCCGGCCAACCGGGCTTCTCGTCGGGTCGTTGCCCACGCCACGACCCGGGCGTGCCGCCACCCGGTGGTCCGTAGTTCGTCATGCCGCCCTCCTGCACGAAGTGGTGAGAGGCCGGCCACCAAAGCGCGACGCCGACTCCGACGTCACCGTAGCGTGGTCCACCGATGAGCTCATCTCCGACAAGTGCCGCGGGCCCCGCCGTCCGCCGCCCCAGTGCCGCGCCGACCCTGATCTGGACGGCGTTGATCCTGGTCTACCTCCTCTGGGGTTCCACCTATCTGGGCATCCGGATCGCCGTGGAGACGCTGCCCCCGCTGACGTCGGCCGCTCTGCGGTTCGCCGCGGCCGGTCTGGTGCTCGCGGTGGTGCTCCGGCTGCGCCGGGGGCCGGGCGCGTCGCGGGTGGACCGTCGACAGCTCGGCTCCGCGGCGCTGGTCGGGGTGCTGCTGCTCGCCGGCGGCAACGGCCTGGTGGTGCTCGCCGAGTCCGGGCCGCCCGGCGTCGCGTTGCCCTCCGGCATCGCCGCGCTGCTGGTGGCGACCGTGCCGCTGCTCGTCGTGCTGCTGCGCTCCGGCACCGGGGACCGTCCGCCGGTCTGGACGTTCGTCGGGGTCACCGTGGGCTTCGCCGGTCTGGTCCTGCTCGTGCTGCCTCACGACAGCACGGGCGCGGTGCCGCTGGTCGGCGCGTTGACCGTGGTCGCCGGGGCCGCCTCCTGGTCGGTCGGATCGTTCCTGTCCGGACGGATCCGGATGCCCGCCGACCCGTTCGTCGCGACGGTGTACGAGATGGTGGCCGGCGCGCTGGTGCTCGCCGTCGTCGCCGCCGGCCGGGGCGAACTGGGCGACTTCCACCCCGCCTCGGTCAGCACCCGATCCTGGCTGGCACTGGGCTACCTCATGGTGGCCGGCTCGCTGGTGGCCTTCACCGCGTACGTCTGGCTGCTGCAGAACGCGCCCATCTCGCTGGTCTCGACGTACGCCTACGTCAACCCGGCGGTCGCGGTGGCGCTCGGCGCGCTGCTGGTGGCCGAGCCGGTGACCGCGCAGACCCTGCTCGGCGGCGCGGTCATCGTCGCCGGGGTGGCCGTGGTGGTGAGCACCGAACGTCCCCGCCGGGCGGGCGCGGAATCGCGATCGGGGACGGCACCGGCGGGCGAGCGCCGGTAACGTCCGGCCCATGTCGGCCGCTGCACTGGTCGGGGTGGCGGTGCTCGGCGGGCTGGTCGGTCTCGTCGTACCCCCGCTGGCCTGGCGCTTCGCGACCCCGCCGGCCCGGCTGCGGCGCGTCGCGTGGCTCAGCCCACCGGTGGCGGCCGTGGTGTTCGTGGGGCTCGCGGCCGCGCGAGGTGACGATCCGGCGCTGCCGGTCTTCCTCGCGGTGGCAGCGGTGGGTCTGGTGCTGGCCGGGGTCGACCTGGCCGGCCTGCGGCTGCCCGACCCGCTCGTCCTCGCCGCCGGGCTGACGGCGCTCGTCGGACTGACCGGCGCGGCCCTGCTGTCCGGCGATCCGGGGCGGCTGCCCGGTGCGCTGGCCGGCGCGGCGGTCGCCGGCGCGGCGCACGTGCTGCTGGCTCTGCTTCCCGGCTCCCGACTGGGCTTCGGGGACGTGAAACTCGCCGTCGTCCTCGGCCTGCCGCTCGGCTGGCTGGGTCGCGACGCCCTGCTCACCGGGCTGCTCCTGCCACACCTGCTACACGGCGCCCTGGTGCTGGCCCTGCTGAGCACAGGCCAGGTGAACCGGCAGACCCTGCTTCCCCTGGGCCCAGCCCTGCTAACCGGCACCTGGCTAGCCGTCCTCCTGAGCTAAACCCCCCCCGGCCACCCCGCCCAGCTTGCACTTCCTGCGCCGACAGATCGGGCATCCCACGCATCACGACAACCGAAGGTGCACGATCGCGGGGGAGGGTGGGGGGTGGGGGTTAGATCAGGCGGAGCTGGCGGTCTTTGGGGCGGCGTGGTTCGGTTTCGCCGAACCGTTCGAACAGGCCCGGGTCGATCGTGCCGAGGAACGGCGACGGGCCGGACTCCCGCTCCACACCGTGGCGGGTACGACGGGCGGCGTGACTCACGTAGAGCCGGTCCTGAGCCCTGGTCAGACCGACGAAGAAGAGCCGCCGCTCCTCGGCGATCGCGTCCTCGTCGGGCGTCGAGCCCGGCCACCGCAGCGGCAGCAGCCCGTCCTCCGCGCCGACCAGGAAGACCACCGGGAACTCCAGGCCCTTCGCGGCGTGCAGGGTGAGCAGGGTGACCGCCTCCGCGCGCGGGTCGAGCGCGTCCACCTCCGCGCCGGTGGCCAACTGCGACAGGAAGGTCTCCAGGTCGTCGCCACAGCGTCGGGCCAGCGGGGTCAGCAGGTCCACGGCCGAGCGGACGTCCTCGGGGCGGACCGCGCTGCCGGCACCGTCCAGGGTGGGCACCGCGAACCGTTCGGCGACCACCTGACCGGCCAGGCGTACCCGGGCGGCCAGCGAACCGGCCAACCCGTCGGCGTGCCGCAGCTCGCGGGCGATGGCCGTCACCCCGGGCCGGTCCCGCAGCCGGTCGTGTGAGCGCTTCTGCACCGGGATGTTGGCCCGGGTCAGGGCGTCCACGATCGGGGCGGCCTGCGCGTCGGTGCGGTAGAGCACGGCGATGTCGGAGAACGACAGCGAGGTGGACCGGCCGTCGATCCGGCCCGAGTCCAGGGACCGGTGGGACAACCCGCCGACCAGCTCGTCGACCGTACGCACCACGAAGTCGGCCTCCTCGGCGACGGACGCCGCCGGGTAGCGGCCGACCAGCGGCGCCTCCGGGTCGAGCCGCGCCGGGTCCAGTCGCCGGCCCCGCACCAGCGAGGACGGCGCGATGGCCTGCACGGCGGCGGCCAGGATCGGTGCCGACGAGCGGTAGTTGCGGTTCAGCCGGACCAGTCGGGCGTCGGTGAAGTCCTCGGAGAAGCGCAGGAAGTAGCCGACGTCGGCACCCCGGAACGAGTAGATCGCCTGGTCCGGGTCGCCGATCGCGCAGAGGTTGCCGTCGGCGGGGCTGAGCAGCCGCAGCAGCTCGTACTGCACCGCGTCGACGTCCTGGTACTCGTCGACGAAGATCCACCGCCAGCGGTCCCGGTAGCGCTCGACCAGGCTTCGGTCGGCGCGCAGCAACTCCACCGGCAGGCTCACCAGCTCGTCCAGGTCGACCAGGTCCTGCTTGCGCAGCAACGCCGCGTAGCCGGCGGGATCGTCGCCGGCCTCTGACCGGGCCGCCGCCCGCTCGGCGTCGTCGGCGATCCGGAAACCGGTTGGCAGGCCCGCCGCGTCGGCGTTCTCCCGCAGGATGGTCAACCCCAGCGCGTGGAACGTACCAACGGTGACGTCCTCGGCGACCGGGCCGAGCAGACCGTCGAGGCGGTGCCGCAACTCCTCCGCGGCCCGCCGGGTGAACGTGATGGCCAGGCAGTGCTCGGGAAAGACGTTCAGCTCGGCGCAGAGGTACGCGATCCGGTGGGTGAGCGTGCGGGTCTTGCCGGTACCCGGACCGGCCACGATGAGCAGCGGCCCGCCGGGCGCGGACGCGGCCACCCGCTGCATCGCGTCCAGTCGGTCCAGCAGGCCCGTGCCGACCTCCTCCATGCCGGAGAGCATCGGCTCGAACGGCTCGTGCGGCGACGGCGGCGGCGCGATCGGCGGCGCGGGCGGAGGGGCCGGAGCCTTCCGCTTCGGCTCCGCCTTCGCCGCCGGGCGCTTGGTCGCGGCCCGGGGTGCCGGGTCCGCGGGCCGGCGCTGCGCCGGCACGGGTACGTCGAAGAGCGTCTCCTGCGCACCCAGTTCCGCCGGGTCGAAGAGGGTGATCACCCCGTACTCGCCGTCGTAGCCGGGTACCCGGCGCACAGCACCGCGGCGCAGCCGCCCGATGCCCTCGGCGAGCAGCTCACCGCCGGCCTGGGCGATGTCGGTCAGCGGCGTCGTGGTCAGGATCTCCAGCTCGGGGCCGAGCGCGGCGAGCAGGTCGTTGAACCGCCCCTCGACCTTCTTCGACCGGGCACCCACCTTGTTGATCTCGCCGAGGATCTCGGCCAGCGGCACCAGGTGGGTGACCTCCCGGGCGTGCGCCGGCCGGTGCCCCTCCGGGCGGTCCGCCAACTCCTCGATCCGGCTGAGGACACCCACGGTCAGCGGCTTGCCGCACTCGGGGCACTGCCCACCGGCGGCCCGGGTCCGCTCCGGGGACCAGTTGACCCCGCACAGCCGGTGCCCGTCCGCGTGGTACTTGCCCTCCTCCGGGAAGAACTCGATGGTGCCGGCCAGGCCGTCACCGGTGCGCAGCGCCTCCCGGACGGCGAAGTAGTCCCGTTCGGCGGTCAGCACGGTCGCCTCCCGGCCCAGCGCCGGCGGGGAGTGCGCGTCCGAGTTGGACACCAGTTGGTAGCCGTCCAGGCTGCCGACCCGCCAGTTCATCGCCGGGTCGGAGGAGAGACCCGTCTCCACCGCGAAGATGTGCTCGGCCAGATCCGCGTAGCAGTCGGCGATCGCGTCGAAGCCGGACTTCGAGCCCAGCGCGGAGAACCACGGCGTCCAGATGTGCGCCGGGACCAGGTAGCCGTCCGGGCTCGCCTCCAGGGTGATCTCCAGCAGGTCCCGCGAGTCGAGGCCGAGGATCGGCCGGCCGTCGGAGCCGAGGTTGCCGATCCGGCCGAGCGCCGTGTTGAACCGGGCCACCGCGTCCAGGTCGGGCAGGTAGATCAGGTGGTGCACCTTGCGGGTGCGGTCGTCCCGCTTGTAGATGGTGGAGATCTCCACGCTCAGCATGAACCGGACCGGATCCGCGTCGGTCGCGCTGGCGAGCCGGGGCGGCAGCCGGCGGGCGACGTCGCGCTCCGCCTCCGGGTCGAGCCGGTAGAGCCCCGGCTCCGCCGGTCGCAGCGTCTCCCGGAGATGGTCGTACCAGGCGGGATGGGTGAAGTCCCCGGTGCCGAGCAGGGCGATGCCCTTACGCCGTGCCCACCAGGCGAGGTTGGGCAGGGTGAGGTCGCGGCTGCACGCGCGCGAATACTTCGAGTGGATGTGCAGGTCCGCGACGAATGGCGGGAGGCCACCGGGGGGTACGGCGCTGAACGGGGGCACGCCGCATCCTGTCACGCCCGCCGTGACGGTCGCCGGCCGCCACGCGCGGACGTGACGTCCGCTATGCCGAGCGCAACTCGACGAGGCTGATCTGTGGCTCCGCGCCGACCCGCACCGGAGGGCCCCAGAAACCGGCGCCGTTGGTCACGTACACCTTCGTGCCGTCGACCTCGCCGAGCCCGCTGACCACCGGCTGTTCCAGCCGGACGGCCAGGTTGAACGGCACCATCTGCCCGCCGTGGGTGTGCCCGGACAGTTGCAGGTCGACGCCGTACCGGGCCGCCTCCACCGCCGCCAGGGGCTGGTGCGCGAGCAGGACGACCGGGCGGCTCGGGTCGCGGTCACCGAGGGCCGCGGCGAAGTCCGGCCCCGCGGCGAGGCCGGTGCCCGAACCCGTGAGGTCGTTGACGCCGGCCAAATCGAGGACGCCGCCCCGGGCCTGGATCTCCTGCCGCCGGTTCTGCAGAACCCGCAGGCCGAGCCGGTCGACCTCCTGGACCCACTCCTCCACTCCGGAGTAGTACTCGTGGTTGCCGGTCACGAAGAAGCTGCCGTAGCGGGAGCGCAGGTCGCGCAGTGGCTCGGCGGCCGATCCCAGCTCGGCCACCGAGCCGTCGACCAGGTCACCGACGACCGCCACCAGATCCGCGTCGAGCCGGTTGATCGCGGCGACGATCCGCTCGGTGTGCGCCCGACCGCGCAGCGGGCCGAGGTGGATGTCGGAGACGGTGGCGATGCGCAGGCCGTCCATGGCCCGCGGGAGCTTGGCGAGGGGGATCCGTACCCGGTCCAGTCGTGGCGGGCCGAGGGCGGTGCGCACTCCGTACCCGGTGATGCCCGTGGCGGTGAGGCCGGCGAAGATGGCCGCCCCACGGGCCAGCAGCAGCCGGCGGGCCGGGTCGTGGTCCGGTGCCGTGACGGCACCGGCGGCCGGCGGGTCGGCTGGTCCGGCACCGCCGACCAGCGCCGGCTCGGGCGCGGCGGCGGTCGGCTCGGCGGCCACCACCCGGCGGCGCAGCACCAGCCGGGCGACCAGCATCGGCACTTCCAGCACGGCGAGGATGACGAGCAGGTAGAACATCAGCGCGAGCCACAGGTAGCCCGGCCAGGCGAGCCAGTAGAGCCCGGCCTGGGTCCCGGCGAGGGTGACCGGCACGAGCAGGGCCAGGACCAGGGCGGCGATCCCACCGACGCGCCGCCAGCGGCCCGGCGTGGTGGTGTCCCGGATGAGCCGCTTCCACAGGTAGAGGTGGATGAGGCCGGTGATCAGCGCCAGGACGCCCACGAACCCCAGAACCGCCAACATCTGTGCGCCTCCCTCAGCCGCCCGCGAACGGAGGCAGGACGTCGATCGTGGCCCCGCCCGGCAGGGGTGTCTCACGATCATGACAGGTGATGCCGTCCACGAGGAAACTCGCGACCCGCAGCACGGCGGCGAGACGGTCGCCGTGCCGCTGGGCAAGGTCGGCGGTGAGGTCGTTGAGCGACCGCCCGGCCGGAATGCGCTCCTCGGTGCGACCGGCGGCGGCGCGTGCCCCGGCGAAGTAGCGGACGGTCAGCGGCGTCGCGTCCATGACTCAGCCTCCGATCGCGGACATCGGGCGGGCCGGCTGCAGGAAGGTGGGGTCGTCGATGCCGTGCCCGGCGCGCTTGCCCCACATCGCCGTGCGCCAGCGCCGGGCCAGCTCGTCGTCGTCCGCGCCACCGCGCATCGCGGCACGCAGGTCGGACTCCTCGGTAGCGAAGAGGCAGGCACGCACCTGGCCGTCGGCCGTGAGTCGGGTGCGGTCGCAGTCGCCGCAGAAGGGGCGGGTCACGCTGGCGATCACGCCGACCCGGGCCGGGCCGCCGTCGACCAGCCAGGTCTCCGCCGGGGCCGCGCCGCGTTCGGCCGGGTCGGGGCTGAGGTCGAAACGGGTACGCAGGGACGCCAGGATCTCCTCGGCCGTGACCATGGTGGCGCGGTCCCAACCGTGCTGGGCGTCCAGCGGCATCTGCTCGATGATCCGCAGTTGGTAGCCGTGGTCGACGGCGAAGCGGAGCAGGGCCGGAGCCTCGTCCTCGTTGACGCCGCGCATCAGCACCGAGTTGATCTTGACGGGGGTGAGGCCCGCAGCGGCGGCCCCGGCCAGCCCGGCGAGCACCGCGTCCAGCCGGGGACGGCGGGTGAGCTGGGTGAACCGGGCCGGGTCGAGCGTGTCCAGCGAGACGTTCACCCGGTCCAGACCGGCCGTGCGCAGCGCCGGGGCGAGCCGGTCCAGGCCGATGCCGTTGGTGGTGAGGGAGATCTGCGGGCGGGGCTCGACGGCGGCGACCGAGGCCACGATGTCGACCAGGCCAGCCCGGATCAGTGGCTCGCCGCCGGTGAACCGCACCTCGGTCACGCCGAGCCGCTCGACGGCCAACCGGATCAGCCGGACGATCTCCGCGTCGGTGAGCAGCTCGGGGCCGGCCAGCCAGGGCAACCCCTCGGCCGGCATGCAGTAGGTGCAGCGCAGGTTGCACTTGTCGGTGAGGGACACGCGCAGATCCCGGGCGACGCGGCCGTACCGGTCGACGAGGACGCCGTCGGTCCGCGGGGCGACGCTCACCTGTCGACCGTAGCGCGCTCGACCCCGCCCAGGGCGGCGCGGGCATTCTGGACGACCGCATCGCGGTAGCCGGCACCGAACAGCGCGGTGTGCACGAGCAGCAGGTGCAGTTGGTGCAGCGGCACCCGTTCGCGCCAGCCGGCCGACAGCGGCCAGGTCTCCCGGTAGGCCGCCAGCACCGTGTCCAGGTGGGGGATGCCGCCGAAGAGCGCCAGCTGGGCGAGATCCGTCTCGCGGTGCCCGCCGTGCGCCGCCGGGTCGACCAGCCAGACCCGGTCGTCAACCCCCCACAGCACGTTGCCCGGCCACAGGTCGCCGTGGATGCGCGCCGGTGCCTCACCGCCACCGAACTCGCCCAGCCGGCTCATCACCCGCTCCACCAGCGTGGCGTCCTCGCTGGTCAGCGCACCACCGTCGACGGAACGCCGCAGGTAGGGGGCGAGTCTCCGTTCGGCGAACCACGTCGACCAGGGACCGTCGTCGACGGTGTTGTCCTGCGCAAGCGCCCCGATGAAGCCGGGCCAGGACGCGCCGAAGGTCGGCGCGCCGGCCCGGTGCAGGTCGGCCAGCTCACGGCCGAAGCGTTCGGCCGCCTCCGCCGTCGGCTCGCCGGGCTCCACCCAGTCGAGCGCCAGCAGGTCGGGCAGCGCCACGAGCACCTCGGGTACGGCGACCGCGCCGGCGTCCCGCAGCCAGCGCAACCCGGCCGCCTCGGCCTCGAAGAACCCCTCCGGCACCGGCCGGTCGGCCCGCTCCGGCCAGGACTTGGCGAAGATGGAGTGCCCGTCGTCGAGGGTGAGCCGGGCGGCCGCGCAGATGTCGCCACCGGCGACCGGCGTCTCCCGGATCCGTTGGTGGGTCCGGAACGTCGACAGGTGTGCCGGATGCGCGCGCAGGTACGCCAGGTCCATCAACGCACGGTATCCGCTGCCCGCGACACTGGGGTGCCGCGCGAGCACATCGATCCGGATGACCAGCCCAAATACGCAGAGTGACTGTGGATAAGCCGCGTGTCGTCCACAGGGTCAGCGGGGCCCGGTGCGCCGGTCGCAGGCTCCCGACATGACCTCGACCGAACGTGCTCAGCTCTCCGTCCGCTCACCGGCCGACCTGATCGCCGCCGTGCCGTACCTGCTCGGCTTCCATCCCGCCGACAGCGTGGTCGCGGTGGCGCTGCGCGGCCGGCAGATCATCTTCGCCGCCCGCGCCGACCTGCCCGACCCGTCGACGGACCCGGGCGACCGGGCCCGGCACCTGGCCGGTGTCATCCGGCGGCAGGGCGCGGAGGCCGCCACCGTGGTCGGTTACGGGCCTCCCGAACGGGTGACGCCCAGCGTGGACGCCGTGCGCGCCGCCCTGGCCGGCGTCGGGTTGGAGGTGCTCGACGCCCTGCGGGTGACCGATGGCCGTTGGTGGTCGTACCTCTGCACCGAGGCCGACTGCTGCCCTCCCGAGGGCCGCCGCTACGACCCGGCGGCCAACCAGGTGACCGCCTCGGCGGTATTCGCCGGGCAGGTCGCACTCCCCGACCGGGCCGCGCTCGCGGCGCAGGTGGCACCGGTGGACGGCGCCGCGCGCGAGGCGGTGCGCGCGGCCACCGCCCGCGCCGAGCTGAGGCTGACCGAGCTGGTCGAGGGGGCACCCGCGAGTGACCTGCTCGGCGGTCGGGCACTGCGCTCCGCCGGGGTGGCGGCGGTCCGCGAGGCGCAGCGCGCGCAGCGGCGCAGCGTACGCCTCGACGACGACGAGGTGGCGTGGCTGAGCCTGCTGCTGACGCACCTGCCGATCCGTGACCATGCCTGGGAACGCACCGACGGTCGGGACCGGGACATCGCCCTCTGGACCGACGTACTATGCCGGGCCGAGCCGGATCTGATCGCCGCGCCCGGTGCGCTGCTGGCGTTCGCCGCCTGGCGGGCGGGGCAGGGGGCGTTGGCGGCGGTCGCGCTGGAGCGGGTGCTGACCCTGCACCCCGACTATTCGCTCGCCCAACTCCTGGACGACCTGCTCCGGCGCGGGGTGCCCCCGTCCGACCTCGACGGCTGGCCGTCGGTCGGGATGCCCGGGGTGGTCCGCCCGCGCAGGCGGAGCCGACGTGGCCGCCGCTGACCAGCCCCGCCGACCGTCCGGTAGCACCAACGGTGCTACCAAGTTTGGTAGTCTGGCACCCATGACCGTGAAGCGATCCGTCAGCCTTCCCGACGACGTCGCGGAGTGGCTCGACCAGCAGCCCAACGTCTCGGCCGCTATCACCGAGGCGGTGCGCGCCCAGATGGCGGTTGTGCACCTCCACGAGGTGCTGCGCCGAGCCGGCATCGAGGTGACCGAGGCGGGCCGGGCGCGGTGGCGGGAGCGGCTGGCGACACCCATCCCGGCGGACGCCCTGGCCGAGGGTCGCCGCATGTTGGGGCGCGCCGAATGAGCGATCGGATCGCGGCGGTGTTCGACGCGTCGGCGTTGACTGCCTATATCGAGGGCAGCGTCTCGGTGGGGGAGTTGATGCTGGAGGTCGGCGATGAGGGCCGGCAGGTGGCGGTCCCGGCCGCGTGTCTGGCGGCCGCCATCGCGAGCGTGGGCGACGAGATCGATGCCGCGATGCTCGCCCTGATGGTGAGCGCCCCGATGATCTGTGTGCTGCCGCTCGATGCCGGCGGCGTGCGGGACGCGGGCACGCTGGCCCGCCTGGTGGGCGGCGACATCTCACTCGGGCAGGCCGCCAGTGCGGCCCTCACCCATGAGGCGCACTATGCGACCGCGCAGCCCGAGCTGGCGGCGAAGGTTCTGCCGACCAACTGGAGCATCCTCGACCTGGCCTGACGATCGACCGGGCACGCCCTAGCTGACCGGGCCGAACTTCCTCGCCAGCCGGACGAAGCTCACCCACGCTGCCGGCTCGAACGTCAGCGTGCCGCCGTCGCGGTCCTTCGTGTCGCGCACGAGCACGACCCCCGGCAGATTGTCGGCCACCTCGACGCACGCACCACCGTTCGAGCTGCTGCGGGTGCTCTTGCGCCAACGGGCGCCGGTCAGGTCATCCATGCTCGCGCTCTCAGGAAGTCGATGGTCAGGTCTCGCGGTAGCGCTATCGATCTGATGCTATCCCAGACCACCCACAACGGGGCAACGTCATTACTGATGCGCCCGGCCGCCTGGTCGTCGAGGTAGCCGACCTCGCCGCCGTCCGGCGTGCTGGCGATGACGAATGGCCCGGCCTGGCCGGGGTGGAGACCGGCCGTGAGGGGAAGCACGTGAATCATGACGGCCGGTCGCTCGGCGAGCGCCACCAGGTGGTCGATCTGGTCGGCCATGATGTCGGGTCTTCCCCGGCGCAGCGCCGCCTCGTCGATCACGAAGACGGTCAACGGTGGCCGGGGCCGATCGAACACGGCGGCCTGGCGACGCAGTCGGGTCTCCACATGGGCCTCAAGGTCCTCGCCGGCCCAGAGCCCGCTGCCCAGCACGGCTCGGGCGTACGCCTCGGTCTGGAGGAGGCCGGGCAACACGGCGGACTCGTACCACCGCAGCCCCACCGCCTCGCGCTCGATGTCCGTCCACGGCCGGAGCCACGCCGGCTCGCGGCGCTTGAACAGGTCGGGCCACAGGTCGCCCTCGTCGCGGCCGAGGACCGCCGCGACCTTCGACCGGTGGCGGGTCTGCGGAATCCGTCCCGGGTTCGCCCACTTGGCCGCCGTCTTGGGGTCCACACCGATCTGAGCTGCGAGGCTGTCCGCTGTCAGGCCGGACGCCGACATCGCCTCAGCAACTGCGCGGTTCATCCAAGACTCCCTCCGTACGTCCGGAACGTCCACAGGAGATGTTGCTACGCGGTGTATTCGGTCCGCAACCCTTGGAAGTGTGCCTCTTGCACGGCGCGGCCGGCAGGGACCCCCCGAGACCCGGCGGCCGCGTTCGTCAGGGGCCGCCCCGTGGGCGAGCACTCAGGGGCGGCCCCTCCCAACGACGAGGGGGAGACCATGCCGGACGCGCCCAAGCCGACGATGAAGGCCGGCGACCTCGTCCACCTGACCCGCGCCGCGAGCCCGCAGTTCGTCAGACCCATCACGGTGCGGGTCATCCGCGAACTCACCGACCGGCACACCTACCACGGATGGACCTGGATCGAGGCGTACGAGCTGGGGCCGGACGGGAACGCACGGGCCAAGCGGGCGTTGTTCGTCCTCCGCGAAGGGGTCGGCCCGTCGCCCTCCGGTCCACCCGAGACTGCCCACCAGCAGATCCGGGGCGTCCCTCTGCGGGTGGGACGATGACCGGCCGCTCCGAGCACCCCGTCACGAAGCCCGCGTGGCGCTGCCGGACCTGTGGGATCGCGTGGCCCTGTGCGGCCGCGAAACTGCGGCTGCTCGGCGAGTACCGCGGTCGCCGCGACGAGTTGATCACGCACCTGAAGGCGCTGGAGATCGAGGCGACGAACCAGCTCACCGAGCTGCACGGCGGCACGCCTCCGCCCAGCCTGACCGAACGCTTCACCGGTTGGGCCCAGGCGCGGTAGGCCCGGCGTGGTCGTCCGTCGAACGATGTAGGCGTCTCTCCTGTTCACGACCGACGCGGCGGAGCCGCCACCCCCGAACAATGGCGGAGGCCGCGCCGCGCCAGGCCGTCAGGCCGGCTGCTCCACGGCGACCCGCTGCGGGCCGGCGTACACGTTCATGGTCCGGCCCCGCAGGAAGCCGACGAGCGTCATCCCCGCCTCGTCGGCCAGTTCG
The DNA here is from genome assembly GCF_040654415.1 of Micromonospora sp. NPDC050695. NCBI lineage: Bacteria > Bacillati > Actinomycetota > Actinomycetes > Micromonosporales > Micromonosporaceae > Micromonospora > Micromonospora sp. NPDC050695. The sequence continues at coordinate 123,442 of NZ_JBFAHZ010000007.1, forward strand.
ACGGCGAGGCTGCTCGGTGCGGACACGGCGGCGAGCAGTGGCAGGCCCGCCATCCACGCCTTCTGGGTCAGCTCGAAGCTGGCCCGGCCCGAGACCAGCAGCAGGTACCCGGCCAGCGGCAGCCGGCGTTCCCGCACCGCCCAGCCGATCACCTTGTCCACCGCGTTGTGCCGACCCACGTCCTCCCGGAGCACCACCAGCTCACCGTCGGGCGTGAAGAGCCCTGCCGCGTGCAGCCCGCCGGTCCGGTCGAAGCCGCGCTGCGCGGCCCGCAGCCGGTCGGGCAGCTCGGCGAGCAACGTGGCCGGCACGGTGAGCGGGTCGGCCGAGACCGGAAACAGCGACCGGGTACGCACCGCGTCGATGCTGGCCTTGCCGCAGACCCCGCAGGAACTGGTCGTGTAGAAGTTCCGGGACGGGTCGGTCGTCGGCTCCGGTACGCCCGGGGCGAGCACCACGTCCACCACGTTGTACGTGTTCGGCGTCTCGGCGCCGGCGCAGAGCTGCGCGGTCAGCACGTCGTCGGTCGAGCGGATCAGCCCTTCCGTCAGCAGGAAACCGATGGCGAGATCCAGGTCGTCGCCCGGGGTGCGCATGGTGACGGCGAGCGGCCTGCGCCGGCCGGGGCCGGCCGCGCCGACCCGGATCTCCAGCGGCTCCTCGACGGCGAGGGTGTCCTGCCGTCGGACGGCTCCGCGTCCGTCGGCCGCCGCGTCCAGGTCGATCCGGAGTACGCCCCGTCGGTCAGTCGCCCGTCCCATCCCGCCATCCTGCACCCCGTGGCGGTACGCCCGCACGGCGCCGGCCATTGCGCACTCGGAAGGGCCACCGGCCGGCGGCGGCACGGCTACCGTGGCCGGGTGGGGTCGTACGCCGCCGTGGTGCTCGCGGGTGGGGCCGCCCGACGGATGGGTGGGGTGGACAAGCCCGCGCTGCCGGTCGGCGGCCGGTCGATGCGCGACCGGGTGCTGGCGGCCGTCGCCGATGCCGCGCCGCGCGTGCTGGTCGGCCCGGCCGAGGCCGTCCCACCCGGTGTGCGGGTGACCCGGGAGGATCCGCCCGGCGGAGGGCCGGTCGCCGCGATGGCGGCCGGGCTGGCGCGGCTCGATCCCGACACGACCCTGGTGGCGGTGCTCGCCGCCGACCTGCCGCTGCTCACCCGCTCCGCGATCGGCGAGCTGCTGGCCCAGCTCAGCCCGACGGAGCACCGTGCGGCGGCGGAGCATCGTGCGGCGGCGGAGCATCGTGCGGCGGCGGAGCATCGTGCGGCGGCGGAGCACCGTGCGGCGGACCCCCGTGCGGCGGCGGACCAGCCAAAGGCGGACCGGGCGGCGGCGGACCACCGGGAGGTGGGCGCCGCCGAGTCGAGCCTTGGCACCGGGCCTGCCGGGCGGGGGCGTCTCCTCGACGGGGTGTGCTTCGTCGACGCCGACGGTCGGCGGCAGTCGTTGTGCGGCGTGTGGCGGGTCGCCGCGCTGCGCGCCGGGCTGGATCGGCTGGCGGCCGGGCGCGGCGGTGACCTGGCCGGAGCCCCGGTACGGGCGCTGCTGGGCGGCCTCGTCGTCGGGGAGGTGCCCTGGGGCGGTGACGGCGGCCCGCCGCCCTGGTTCGACTGCGACACTGACGAGGACGTACGCCGGGCGGAGGAGTGGGTGCGATGACGGTGATGGACGACTGGGTCACGGCGGCCTGCGCCGAGCTGAGCCTGGACGCGACCCAGGTGCCCGTGTCGGCGGTGCTGGACGTGGCCCGCGACGTCGCCCACCAGGTGCTGCGACCGGGCGCGCCGGTCAGCGCGTACCTGCTCGGGTTGGCGGTGGGTCGGGGTGCCGACCCGGCGGACGCCGCGGCGCGGCTCAGCGCCCTCGCGGCGACCTGGCCGGTCGAGCTGGGTGCCGACCGCACCGACCCCACCGCACCCGCCAGCCAGGCCGACCCCGCCGACCCCGCCGGTCCGACGGCGGCCTGAGCGTCGCTCGCCGGCCGGCGTGGACGCGCTTCACCAGGTCACCGCCTGGGAGCCAACGATCTCGGTGTCCGATCCCGGTCCGGGCTGATTCGACCCCCGGACGGCGTGGGTAGGGTGACCGTGACGGACGGAGGCGATCATGACGGCTGACCACCCCTCGGCGCCGGACGGTGAGCTGCCTGGCGGCGCGGCGGATTCCATCCTGCTCGACGAGCCCAGCACCACCGACCTGCGGGCCAAGGTGACCGAGGCGTGGCAGGAGTTCGCCCGCGCGCTCGCCGTACGTCTGCGGGAGTTGCCCCCGGGCGCGCACCTTGAGCTGACGCTGGATCCCACCGCCTCCGGGACGGGGGACGCCGTCTACTCGATCAGCGTCGACGTGGACGGCACCGGCGGGCTGTCCGCCCGGGCGGTCGGCAACGCCGACCTGCCGGCGGGCTACCGGTTGGACCGTGCCGCGGTGGCGGACATGATCGCGCTCGGCTGGTCCCCGCCCGGCGTGGTGACCGGTTCCTTCAACTCCTTCGGGTTGGACGGTACGACGGCGGAGGCCACCCGGGTCGCCGCGCTGCTCTCCCGGACGCTGCGCGACGTCTACGGTGCCCCGCACCCGGCCTTCCTCGTCTACCTGGTGCAGGACGCCGAGCGCGAGCCGCTGGCCGTGGAGCCGTTGGGTACCGCGCGCAGCGAGTTCGGCCCGGACGCCGACGTCGAGGCCGATCTGGAGGAGGCGTTGGCCGAGGCTGCCGCCGGCCAGGCGGAGCGGGACGACGTGCTCGACCTCCCCGACCGGGTGCGCACGGTGGTGTCCGCGATGCTCAAGTCCGACGCCGACCGGTTGCAGATCGACTCGGACGGTGACATCACCATCCGCGCCGGCTCGGCGATGGTGTTCGTCCGGGTGCGGGACAATCCGCCCCTGGTGGACGTCTTCTCCCCGGTGCTGACCGAGGTGGAGCCGACCGAGCGGCTCTACGTCAAGCTGTCCGAGCTGACCAACCGGATGCCGATCGGCCGCCTCTACTGCGCCGACGACACGGTCTGGGCGTCGATCCCGGTGTTCGGCCGCAACTTCCAGGCCACACACCTGATGCTGGCCGTGCAGGTGATGACCGGTCTCGCCGACGAGTTGGACGACCGGCTGCACGGCGAGTTCGGCGGCAAGCGGTTCTTCGGCGAGGGCGACAAGCCGGTCCTGCGCGACGAGTCGCAGCACCGCACCGGCATGTACCTCTAGAGGTCCAGCAGCGTCTTGCCGACCGTCGCGCGCGCCTCGATGGCCGCGTGCGCGTCGGCGGCGCGCTCCAGCGGGAAGCGCTGGCCGATCAGGGGTCGCAGCCGGCCGGCCGCCGCGTCCGCGAGCGCCTGTTCGGTGTACGCCCGCAGGCGCGCGGGTGGCACGTCCGGCCGGAGCAGCGTGACCTGCCGTGCGGTGGCGGCCTCGGGCGGGATCGGGGACCATTCGCCGCTCGCCAACCCGAAGCTGATCATGCGGCCACCCGGGTCGAGCAGTTCGAACGCCGCCCGGGCCACTGCCCCGCCGACCCCGTCGAGCACCACGTCGACCCCGCCCGACGCAGCTCGGACGCGGTCGGCCCAGTCGGGCAGCAGGTAGTCGACGGCGAGGTCGGCACCCAGTCCGGGCAGCAGGTCCACCTTGCGTGGCCCACCGGCCGCGCCGATCACCCGTCCGCCGGCGCGGGCCGCCAGCTGCACCAGCAGGCTGCCCACACCACCCGCTGCGGCCTCCACCAGCACCCGGTCGCCGGGGCGTACGCCGACGGTGTCGATCAGCATGGCGGCGGTGCGCCCGTCGGCCAGCAGCGCCACCGCCTCGTCGAGTGGCAACCCGGTGGGCACCTCGATCGGCGCGGACGCGTCCACCACCGCGCGTTCGGCGTACCCGCCGGAGCCGCCGGTCGCGGTGACCACCCGCCGTCCGACCAGCGCCGGGTCAACGTCCGGTCCGGCGGCGGTGATCACGCCACCGACGCCGTTGCCGGGGATCAGCGGGGGAGTGACCCGGAACGGTCCGGGGCGACCGGAGCGCTGCTGCGTCTCGACGAAGGTGATGTTCGCGTGGGCGACGTCGATCGACACCTGGCCGGGGCCGGGCGTCGGGTCGGGCGCCGTGCCGGGCACCAGCACCTCCGGTCCGCCGAACTCCCGTAGCCAGATCGCCCGCATGACGTCCCCCTCGTGTCCGGTGATGGCAGCACCAGTGCAACAGGTGAACCTGGCTTGAGGTCAAGCTCCGCCGGAGGGGCCGACGCCGGGGGACTCCACCAGCCGGGACAGGACGATGGTGCTGCGGGTGGAGGTCACGAAGGACTCGGCACGCAGTCGTTCCAGGGCCGCCTCCAGGTGGGCGATGTCGGCGGCGCGCAGGTGGACGAGGGCGTCCGCCTCGCCCGAGACGGTGTACGCCCCGACCACCTCCGGGTGTCGACGCGCGGCCACGCCGATCTGCGCGGGGGTGGTCCGGCCGGCGCAGAACAGCTCGACGAACGCCTCGGTGGTCCAGCCGACGGCGGCCGGATCGACCACCGCCGTGAATCCCCTGATCACGCCGGTGGCGCGCAGACGGTCGACCCGGCGCTTGACCGCCGGGGCGGAGAGTGACACCCGCGTGCCGATGTCGGCGTACGACGCACGGGCGTCGGCGACGAGCAACGCAATGATCCGCTGGTCTACCGCGTCTATCTGCAACGTTCCGCCTCTGGGAAGCAACGGTTGTGGCTGTTACCAAAGTTCCACGGTACCTACTCTTGGTGACCGTGAACCAGCAGGGAGTCTCGCGAAAGCGGACATATCTCATGTGCTCGCCCGAGCACTTCGCGGTCGAGTACGCGATCAACCCGTGGATGGACGTGACCACCCCGGTCGACCGGGAACTGGCCGTCAAGCAGTGGGACCGGCTGCGCGAGACGCTGGTCGGCCTCGGCCACGAGGTGCACCTGCTCACCCCCGAGCGGGGCCTGCCCGACATGGTCTACGCCGCCAACGGCGCGTTCGTGGTGGACGGCAGTGTCTACGGCGCGCGGTTCAAGCACGAGCAGCGGGCCGCCGAGGCCGCCGCGCACCACGCCTTCTACGAGTCGCAGGGCTGGCGTTTCATCGCGCCGAGCGAGACCAACGAGGGCGAGGGTGACTTCGCGTACGTGCCGGAGGCGCACGGCGGGCTGATCCTGGCCGGGCACGGCTTCCGCACCGAGATCCCGGCGCACGCCGAGGCGCAGGAGGCGCTGGGCCGGCCGGTGGTGTCGCTGCGCCTGATCGACCCACGCTTCTACCACCTGGACGTGGCGCTCGCCTCCATCGACGACTCGAACGTCGTCTACTTCCCCGGCGCGTTCTCGGCGGCCAGCCAGCGGGTGCTGACCCAACTCTTCCCGGACGCGGTGCTCGCCGACGACGAGGACGCCATGGCCTTCGGGCTCAACCTCGTCAGCGACGGCGCGAACGTCGTGCTCAACAGCGAAGCCACCCGGCTGGCCGGCAAACTCAAGGCCGCCGGCTACAACCCGGTCCCGGTCGAGTTGGGCGAGCTGAAGAAGGGCGGCGGCAGCGTGAAGTGCTGCATCGCCGAACTGCGGCACTGACCCGAACACTGCCGCGTACGCCAGGGGCCGGCCTCCCGACGGGAGGTCGGCCCCTGATTGCGTCGACGGGCGGTCAGCCCAGCGTGGCCAGCTCGTTGATCAGCACGTTCGACATGACCTGACCGTCGCGCTGCACCTCCCGCAGGTACCACTTCTGTTGCGGGGTACGCGGCTGGTTGAACTGCCAGATCCCGCGCGGGCTGTCGATCTGGCCGATCTTGCCCAGTGCCAGGTTGACCTGCTGCGGCGTCGGCTTCCCACCGGTCAGCTGGATGGCCTGGTCGAGCACCTGCGCCGCGTCGTACGACGCCATGGCGTACGTGGTGGGCGTGACCTGGTACTTCTTGCGGTACGCCGAGGCGAAGACCCGGTTGGAGGTGCTGTTCAGGTCGGCCGAGTAGTTCAGCGCGGTCTGGATGCCGAGCGCGTTGTCCTTCAGGTTTTCCAGCACGGTGCCCTCGGTGAGGAAGCCGGGTGCGTAGACGGGCCCGGAGAATTTCTCGCGCAGCTGCTTGATGAACTCCACCGCGGCATTGCCGGCGTAGAAGCAGAAGACCGCCGTCGGCTTCTTGGCCAGCGCCTTGCTGATGTCCACGGTGAACGCGGTCATGCCCGGGTTGGGGTTGGCGGTGGTGTAGGTCACCGGGTCGGCGATCCGCGGGTCGGTGGCGCCGAACTCCTGCCGGAAGCCGCGCACCACGTCCGGGCTGCCGACGTTCTCCGGCATGATGATCGCAACTCGGCCGTTGGGCGGCAGCTGGTCGCGCAGGTAGCGGCCCAGTGCCCGGCCGGCCTCGTCCAGCACGTAGGACGTCCGCCAGATGTAGAAGACGCTCTGCAGGCTGCTCGGTGAGGCGTTGGAGCCGATCAGCGGAACCCTGGCCTGCTCCACGGTGTTCCGGATGCCGAGCATCACCGCCGAGTTGACCACCCCGGTGAGCGCCAGCACGCCCTGCTTGAGCAGACCGTCGACGGCGGCCTTGCCGGTCTTTTCGGTGTCACCCTCGTCGGCGGTCAGCAGGTCGACCGGGTGCCCGCCCAACCGCTGGTCGTGTAGGTCGAGGAAGAGCTGGAAGCCGTTGGTGATGTCGTCGCCGATGCTCTTGAAGCCGCCGGCCTGCGGCGTGATCAGACCGATCTTGACCGGGCTCCGATCGGCGATGGGCTGGGTGTCGCTGTCGGAGCCGCATCCGGCGGCGAATCCGGTGGTACCGAGCGCGGCCAACAGTTGGAGCGCCCGCCTGCGATTCATCTGCGACACCGAGTTCCTTCCCAGGAGCGTTGCAGGGCAGAACACACAGCCCCTCCGGCGTTCTACCTGCTCCGCGACGCTGCGTCAATGGCTATTGATCATTGTGTAAAGACCGCAACGCATCGAGGACCTGGGGCCAGGCCGAAGCCTCCGGGTCGATCAGCCCGAAATGCTCGTGTCCGGGCAGTTCAAGAAGGGAAATATCGGATCCTGCGCCACGAGCCGCCGCGACGAAATCCCGGCTCATCGCCACCGGCACCTGTCGATCCTCCGAGCCATGAATAACTACTGTCCGTGTCCGCATGGGCACCAGCATTCGTGGATCGGCCACCGCGTACCGGTCCGGGACCTCGGCCGGGCCGCCACCGAGCAGCGCCGCCACCGCGCCGGAATCCAGATCCCGCCGGTACGCCTCGCCCAGGTCGGCCACCGGCGCCAGGGCGAGCACCCCGCCCACCGACGTCGGTGCGGTGGCCGCCACGAACATCGCCAGGTGGCCGCCCGCGGAGTGCCCGACCAGGAGCGGCGCCGCCCCGCTCACCCGGCCCGGCAGTGCCTCGGCGGCCAGCTCGGGCAGCGCGGCGATCCCGGTCAACGCGTCGGTCAACGTGCCCGGCCAGCCACCGCCGGGCTGCCCGGTGCGCCGGTACTCCACCTGCGCCACCGGATACCCGAGTGCGGCGAGCGCGGCCGCCATCGGTCCGGTGTGCCGCCGGTCGTACTCGGCCCGCCAGAAGCCACCGTGCACCACGACGACCAGTGGCCGCGCCGGGCCACTGCCCGCCGGGGCACGCAGGTCGGCGACCTGGTCCGGGTGATCGCCGTACGCCACCGTGTGGTCGGGCTCCGGGGCGGGCCGGGTCAGCACGGCACGCGGGTCGGCAGGCATGGCGCGACGGTAGCGCGCACCGCCCGGGTGGTTCGGCCCCGGGGAGTCGGTCCCGGGCGGCATGGGTCGCGCCCACTGGGTAAAGATGGACCCCATGACCGAAGCGCACTCCGCTGGACAGAACGACGAGCCCGGCCCCGACGAGTCCGGTCACTCCGGCACGGTGGTGGTGGTCGGCCCGGACGGCCGCCCGATCGGCACCGTGCAGACCGAGGAGGGCCAGGGTGAGGACCCGACCCGCCTGGTCGAGCAACCGGCCAAGGTGATGCGGATCGGCAGCATGATCAAGCAGCTCCTGGAGGAGGTCAAGGCGGCCCCACTGGACGACGCCAGCCGCAACCGGATGCGCGAGATCCACGAGCGGTCGATCGTCGAGCTCAAGGAGGGCCTCGCGCCCGAGCTGCGCGACGAACTGGAACGGATCTCGTTGCCGTTCGCCGAGGACAAGGCCCCGAGCGAGAGCGAGCTGCGGATCGCGCACGCCCAGCTCGTCGGCTGGCTGGAGGGCCTGTTCCACGGCATCCAGGCGGCCCTGGTCGCCCAGCAGATGGCAGCCCGGGTGCAGTTGGAGCAGATGCGCGGTGGCCGGCAGGCGCTGCCCAGTGGCCCGGGCGGGGTCGTCCCCGGAATGCCGGGCATCGGCCAGCCGGGCGGCGGCGAGGGTCACAACACCGGTCAGTACCTCTGACCTCAGTCCACCCCGAAGATCTTCTCCAGGTACGCCGCCACGCCGTCCTCGGTGTTCGCCGCCGTCACCTCGTCGGCGACCGCCAGGACGGCGCGGTGCGCGTTGGCCACCGCCACGCCACGCCCGGCCCAGGTCAGCATCGGCACGTCGTTGGGCATGTCGCCGAAGGCCAGCACGTCCGCGGCGGCCACGCCGAGCCGGTCGCAGTACCAGTCGAGCCCGGCCGCCTTGGTCACCCCAGCCGCGGAGATCTCCACCAGACCCGAGTACGACGAGTGCGTGGCCTCGGCCAACCCCGCCACCGCCGTGCCGATCAGCTCGACGAACCTGTCCGGATCCTGTTCGCCGGCGCGGGCGAGCAGCTTCACCGCCGGTAGCGACAGCAACTCCTCCGGCGTCTCGACCGGGCGGATCCGGTCGTGGTCGGCGTCCCAGCGCAGCGGGTAGTGCGCCTCGTGCCGCATCTCCCGGCTGTCCAGGATTTCCACCGCGAAGCTGATGTCGGGCACCTCGGCGCGCAGCCTCCGGGCCACCTCGGCCAGGTGCTGCGGCGCGAGCGGGTCGGCCCGCAGCACCTCGTCGGTGACCGGGTCGTAGACCACCGCGCCGTTGGCGCAGACCGCCGGCAGGGGCTCGGCCAGTTGGTCGTACACCATCTTGAGCCAGCGGACCGGACGGCCGGTGACCAGCACGACCGGCGTGCCTCGCGCGGTGATCCGCGCGAGCACGTCGGCGGTGCGCGGGCTGAGCGTGCGGTCGTCGCGGATCAGCGTGCCGTCGATGTCGGTGGCGACCAGGCGGGGCGTCTCTCCCATCACCGGGACAGTAGCCGGTCCAGGTACACCGCGACTCCGTCGTCGTCGTTACGCAGCGTCACCTCGTCGGCGACCGCGCGCAGGGTGGGGTGCGCGTTGGCCACCGCCACCCGGGACCAGCCGGCCCACTCGAACATCGGCAGGTCGTTGGGCATGTCACCGAAGACCAGCACATCGGCCGGGTCGACACCCAGGCTCTGCGCCACCACCGTCAGCCCGGTCGCCTTGTCCACCCCCGGTGGGCAGATCTCGATGAAGCCGAGCCCGGCCTGGGTGAGTGTGGCGACCTGCGGCGCAATGATCCGGCGGGCGACCGCCAGCAACTCGTCGACGTGGTCGTCGGCGGTCCGGGCGAACGCCTTGATCACGTCGCAGGAGAGGCACTCGTCGCGGGTGCGTGCCTCGAACCGGTCCTGGTAGGGCCAGCTTTCGTGGTAGTCGCCCCACAGCGGGGCGTCGTGCTCGTCGGACGCCTCGACCATCACGGTCAGCGGGCCGACCTCGGCCTCCAGGTCGGCCAGCAACCGGGCCAGCACCTCGGCGGGCAGCCGCTCGTCGCGGAGCACCACGGGGCCCGCCGGGTCGCTCTGGTCGACCACCCGGCCGCCGCCGGCCATCACCAGGAAGTCGGCGGCCCGGATGTCGTTGCGGGTCAACTCGGTCAGCCGTGGGCCGCGTCCGGTCGCGCCGACCACCGGAATTCCGGCGGCCCGCACCCGGTCGAGCACCCCATGGGTGTACGCGGAGACGGTGTCGTCGCTGCGGACGAGCGTGCCGTCGAGGTCGGTCGCGATCAGCTTGGGCAGTCCCGGGCGGGTCATCGTTCCTCCTTCGCCCACCGCCGTCGCGCCGGTCAGAAGGTCCCGGCGTGACGGCGGGCAGCAACCGTACCTCGGGAAACACGCCCCAACCATGGCTTTGAAGCGACTCGAACCCGAACCCCGGACCCCCGTGAGGTGTCCCCACACCCCCCGCGCGAGGTCTGGGCTCACGGGGGTTTCAGGCGGGGTGTTCGGGGCGGGCGAAGGGGGCTGACGGGGTGACCGTCAGGTCGGCCGGCGCGGGCAGGCCGTCCTCCTGCTCGACCGGGTCGCGGTGCCGGCGGCGCCAGCCCTGCCCCGTCGTGTCCCCGGACCGGTCGTCGTCAACCGGCGCGGTCGGTGCCAGCCGCAGGGCGGCGGCGAACAGGACGCAGGCGACGAACGCCATCACCAGGCCGCGGCCGTACTCGATCCGGAAGTTGTCCTCCGACGCGTAGAAGTAGTTCCGTTGACCGGAGTCCTCCAGAGTCGCCGCCGCGGCGACCAACAGCGCCAGCAGGGCTCCGGCCAGGGTGAACCCGACCAGCCGGGCGTTCTGCCGGGCGGCCGCCGTGCCCCGCAGCGCCAGCGCCACGGTGCAGACCAGACCCAGCAGACCGACCAGGTAACCGATCCCGAAGCCACCCACGTCGGACACCCCGGCGGGCACGTCGATCGAGGTGGAACCGGACGGGCCGCCGTTCGGCAGGGTCATCACCAGCCACTCACCGACCATCGAGGCCACGCCGGCCACCGCCCCGAGCCCGGCGGTCAGCACGGGCAGCCGGGGATCCCGGGTGAGCCCGGCCAGGGACCGGTCGAACCGGCGCGCCGGGGGCGGATCGTCGGCACCCCACTCGATCACGGCCGGGCCGTCGGACCGGTCGCCCTGCCGTGGGATCGGCAGCTCCTCGGACATCGGCCATCCTTCCGCCGGTCACGGACCTGCGTCGAATCATGGCACAGTCGACGGCAGGTGACCCGAATCGCAGGGCGGGCGTCGGTGCCGGTCGGTCGCCCAGCGGTCACCTTTCCGCTAGCGTTCTGCTCATGCCAATCCGTACCGCTTCAGCACAATGGCAGGGCAACCTCACCGAGGGCTCCGGCACCGTCCGCACCGGTAAGGGCGGCCTGTCGGGCAACTACTCCTTCAAGTCGCGCTTCGAGGAGGGCGAGGGCACCAACCCCGAGGAGCTCATCGCCGCCGCGCACTCCGGCTGCTTCTCGATGGCGTTCTCCAAGGCGCTCGCCGACGCCGGCTCGACGCCGACCTCCGTCGAGACCACCGCCAAGGTCCACCTGGACAAGACCGACGCGGGGATGACCGTCACCCGGATCGAGCTGGAGACCGTCGGTCAGGTGCCGGGCATCGACGACGCCGAGTTCCAGAAGCTCGCCGAGGCCGCCAAGGCGAACTGCCCGATCTCCCGCCTGCTCTCGCCGGGCGCCGAGATCACCCTCACCGCGCGCCTGGCCTCCTGAGCCGGGCGACCCGCACACCGCACGTTCACGGAAGGGAGCCTCCGCCGCTCCCTTTCCGTGAACGTGCGGACTCCCGGCAACGGTCATTCAACAGGCGCGTCGGGCACAATGGGCGAGGTGCCGGTGGAGATGAGCCGTGAGCGCTTCGAGGAGTTGGTCGGCGAAGCTCTCGACGAGGTGCCCGAGGAACTGCTCGGCCTGATGAACAACGTGGTGATCCTGGTCGAGGACGACCCACCACCGGGCGAGGCCGAGCTGCTCGGCCTCTACGAGGGCCACGCGCTCACCGATCGCGGCTGGGACTACTCCGGCGTACTGCCGGACCGGATCTTCATCTACCGCCGTCCGATCCTGCGGATCTGCGACGACGACGAGGACGTCATCGACGAGGTGGCGGTCACCGTGGTGCACGAGATCGCCCACCACTTCGGCATCGACGACGCGCGGCTGCACGCGCTGGGCTGGGGCTGAACCGCGCCGCGCCGCTCGGCCGATGGTCCGTGGTTGCCGTGGTCGCCTACCGTCGGTGCAGCGAACGCGAACCTATTCGGGAGGCCCTTTCATGCGCAGCGAGCTGTTCTCCGCGGAGAACCTGGAGAAGGAGTCCGCGCAGCCCGGCATGCGGCTGCAGAACTCCAAGATGTTGAAGATCGAGCTCAACGGCGAGGCGATGGCCCGGGTCGGGTCGATGGTCGCCTACCAGGGCAACGTCCAGTTCCAGGCGCTCGGCTCGGGTGGGCTCGGCAAGTTCCTCAAGCAGAAGCTCACCGGCGAGGGCGTCCCGCTGATGAAGGTCACCGGTCAGGGTGACGTCTTCCTCGCCGAGCTGGCCAAGGACGTGCACATCATCGACCTGGAGCCGGGCGACGCGCTCTCCATCAACGGCTCCAGCGTCCTCGCCTTCGACTCCACCCTCCAGTACGACATCAGGATGGTCGGCGGCGCCGGGATGGCGTCCTCGTCCGGCCTGTTCAACTGCGTGTTCAGCGGCTACGGCCGGATCGCCATCACCACCAAGGGCACCCCGGTCGTGCTCAACGTGGACGCGCCCACCTACGTCGACCCGCAGGCCGCCGTCTGCTGGTCGGCCAACCTCCAGACCGGCTACCACCGCGCCGAGCAGCTCGGCCTCGGCACGTTGCTGGGCCGCCGCACCGGCGAGTCGTTCACGATGAGCTTCGCCGGCCAGGGCTTCGTGGTGGTGCAGCCGTCCGAGGAGCCGCCGATCATGGGCAGCGGCCAGCAGCAGCAGGAGGGCGGTCTGCTCGGCAGTCTGCTGAGCTGACCACACCGGTGCGGGCGCTCCCGGGCCACCGGGGGTGTCCGCACCTCCGCGGTCAGCTCAACTCGCCGGTGCGCAGCCGGGCCAGCCAGGCCGCCGCGTCCGCGTAGTCGACGTCGGACAGACCGGCCGGCGCCGGCACCGGCCGCTCACCCGCCGCCGCGGTCCAGCGGTGCCGGGGGTACGAGCCCAGGAAGCGGACGTCGGCACAGACCCGGCGCAGCCCCTGCAACGCCTCGCCCAGCCGTACGTCGGCCACGTGCCCCGTGCAGTCCAGGAAGAACACGTACCGGCCCAGGGCCTCGCCGGTCGGCCGGGACTCGATCCTGGTCAGGTTGACCCCCCGGACAGCCAGCTCCATCAGCACCGACAGCAGCGCACCGACCCGGTCGTGGGCGATGTAGACCGCGAGCGAGGTCAGATCGTCGCCGGTCGGCGGCGGAGGCGGCCCGGGGCGGGACACCAACGCGAACCGGGTCACCGCGTCGGGATGGTCGGCAATCTTGTCGGCGAGCACGGTGAGCCGGTGCCGGGTCGCCCCGATCGGCGCGCAGATCGCCGCGTCGTACTCGCCGGACCCGGCGCCGGCGGCCGCCGCGCCGTTGGAGAGCACGTCGACCACCACCGCGTCGGGCAGGTGGTCGCGCAGCCAGCCCCGGCACTGGTTGGACGCCTGCGGATGCGCCGCGACGACACGGACCGAGGTCAGCGAGGTGCCCGGCCGCGCGCCGAGCACGAACTCCACCGGCAGGACCACCTCCCGGCTGATCACCAGTGGCTCGCCCTCGGCCATCTCGTCGAGGGTGACGCCCACCGCGCCGCCGATCGAGTTTTCCAACGGCACCAGCGCGGCGTCGGCGTCCCCGACCCGGACGTGGTCCAACGCCTCCCCGACGCTGCGTGCGGACGTACGGGTGCCGCGTTCGGCGGCGGGGATGGTACGCAGGGCCTGCTCCGCGAAGGTGCCCTCCGGACCGAGGTAGACGAAACGCGTCGGTGGTGTTCCCGGCATGTCGACCAGCCTACGCACCCGGCCCGATGGCCGGGCCGGCGTCGCAGGCGAGCGTCCGGATCCCGGTGGGGCCGGTGGCGCGTACCTCGATGGTGCACACGTCGGTGCCGGCGGTGACCAGCTCCGGTGCGGTCGGTCGACCCCGGGTGACGACCTGAAGCTCCTCGTGCCCGGTCACGTCGAGCACCGTGTACTGCCAGTCGGCGGCGCAGAGCGGGCCGGTGCGGACCTGGACCCGCACGTTGGGCGGCAGCACATCGGCCTGCCCGCGCAGCAGTTCCACGACCCGCTGTCCGGTCGGCCCGTTCCGGCAGGCCGTGGCGACCAGCCCGGCGTCCGGGGTGGCCGACGGGGTGCCGAACGGCGGTAGGGACGGCGCGGTGGTGGGCGTGGTGCCGGGAGTGCGCGTCGGGGCCGCCGTCGGGGATCCGGTGCCGGTCGGCGCCGCGCCCGGGTTTCGTAGCTCGGGTGGGGTGCCGCAGCCGGTCACCGCACCGATCGTGAGCAGCGCGAGGGTCGCCGGCAGCACGGTGTGTGTCACCGCCCGCGATGGGGTGGACGCGCGGCGGCGTGGGGTGAACGGCACGGGCCGATCCTTGGGACATCGGGAGTTCGTCGTGGCCGGGGTGGCCGAGCCCATCGTAGGGGGAGCGGCCGGCCGGGTGAAGGTCAGCCGAGGACCCGGTGCCCGGCGCGCTCCAAGGCGGCCGTGCCCTCGGCCAGCCGGACGGCCGGCACCAGCACGTAATCGGTGTCGAACGTGGAGAAGGTGACCACGCTGACCCGGGCCTCGGTGAGCGGGTCGACCAGCGCGGCCAGGGTGCCGGCGCCGGCCACCTCCGCCGGGCCGGCGACCCGCAGACAACGCCACGCCGTCTCTACCACGGCCTGCGCGGGCACCCGGTCGGTCGGGCAGATCACCGAGATCCCGTCGGCGGTCCAGCTCACGGTGATCACGTCGGCGCGGCCCAGCCCGCTCGTCAGCTCGTGCGGCAGGGCGGCGCCGGCGGCCAACCGGCACACGGCGTACTCCCCCGGCAGCAGAGCGATGTCGAGCATGAGGGCACCCTACGGCCTCGATGCGGGCCGGCCCCAGCATCGCCGCGTGCGGCGAGTGACACAACACGCCGCAGGTCAGACCTCGGAGAAGAAGGTGAGAGAGCCGGCCACGGCACCGTCGGCGTGCACCGGCGTGGAGATCGCGTCGACGGTCGCGTCGGAGCTGTCCGCCGAGGCGGCCTGCACCCGGAGCAGCCCGCGGGCGAGTCGGCCGGAGGAGAGCGCCAGCAGGGGCGGGATCTTGTCGATCTCGGCCTCGGTCAACTCGCCCCGGTTGGCGGTGAAGTCCAACAGGCGCAGCCCGCCGTCGAGCAGCGGCCGCCCGATCAGGCCGTCCGGCTCGCCGAGGCAGAGCAGCTCGCAACCGGCCGTGGAGATCGCCACCACCAGAGTGTCGGCGTCGATCAGCAGGCAGGGCTCGTCGGCCCGGCACACCGTCGAGGACCACTGACCGAAGTTGTCGAGCCCCGGCTCTGTCGAGGCCCGCGCCGCTGGCACGAACACTTCCGAGAGCGAAAGTTCGACGTGGGCCACCGAGCCTCCTATGTACACCGAGGGACTGTCCACGCTAGCGGGTCGCCGACAGAACCACCGAGCGCACCGGGTCGCCGACCGGTCTGGCTGGACCGGGGCGGCCGGTGACGGCGCGGAGACCGGTGGGGTGAACGGGGGGACCGGAGCCGCGTGGCGTCGCCGGTGACGTTACCGGTGGTGGGCCGGCTTGTCAGCGGCCGTTCGGCCCTCCTCATACCACTGGTAGTCGGCCGTTGGAGGGTACGTGCCGTTCAGCCAGGTCGCGGGGTGCTGTGCGACCCGGGACAGCTTTTCGGCGGTGGCCGGGCTGATCCGGCTGCCACCGGCCACGAGGAGCCTGTCCAACTCCCGGTGGGTTGCCATCAGGCAGTCCTTCGGGAGGCCGTAGACGCTGATCACGCCGGAGCCGACGAAGGTCAGCACCGGCGTGACCGGGACGGCCAGCCCCACGGCGTCGGACAGGGCCTTGCTGGCACGCTTGGCGTCCCGGCGGGCTTCGGCCACGTACGGCGGCCGCTTGCCGTTGATCTGGACGACGTCCCCGGCGACGAGCACGCGGGCCCGGCCGTGGTCGGCGATGGTCACCGCGAACAGGCCGCTGGGCCCGATGGCGAGGAACCCGGCGCGTTCGTCCTGGGTGCGGTCGAGCAGGACGTCCGTCATGTCGGTGCGGGGCCACTCGATGACGTGCCAGGCCGGCCCGAGATGATCGAGCTGGCCCAGCGCCCGTGCTCCGGCCACCTCCAGACGACGGGCACCGCGCTCGGCCCGACGACGGCGGGCCCACTCGAGCGGTGTCGGACGGACCGGTTCGAGAGCCCCGGGCGAATCGACGCGGGGGTGGGGCACCGCGACGGGCGGCAGTGCCCGTGCGGACGGTACGGCTCGTCGTGCGGGAAAGACAGTCATCGCGACCTCCGGCAAAAGGTCCCTCGGTTATGTCCTCACTACCCTACGTTGCCACTCCCGGTGTTCGGCAAGCCGGAGCGCCGGAGTGACTGTGGATGAATGCCATATTCATCCACAGTTCTTTTCTCGGATGCCGCCAAACCCTGCCCTACGCTGCGGGGGTGACCCACTACGTCGACAGTGAAGTCGGCCGGCTCGGCACCGTACTGCTGCACCGGCCCGGCCCGGAACTGGCCCGGCTCACCCCCCGCAACAACGACTCGCTCCTGTTCGACGCGATCCCCTGGGTGGGACGCGCCCAGGAGGAGCACGACGCGTTCGCCGCCGCGCTGCGCGACCGCGGTGTCGAGGTGCTCTACCTGGCGACCCTGCTGACCGAGACGCTGGCCGTCGCGGACGCCCGAGCCGAACTCACCGAGCAGGTGCTGCGTTCCCGGCGGCTGGGCGACACCCTGCGCGCCCGCGTCGCCGACCACCTCTCCTACCTCGACCCGGCCGCGCTGGCCGACGTGCTCACCGCCGGCCTGGCCCACGAGGAACTGCGGATCAGCTCCGAACGGCCGGGCGGGTTGGTCTACACGCTGATGGACCGGCACGACTTCGTCATCGATCCGCTGCCCAACCTGCTGTTCACCCGGGACTCGTCGCTGTGGATCGGCGACCGGGTAGGCGTCACCAGCCTCGCCATGCCGGCCCGCCGCCGGGAGACCACCATCACCGACGCCATCTATCGCCACCATCCGCGCTTCGCCGGCACCGAGTTCGTCTACCGGCCGAACCTGGAGCACCTGGAGGGCGGGGACGTCCTGCTGCTCGCCCCCGGCGTGCTGGCCGTCGGCGTGGGCGAACGGACCACCCCGGCCGGCGCGGAACGCCTCGGCCGGCAGGTCTTCGCCGCCGGGCTCGCCCACACCATCCTGGTGGTGCCGATCGCCCAGAAACGCGCCACCATGCACCTGGACACCGTCTGCACGATGGTCGACTCCGACGCCGTGCTGATGTATCCCAACATCGCCAGCACGCTCTCCGCGTACACGGTGATCGCCGGCGCGGACGGCGAGGACCCGCGGGTGGACGGCCCGGCGCCGTTCCTCCGGGCCGCCGCCGACGCGATGGACCTGGACCAGCTACGGGTCATCGACACCGGGCTGGACCCGGTGACCGCCGAACGCGAGCAGTGGGACGACGGCAACAACACCCTCGCCCTGGCGCCCCGGCTCTGCGTCGGCTACGAACGCAACACCGAGACCAACGCCCAACTGGAGCGGGCCGGCATCGAGGTGATCCCGATCGCCGGATCGGAGCTGGGCTCCGGCCGGGGCGGCCCACGCTGCATGTCCTGCCCGATCACCCGCGACCCGCTGCCCGTCGCCGGGTGAGCGGGTCGGCGGGGCTCCGCGCCGGGTGAGCGGGTCGGGCTCAGCGAAGGGTGAGCTGGCGGCCGAGCAGCCCCTGTCGGGCGCGCCGGCCGGCGGCGTCCAGCGGGTCGGTGGCGGTGAGCGCCTCCGCGTACCGCTTGGCGAACTGCGCCACCGGGTCCTCCCAGTCGGTCGCCGGAGTGTCCTCCGGCAGGTCCCAGACGGGCACCAGACGGCCGTGCGCGCGGAACATGCCGGCGAACTTGGTCTGCTCGCCGAGCGTCAGCGAGCCGGCCGCGCCGAGGCGGGCCAGCGCGTCCAGGGCGGCGTCCTCGTCCTCCGGCAGCACCCAGCGAACGTGTGCCTTCTCCGGGACCTGGCACCAGTACGCGGCCTTCGCCGCGGTCAGCCGCACGGTCGGGTAGATGGCCGCGTTCGCCCGCTCCAGGGACGCCTGGACGGTCGGGTCGTCCGCCGCGCCGGGGTCGAGCCAGAACTCGAACCCGTCGTGCATGCTGACGTCCAGCGGGCCGTCGACGAGGATGTCCTGCAGGCGGGGGCCGGGGCCGGGCAGCGGTGGGACGGCCACCGGAGCGCCCGGCTCGGTCCGCAACGCGCTCAGCAGCGCCTCGGCCAGATCCCGCGAGACGTCGCCGGACTGCTGGTGGCGTTGCAGACCGATCAGCACCCGGCCGTCCGGCTTCGTCATCGCCGGGGCGGCCATCGGCAGCACGGTGGCCAGCGTGGCGGGCCGGTCGCCGAACTCCTCGACCAGGGCGGGCGCCAGCCGCAGCGGCGCGGAGGCGGCGGGCACCAGCTCGCGCAGCGCGATCCACTCGGGCTCGTCGATGAGCCCCTCGAACGGTCGCGGCACGAAGATGTCCCGCACCTTGTCCCGACGGGGGGTGCTGTCGGCGGCGGCCCGTTGGCTCTTTCGACGCTTGCTCACGGCGTCACAGCCTAGAGGCCCGACCGGCTCGTCGTGGGCCGGACCCGCCCCGACGGGTCGTTCAGCCCGCCACCACCAGGTCGGGCCGAGGTGTGGGGGTCGGGTCGAACTCCGCCCAGACGCGCTGGCCCATGCCGTCGCGCTCGACGCCCCAGCGGGTGGCCAGGCCGGCCACGATGTGCAGCCCGCGCCCGTCCGCCGCGTCCGGGCTGGCCGTGCGCAACAGTGGGCCGGCACCCGCGCCGCCGTCGGTCACCCGCAACTGGATCCGCGGGCCCTCGGCCGAGGGCCGCAACCGCCAGGCCACCCGGACCACACCGCCCGGCAGCGGCCGGGCGTGCCGTACCGCGTTGCCCACCAGCTCGGCGAGGACCGCGATCAGATCCGCGAGAAGAGTCGGGGGTACGACGTCGGCCAGCTCGTCGGCGAGCCGGTGCCGGGCCAGCCGTGCCCCGGCGGGATGGTGGGGCACCACCACGCACCACGCCCGTTCCCTCGCTGCCGCTGCCACCGTCGCCTCCACGTCGCGCCACCGCCGGTCAACCGCGCGGTAGCCGCACCTCTGCGACCGTACCGCCGCCGGTCCTCGGACGTAGGGATACCCATCCATTCTGCTGTTCAACGATCCGGCGGACGAGATAGAGCCCGAGACCCGCTCCCGGATAGCCGCGGCGGTCGCCGGACTCGCCCTGCCAGAACCGGTCGAAGGCCCGCTCCACGTGGTCCGGGCGGATGCCGATGCCCCGGTCGCTGACCCGGAACGCCACCAGCTGACCGTCGACCCCAGCGGTGACCTCGATCGGAGAATCCGGTGGCGAGTACTTGCCGGCGTTCGTCGCCAGCTCGGTGAGCACGGTGGCGAGGCTGGGCCGGTGGCCGAGCGCCTTGGGCAGGTCGGACGGGAGACGGAGCACCAGCCGGCGGCGCAGCTCCGCCGGCTGGTCGACGACCGCGGCGCGCAGCGCCTCACCGAGGTCGAACGGGGTGGGCGGGGCGTCCCCGGGCCCCGCCTCGGCGGCCGAGGAGAGCAGCCGGTCGACGAGGCGGGCCAGCTCGTTGGCACGCTGCCCGATCACCCGGGCGGCCTGTCGCCGGTCGACGTCGGTCAGCGACTCCCAGTGGTCGGTGAGGGTGTCCGCGTACCCCTTGATGACGGTGACCGGCGTCCGTAGCTCGTGGCTGGTCACCGCGACGAACAGGTCCCGGTCGTGGTCTCGGCGCTGCTGGCCGGTGATGTCGCGGAAGGTCACCACCCGCAGCGCGCCGGGGCCGGGCAGGTCGCCGGAGGTGATCCGCAGCCACCGCCCGTCCGGCAGCAGGTGGTCGCGGACCTGGCCGGAGGGTGGCAGCGGGAACGGCAGCGGACGGCTCAGCGCCTGCTCGGCGGATCGGCCGGTGACCTGTGCGGCGGCGGGGTTCCACAGGTGGACGTGACCGTCCCGGTCGACCACGGCCAACCCGTCGGCGAGCGCCGCCGCCACCGGCCCGTCGCCGTGCACCGGCAGCCCGCTCTGGTCGCCGTACATGTGCCCGATGCAGGACGCGAGGTAGGCGACCACCCCCTGCCGCTCGGCCCCCGGCTCGTCGTCGTTCGGGTAGAGCGCGTGCAGGCTCCCGACGGTGTGCCCGTCGATCTCGGCCCGGGACACCACCATCCGGCGCAGGCCGCTGCCGGCCAGCTCACCGGCCAGTTTGCCGTTGAGGTGCTGCACCCGGACCTGGCGTACCCGCGGGCCGGACAGCAGGCAGACGGTGTCCGGGTCGTCGACGGCCAGCGGACGGCCGAGGGCCCACTCCGCCGCGCCGGTCGCGGCGATCACGCGACCGCCGGTCGGGCCGAACTCGACGAAGGCCATCCCGGTCGCGCCGAGCGCCGGCTGGGCGACCCGCAGCAGTTGGGTGAGGACGGGCAGGCCGGCGTCACCAGAATTGATCATCTCGATGACGACGGTGTGGCCGGCGATGAGAGCGGGGAAATCGATACGCTCCGGCATGTGCCGAGTCTGCCCCGTCGACCCGGATTTGGGCACCCCCGCGGGTCGCCGACGGTCAACGGTCCAGCCGGGCCAGGGCGTGCGCCGGGCGGTCGGTGATGATCCCGTCCACCCCGGCGGCCAGCACCAGCTCCAGGTCGGCCGGTTCGTTGACCGTCCAGACGTACACCTGGTTGCCGGCCGCGCGCAGCGCGGGCAGCAGGTGCGGACGGGCCCGGACCAGACCGATGCCCGGCCCGGCGATGCGGGCGCCGAACGGCAGCCGACCCAGCCGCAGCCACGGCGGCAGCACCTCCAGCAGGAGCACCGTGGGCACCGTCGGGGTCAGCTCCCGGATGCGGCGGATCGCCAGCGGGGAGAACGACATCACGGTCACCTGGACCGGGTCGTCCGGTGCCGGGTCGGCCAGCCCGTAGCGGCGTAGCAGGTCGACCAGACGCCGTTCCACGGCCGAGCCGTAGCGGGACGGGTGCTTCGTCTCCACCAGCAGCCGCACCGGGCGGCCGGCGGCCAGCACCGCCTCCAGCAGCCGGGCCAGCGTCAGCAGCCGAGTGTGCGACTCGTCCGGCGGCAGGTCACCGTCGGCCGCGCTGCCCGGATGCCAGGAACCGAAGTCCAGTGCCTCCAACTCGGCGAGGGTACGCGCGCTGACCAGACCGCGACCGTTGCTGGTGCGGTCCAGTCGCCGGTCGTGCACGCAGACCAGATGCCCGTCCCGGGTCAGCCGGACGTCGCACTCCAGGCCGTCCGCGCCCTCGTCCAGGGCACGCAGGTACGCGGCGAGGGTGTGCTCCGGCAGGTCGTACGAGGCGCCGCGGTGCGCGAAGACTTGAGGCCCGCCCATCTCGACCGCCTCAGATGACCTGGCCGGGCTGCCCGTTCGCGTCGACCACCGGGCGGCCGACGGCGGCCCACTGGCGCATCCCGCCGTCGGCGTTACGCACCTGCTCCCAGCCGTTGTTCGTCAGGTAGGCGACGACCTGGGCGGAACGGCCGCCGGAGCGGCAGATGACGGCCACCTCCCGGTCGGTCGGCACCTCCGCCAGCCGCGCCGGCAGTTCCATCATCGGCAGGTGGTGGGCGGTGGGGGCGTGGCCGGCCGCCCACTCGTCGTCCTCCCGCACGTCCAGCAGGTAGGTGTCGTCGGCGATCTCGGTCACGGGCACGGTGGGAACCTGGGGTCCGAACACAGGAAGCAACACTAGATCCTCATCGGCCGGATCGGCACCGACCGGGCCGTCGACACCGTCACAGCCGGGACACCCAGCGCGGGTTGGCCTGGGCCCAGGTGGGCACCCGTGTCCCCCGTACGGCCTCGAAGAGCCCGTTGCCCCCGTTGTCCAGGACCACGTACGACACCTCGTCGATGGTCTGCGGCGACGAGGGCACCTGGATGCCGCGCATCCCGTCGGGCGGCAGCGCGCGCAGCGCGAGGAGCAGGTCCTCGAGGGGTACGCCGTTGGTGTCGACGGTCAACGAACCGCCCACGGCCCGGAGCACCTGGTCCAGTTTGATCGGGTTGCTGCGCAGGTCCGCACTGCCGGCGCTGTCCAGCATCGCCCGGAGCAACTGCTGCTGGTGGTGCTGCCGGTCGTAGTCGCCGCCGGGCAGGTCGTAGCGCTGCCGTACGTAGTCCAGCGCCTGTGCGCCGTCCATCCGCTGGCAGCCGGTGGGGAAGACCCGGTTGGTGTGGATCGAACGGACCTCGGTGTCCACGCACATCTCCACTCCGCCGAGCAGGTCGATCACCTTGCGGAAGCCGGAGAAGTCGATCAGCGCGGCCCCGTCGAACCGGATGCCGGTGAGCCGGTTCAGGGTGCTGGACAGCAGGCGGGTGCCGGCCTGTCCGCCGCCGCCGTGCTCGTACGCCGCATTGATCTTGTCCGGGCCGCCGGTGAAGCCGTTCGCGGGTGGGATGGCGACCAGCAGGTCGCGGGGGATGGAGACCAGGTACGCCTCCCGCTGGCCGGCGGGCACGTGCACGATGAGGATGGTGTCGGAGCGTTGGTCCGGTTCGCTGCTCCCGGCGCGTCGGTCGGTGCCGACCAGCAGGTAGTTGAGCGGCCCGTCCAGGTCGGTGCGGTCGGTGCGGGCGCCGGGGTCGAGCAGTTGCTCCTTGGTCACCGTGCGGTCGTACCGGTTGGTGAGCGTCTTGAGGCCGATCACGGCGAGCCCGGCCAGCAGGACGAGGGCCAGGCCGATGCCGAGCAGGATCCGCGACCCGCGGGCGGTACGCGGCCGGGCGGATGGGGCCGTGCCGGCCCGACCCGCCGCGTTCCGTCCGGACCTGGACGTGACCGCCTCCCCGCAGCCGATACGTGAAACCTGCTCACGTAAGACTACGGAGGGTGACGGGGTCCCCGCGGTGTTTCCGCGACTTCAGGCCGCCACCGTGGCCGTCACTTGCGGGTGGACATCACCTCGGGGTGAGTGAAGATGAACTCGGCCAGTTTGTCCTGCTTGACCGCCTGGAACATCTCCATGGTCTCGGGGCTCAACGCCTCGCTGCCCTGGCCGTTGCTGTTGAAGGTGCCGTTGTTGGTCTTCAGCATGGTCAGCTCGTTCGCGGTCACCCCGCGCATGGTGAAGATCAGATCCTCGATCTTGGCACCGCCGGTGTCCAGCACGAACGCCTTGCCCGCCGCCTTGATCAGCTGGTTCAGCTTCGCCGGGTTGGTCAGCGTGCCGCCCTCGGTGGCCTTGCGGGCCATCGCCTTGATCAGCTGTTGCTGGTTCTGCTGGCGGTCGTAGTCGCCGCCGGGCAGCCCGTAGCGCTGCCGGGCGTAGTCCAGGGCCGCCCAGCCCTCCATCTGCTGGCAGCCCTTCTTGTGCACCACCGGCGTCATCTTCTTGCCGGTCTTCTTGGCGTCGGCGTTCCACATCGGCTTGCCGTCGACGAACGACATGTGCTTCGACTTGACCTCGTGGCTCACACAGATCTTGACGGTGCCGAGGGTGTCGATGACGTTCTTGAAGCCGCCGAAGTTGATGATCGCCGCGCCGTCGAAGCTGACGCCGGTGAGCCGCTTGATGGTCTGCGCCATCAGCTGGGCGCCACCCTCCCAGCCGCCGCCGTTGCGGGCCCCGGCCTGGAACGCCGCGTTGATCTTCTCGGTGCTTCCGGTGAAGCCGCTCTTCTTGAACGGCGGAATCTGGGCCTGGGTGTCGCGCGGGATGGAGATCAGGTACGCCTGATCGTGCGAGGCCGGAATGTGCAGGATGATGATGCTGTCCGAACGAACGTCGTCGGCGGCCCAGCGCTCCCGCGCGTCCACGCCGAGCAGCAGCATGTCGATCGAGCCGTCCAGGCTCGCCCCGCCCTCGGCGTCGGACTTGCCGGCCTCACCGAGCAGGTTGCGCTGGGCGATGTCACCGGTCGCCTGCCCGATCAGCACCTTGCCGCCGACGATGGCCGCGCCGCTGCTGAGCATCAGCACGGCACCGAAGATCACGGTCAGCCGCGCCCAGAGGGGATCCTTGCGTCGGCTCCGCTTCTTAGCCGGCCCACCGCCGCCCGTCCGGCCGCCACCGCCGCCGGGTGGACGCCCACCCGACCCGCCGCCCGAGCGGCCCGGCTGCACGGGTATGGACGCGCCGATCCGGCCGCTGGGGGCGGCGGACCCGGTGGACGAAGGGCGACGACTGGCCTGAACCGGCATTCGTGCTCCAGCTCGTGATCAGGAGGGGGCGGCACCACTGTACGTACATCGATTCGACTTGGCGAGTTCATCACCGGTCCATCCGGACGGCAATTTCCGCGATTCGGTCTATCGTCGCCATTCGATTGCTCAATCGGTGGGCAGGCGGTTACCCGCCGTCGCTGCCCTCCGGCGGATTGGCCTTGACCCAGTCCGCCATGGTGTCGGCCGACATCGCGCGGTACATCGCCAACGCCTTCTCCCGGTCGGAAACCACCACCGACTCGCCGTCGATCGTGTCGCTGCCCGAGTTCGGGCTGGTGACGAAGGTGAGGTTCTGCCCACGCAGGTTGCGGAACTGCAGCGCCATGTCTGTAACCGAGAAACCCTGGTCCACGGTTACGGCCGCGGTCACCGACTGGAGGAAGTCGTTGAGCTTTTTCGGGTTCGCCAGCGTGCCCGTGCTCGCCGCCTTGTCCATCAGAGCGCGGAGAAACTCCTGCTGGTGCCGCATGCGGGCGAAGTCCCCGTCCGGGAACTGCTTGCGCTGCCGGATCCAGTCCAGTGCCTCCGCGCCGTCCATGTGGTTGGTGCCCTTGGTGAACGTCCGGTACGGCTTGTGGATCGAGGTGATGGTCCGCTCCACCTTCAGGTCCACCCCGCCGAGGGCGTCGGTGACCTCCTTGAAACCGCCGAAGTCGATCGCCATCACGTGGTCGATCCGCACGTCGGTGAAGCACTCCACGGTGCGTACCGCCAGCGGCAGCCCACCGAACGCGAACGCCGCGTTGATCTTCGCGCGTTGACCGGAGCCGCAGTCGGCGCCGGCGCTCTTCGGGATCGGCACGTACAGGTCACGGGGGATGGAGACCAGGTAGGCCGACTGGTGATCGGCCGGGATGTGCATCACGATGATCGTGTCGGCCCGCCACTGGCTCTTGGTGTCGACCGGCGCGTCCGGATCGCGCGAGTCGCTGCCGACCAGCAGGATGTTCAGCGCGCCCTCGACGGACTTGACCGGCCGCCCCCCGGTGATCTCCGCGAACGGGTCGGTGCGGGCCAGGTCACCGTCGAGGTTGCGGGCGTACAGCCACGCGCCGACGCCACCGAGCAGCGCGAGGACCAGCACCGCCACCCCGGCCACCAGGCCGATCCGACCCCAGCGCGGCCGGGGACCGCGCCGGCCCGACCCGCCGTTGCCACCCGGGCCGACGGGTCCTCTCGGCCCCACCGGGCCACCAGGGCGGAGCTGCTCCTCGTCGGGTGACGGGTACCAGCGTGCCTCGGTCGGGCGGGCACGCCCGGAGGCGCCCCGGCCGGGGCCGGGCACCGAGGCGCGCCCGGCGCTGCGGTGCAGGTGCGGGTGCGGAACGCCGGCAGACGATGTCGCTGACATGTAACTCAGGGTACGTAGCGGGAGCCAATCCCGCCTTCAGGCGACACTCAGCGATCGGCCGTCCGCTGCCGACCGGTTACCCTAGCCGCGCCCGGAAGTACTCGATCGTGCGTCGCAGGCCGTCCTCGGGTGCCACGGTCGGCTCGTATCCGAGCAGTTCCCGGGCGAGAGTCAGGTCCGGTCGACGCATCTCGGGGTCGTCCGCGCTGCGGGTGATGTAGGTCACCTGGGAGCTGCTGTCGGAGAGCGACACGATCAACTCGGCGAGTTGCCGCATGGACATCTCGTGTTCGGTGCCGCAGTTGACCGGGCCGGTCTCGGTCGAGTCGAGCAGCAGCAGGATGCCGCGCACCAGGTCCTCGACGAAGCAGATGGACCGGGTCTGGTTGCCGGTGCCGTGCACGGTGATCGGCTCGCCGCGCAGCGCCTGGGAGATGAAGGTGGGGATGGCGCGGCCGTCGTCCGGGCGCATCCGCGGGCCGTACGTGTTGAAGATCCGGACGATCGCCGCGTCGAGCCCGCGGTAGCGGTGGTACGCCATCGTGGCCGCCTCGGAGAAGCGCTTCGCCTCGTCGTAGACGCTGCGTACCCCGATGGGGTTGACGTTGCCCCAGTAGGTTTCGCGCTGCGGGTGCTCCTTCGGGTCCCCGTACGCCTCGGAGGTGGAGGCCATCAGGAACCGGGCGCCGTCGGCCGTCGCGCGCTCCAGCAGGTGCAGGGTGCCCACCGAGCCGACCCGCAGGATCTCCACCGGCAGTTGGGCGAAGTCGGTGGGGCTGGCCGGCGAGGCCATGTGCAGGATCGCGTCGAACCGCTCGGCCAGCGCCGGGTGGTGGGTCGGCAGGCCATCGGAGATGTCCGCCTCGACCAGGGTGAAGGTTGGCCGGTCCAGCAGGTGGGCGACGTTCTCCTTGGAGCCGGTGACGAAGTTGTCCAGGGCCACCACCGTGCAACCGCGGGCGATCAGGGCGTCCACCAGGTGCGACGGGACGAAACCGGCCCCACCGGTGACGAGGACACGGTGACCGGGACCGAAGCGCTCAGCAACCTTCATGCCGGTCAGCCTACCGACCGCCGTGAACAGCAAGAGGCCCCCTGTTGACGCGTGGCGTCGACAGGGGGCCCGATGCGTCGATCAGTGTGCGCCCGAGCCGGTGAGGGCACGCACCTCCAGCTCCGCGTACTTGTCCTCGTCGTGCTCCTTGGAGATGAGGGTGCCGATCCACCCGCAGAGGAAGCCGAACGGGATGGAGATGATGCCCGGGTTGGACAGCGGGAACCACTGCCAGTCGTGGTCCGGGAACATCGAGGTCGCGGCGCCCGAGACCACCGGTGAGAAGAACACCAGCAGTACGGCCGAGAGCAGACCGCCGTAGATCGCCCACACCGCGCCGGAGGTGTTGAACCGCCGCCAGAACAGGCTGTAGAGGATCGCCGGCAGGTTGCCCGAGGCGGCGACCGCGAAGGCCAACGCCACCAGGAACGCTACGTTCAGGTTCTGTGCGTAGATCGACAGCAGGATGGAGATCGCGCCGATCACCAGGGCGGAGATCCGGGCGACCCGTACCTCCTGCCGCTCCGACGCCTCGCCCCTCTTCACGACGTTCGCGTAGAAGTCGTGCGCCAGGCTGGACGACGAGGCCAGGGTCAATCCGGCGACCACCGCCAGGATGGTGGCGAAGGCGACCGCCGCGATGATCGCCAACAGGGCGGCGCCACCCAGGTCGCCGCCGAAGAAGTCGATACCGAGCGCCTCGGCCAGCTGTGGTGCCGCCGTGTTGCCGGCCTTGTCCTGCGCGGTGATCGCCTGGCTGCCCACCAGCGCCGCCGCACCGAAGCCGAGGGCCAGGGTGAGCAGGTAGAAGGTGCCGATGATGCCGATCGCCCAGAGCACGCTCTTGCGGGCCGCCTTGGCGGTCGGCACGGTGTAGAAGCGGATCAGGATGTGCGGCAGGCCGGCCGTGCCGAGCACCAGGGCGATGCCCAGGGACAGCAGGTCGACCTTGTTGTAGAAGGTCTGTGTCGCGTTACCGGCCACTTCCACGCCGTACCGCAGCCCGGGTTCGAGGAAGGCGCTGCCCTTGCCGGAGGAGGCGGCGGCGTCGCCGAGCAGCGACGACAGGTTGAACTTGTACTTCGCCAGCACCAGCAGGGTCATCAGGAGCGCGCCACCCATCAGCAGGAACGCCTTGACGATCTGCACGTAGGTGGTGCCCTTCATGCCACCCACGGTGACGTAGATGATCATCAGGGCGCCGACCATGATGATGGTGGCCACCTTGGCGGTGGCCGCGTCCATGCCGAGGAAGGTCGTCCCCGGCCGGATGCCGAGCAGCAGCGCGACCAGCGCGCCGGCGCCCACCATCTGCGCCAACAGGTAGAAGATCGACACCGTGATGGTGGAGACCGCCGCGGCCGTCCGCACCGGCCGCTGGCGCATCCGGAACGCCAGCACGTCGGCCATCGTGTACCGGCCCGAGTTGCGCAGCAGTTCCGCCACCAGCAGCAGCGCCACCAGCCAGGCGACCAGGAAGCCGATCGAGTAGAGGAAGCCGTCGTAGCCGTAGAGCGCGATGATGCCGGCGATGCCGAGGAACGAGGCGGCCGACATGTAGTCGCCACCGATCGCCATGCCGTTCTGGAATCCGGAGAACGACCGGCCGCCCGCGTAGAAGTCGGTCGCCGTCTTGGTCTGCCGGCTGGCCCAGATGGTGATGGCCAGGGTCACCGCCACGAAGACCAGGAACAGCGTGATGGTCAGGTTGCGGGCGGTGTGGTTGCCCGCCTCGGCAGCGAGGAGCAGGTCAGCCGCGTGGACCGTTGTCATGGGTCACCTCCCCGATCTCGGCACGGATGCGGTCGGCGACCGGATCGATCTTCCGGTTCGCGTACCGCGAGTACAGCCAGGCGATCAGGAACGTGGAGACGAACTGGAGCAGGCCGAAGACCAGCGCGACGTTGATGTTGCTGCCGAACAGCTTCGTGCCCATGAAGTCCCGGGCGTACGCGGAGAGAATGACGTAGAGCGCATACCACAGGAAGAACGCGACGGTCATCGGGAAGACGAAGCCGCGCAGCGCACGCCGCAGCCCGGCGAACTCGTCCGACCGTTGTACGGCCAGGTACTTGTCCGACTGGGAAGCGGCCGGAGCGGGTGTGTCCGTGGACATCTGTGGATCACCACCTTCACAGGCGTCAGGGGAGTTTCGCGCACCGTAGAGAGCGCGCTCCCCGCCGGGAAAGGCCGAGATCGACCCCGGTCGGCGAGTGCGCTGAGCGGTTGACTGGCTGCGCCGAGTGACCCAGATCACCCCGGTGACCGGTCGATCGACTCTGGTGATCGTGCGGCCGCCCGCTCAGCCCGGCAGCTCGTGGTAGCGACCCCGGTAGTGCAGCAGCGGAGAAGTGTCCTCGGCCAGGTCGACCGCCTCAATGGTGGCCTCCACCAGCAGTGCCCAGCCGTACTCCCGGGCCGTGTCCAGCCGGCAGCCCACCCAGCCGCCGGCGTCCCCCGGCACCGGCCCGTACGGCGTGTCGGTCCACGTACCGGTGGCGAAGAGCCCGCCCGGGGAGGGGAAGAGGCCGGCGAACCGGTCGGCGAGCTGCCGGTGTGGCGGGCCGAGCGGCGCGACCGCGAACCGACCCGCGTCCTCGACGGCCGCCCACAGGTCGGACTCCGCGTCGATTAGACCGAGCAGCCGATTCGGTTCGCCCTCGGCGACCAGAGTGGACGATACGGTCAGCCCGGCCGGCCCCGGCGCCGTCCAGAGCGTCACCGGCGCGGCGAGGCGACCGCGCAGCCGGCGGACCGGCGACCGCTGCCCGGTCGGCACGGCGAACGGATCGGTGTGGTGGATCTCGGCACCCGGCTCATGATTCACGTGAAACATTGTGCCGCCCCGACCCCGCGCCCAACCCAGGAAGCGCTGGTGCAGGTCGGCGGGGCGCCCGTTGAGCAGGGCGAGCTGATCGCCCGCCTCCGCCATCATCGTGCCCAGGTAGACCAGCAGCCCGGTGCGGTCGTGCCGGTACTCGGCGAGCAGCGCCAGTCGGGCCGGCTGGCACGGCCAGGGCGCGCCACAGCTGCGACACCGCCAGAGCGGCCGCATCGGCAGGTGCGGCCGGCTCACCACCGTGCTCCAGCCGGCGTGCCCGGCCGGCCGCCGCTCGGCTTGGTCGGGGGCGGGCAACTCCCGATTGAACGTGATGCCTGTGAGTCATAAATATGCCGCACAGTCATCACGTTCGTGGTGGCATGACGGTCCCCGCCGCGACCGGCCGCACACGTCACCACCGGCCACGGTTCGCCCGCCAGGTCTGCGCCGGCGTCAGCCAGCCGGCCCGACCTGGTCGCGGCACGGCGACCGTCGGCCCGTCCGCCCAGGTGGGTGGTCGATTCGGCGGGCCCGCCGACCACCCCGATCCGGTCGCGCCCGGCACTGTCGCCGGTGCCGCGGCCTTCCCCTTCCGGTACGACCACCGCGCCCCGATCCTGCCCCGGATGAACCCGGCCATGGCTGATCTCCTCCCGGTCGACGGGGCCGCCCCGACGGGGGATGACCGGGGCGGCCCGGACGCTGGACCGGCCGCCGGGACATCGCCTCCACCGGCCGGGCCGCGCGTCCTCCACCCTGGACGCCCGGCCGTGGGCAGGGGAGGATTCCAGGGCTTACTACTCAGCGCGGTCACGTACTTACCGGAGAGGTAAGGATGAACATCGAGATGTGGGTGCGGGCGTTGAAGGCCGCCCGAGCCGGTGCCGAGATGTCCCAGGAGGCGTTGGCGACGGCCACCCGATGGAGTCCCTCCACGGTGGCGGCCATCGAGACCGGTCGGCGTCGACCGACCATGGAGTTCGCGGTCGCCGCCGCCGACGCCCTCGCCACCGGCGGCCTCCTCGCCGAACTACTCAGGGCCGCAGACAGGATCGCGGGCCTTCCTGGTTCGCGCAGTGGCGCGGATACGAGCAGCGGGCCACTCGTCTACGCGCCTTGGAGGCATGTCTCGTGCCCGGCCTACTCCAGACCGAGGAGTACGCCCACGCGGTCATCTCAGCGGGAGGGCTGCATCCGCCGAGCGTTGTCGACGAACTCGTTGCGGTCCGGCTGGAACGTCAGAAGCTGTTGTCCCGGGATGTACCACCGCACTGCGTCTTCATGGTTGACGAGATGGGCCTCCGCCGACCGGTGGGTGGTCCTGC
This sequence comes from Micromonospora sp. NPDC050695, assembly GCF_040654415.1. Taxonomy (NCBI): domain Bacteria; kingdom Bacillati; phylum Actinomycetota; class Actinomycetes; order Micromonosporales; family Micromonosporaceae; genus Micromonospora; species Micromonospora sp. NPDC050695. The sequence goes on from NZ_JBFAHZ010000007.1 coordinate 154,270, forward strand.
CGTGCTCGATGCCCAACTCGGTCGGCTGCATGAGGTGGCGGATCTGCCATTCGTCCGAATACACGGGATCCCACTGGCCGTGGGCGAGCATGTCGGCCTCGGCGGTGGCTTCGTGCTCGCTGATCTGCCGGACGGAGACAGGGCCCTCTACCTGGAGAATGCCGTCCGCGGACACGTCATGGACGACCCCGAAATGATCGCCTTGATCGATCGCAAGTGGGATAGCCTGCTCGGCGAAGCACTCTCCACCGGCGCCACGCTGGATCTGATCCGGAAGCTGAAGGTGACGCAATGACGATGAGCGAGCCTTGCTGGCGCACGTCCACCCGGTCGACCGACTCTGGCGGCAACTGCGTCGAGGTGGCGGACAACATGCCCGGCGTGGTGCTGGTCCGGGACAGCAAGGATCGTTCCGGCCCGATCCTCACCTTCGCGCCGTCCGCCTGGCGTGGCTTCGTCGCCGACGCTGCCCAGCCCGGGAGCCGGCGCGCCGGTTAACGGCGCGGGGTGACGGTGGCCAGCAGTTCCGGCTGGCGGCGGTCCAGTACGTCGCCGGCCAGGTACGCCCCCAGCAGTGCCGCGCCCAGCCCGTACCCGATGCCGACCGGCAGGGCCAGCCAGAGCCACGCGTCGCCGAGCAGCGCGGCGGCCACCACCATCGGCACCGCCGCGACCGCCGAGGTGACCATGGCCAGGATGGTGAGCAGGCCCTTCGCGACACCGGCGCCGCTGTTCATCGCGAACGGATTGCTCGTCTCCGGCAGCGAGTACGCCCCGAGCACCGACACGAAACTGTTCACCGCCAGCCCCGCGCCGTAGGTGGCGGCCAGGCTGCCCGTCGTCAACCCGATCCACGACGGTCGGCCGAGCACCACCGACAGCACCACGGCGACGACCGCGAGCATCGGCAGCACGTACAGCGAGAAGGCCGTCATGCGCGCGCGCAGCTCCACCCGGCCGGGCACGCCGGCGACCACGTTCGCGGCGTACGCGCTGCCGTCGAAACCGAACTGGTTGGCCAGGGTGACCGAGGCGAGTACGCCGACGAAGAGCATGGAGATGGTGACCACGACCGGTGAGCTGTCGGCGACGCCCGCGGTCAACCCCGCGCCGTCCGTGGCCGCGAAGTCCCCGCCCGTCACGTTGATCACCACGGGCACGAAGATGCCGACCACCGCGATGGTGATCAGGTTCGCCCGTCGGCGGGCGTCCCGCCACCAGTAGCGGGCCTCCCGGGCGACCAACGCGCCGAACCGGTCCCGGCGGGCCCAGCCCGCGAGTCGGGGAAACAGCTGGCCGACCGCGCCACCGGTGGCACCGCGCCGCGTCGGTGCCTTCCCGGCGCTCACCGCGCCCACCATCGCCGACTCCAACGACCGCGACCACCAGACCAGCAGGGCACCGATCGCCGCGGCCGTGATCAGCAACTTGACCGGGGCGGCCCAGACCCGGCCCTGCGCCACGTCGATGCCGGCGGTCCACGGTGCACCGAACGGCGTCCAGGCGACGACCGTCGCCACTCCGGTCAACCGGCTCCAGTCCGCCTCGCGCAGCGCCGCGAGGCCGAACACCTGCAACGGCCCGAGCAGCGCGGCGGTCACCGCCAACAGCACGGCCGCCAGGTCACGTACCCGCCGTGACCGCAGCATGGACGCGAAGGCGCTGGTCACCGCCCGGCTCGCGGCCACGCAGAGCAGCAGCCCACCCAGCACGCCGACGATGGCCACCAGGCCCGCGGACCAACCGCCCAACGCCCAGGATGTGAGCGCCAGCCCGAACGAGGCGACCAGCACCGCCAGCACCGGCACGCTGACCAGGGCCGCGGCGAACAGGCCGGTGACCAAGGTGCGTCGGGTCAGCGGCAACAGCGCGAACCGGGCCGGATCCAACGTCTCGTCGACCCCGAAGAAGACCAGCGGCAGCAGCAGCCAGCCGAGCACCAGCAGCCCACCACCGGCCGCCGCGACCAACACCGCGTACCGGCCGTTGCCCGTCATGCCGGGCGCGGCGAAGAGGAAGAAGCCGCTGACGGCGAACCACAGCCCGACCAGCGCACCGCCGATGAACAGGGCGATCCGCCAGCCCTGACCCCGGAAGTTGTTGCCCATCACCCGCAGCTTGAGCCGCACGAAATGCCCGGCGGAGACGGGTCGGACCGGCGCGGCGGGAGCGGCGGCGGCACTCACCGGGAAAGCCACGACAGCTCCTCACCGGTCGCGGTACGCCCGCCGACCACCTCGACGAAGACCTGCTCCAACGAGCGGTCCCCGCGTACCTCGGAAAGGGTGCCGACCCGCTTGATGGTGCCCCCGGCGAGGATCGCCACGTGCGAGCAGAGCCGTTCGACGACCTCCATCACGTGGCTGGAGAAGACCACCGTGCCGCCGCCCGCCGCGTACCGGGTGAGGATGTCCCGGATCAGCGCGGCGGAGACCGGGTCGACCGCCTCGAACGGCTCGTCCAGAACCAGCAGCCGGGGACCGTGCAGCAGCGCGCAGGCCAGCCCGATCTTCTTCTTCATGCCCGCCGAGTAGTCCACCACCAGCGTCCGGCCGGCGTCGCCGAGCGCCAGCACGTCCAGCAACTCCGCGGCCCGCTGGTCGACCACCGCCGGGTCCATCCCCCGCAACAACCCGTGGTACGCCAGCAACTCCGCCCCGGTCAGCCGGTCGAACAGGCGCACCCCGTCGGGCATCACGCCGAGCAACCGCTTGGCCGTGACCGGGTCCTGCCACACGTCGTGCCCGAGCACCCACGCCGAACCGGCATCCGGCCGCAGCAGCCCGACCGCCATCGACAGGGTGGTGGTCTTGCCGGCGCCGTTCGGGCCGAGCAGGCCGTAGAAGGAACCGGCGGGGACGTCCAGGTCGACGCCAGCCACCGCGATCGTGCCGTCGAACCGCTTGGCCAGGCCACGCAGTGCGAGCGCGGGGTGCTCAACAGTCATGAGGCGACGTTATCCGTCGATCGCCAGTTCCGCCCTCCGACGGTGGACGGACCTCGATCATCCTGGAGTCGTAGTGGTCACAGGCGGACAGCTTCCGGGGTGTGCAGGCGGAGCATGGTGGCCGCCACGTCGCCGGGGGCACGCCGGCGGGTGGCGATCGACACCGCGACCATCACGGTGAAGGCCAGCGGCACCGTCCAGGCGGCCGGTTGCGCGGTCAGCGTGGCCGGCCAGCCGGACAGCGGCGGCCCGAGCACGATGACCAGCACCGCGCCGATCGCCGCTCCGCCGCCGGCCACCACGCCGGCGGCGGCGCCCACGTCGGTCAGCCCACGCCACCAGATGCCGAGTACCAGCAGCGGACAGAAGCTCGACGCGGCGACCGCGAAGGCCAACCCGACCACCTGCGACACGTCCAGCCCGGAGACGTGCAGCGCCAGCACCGCCGGCACGCCGCCAGCGATCACCGTCGCCAGCCGGAAGCCGCGTACCGAGCCACGGCCCAGCACATCCGTCGAGATCACCCCGGCGACGCTGGTCAGCAGCCCGGACGAGGTGGAGAGGAAGGCCGCGAACGCGCCAGCGGCGACCAGCGCGGCGAGCAGCCGCCCGACCAGTCCGTCGCCGAGGGCCGCGCCGGGCAGCAACACCACCACCGCATCGGTCTGCCCACTGATCAGCAGGTGCGGCGTGTAGATCCGGCCGAGCACCCCGTACAGGGTGGGCAGCAGGTAGAAGGCACCGACCAGCGCCAGCACGACCAGGGTGGTCCGGCGGGCCGCCGCGCCGTCCGGGTTGGTGTAGAAGCGCACCAGCACGTGCGGCAGGCCCATGGTGCCCAGGAACGTGGCCAGGATCAGCGAGTACGTGGCGAACAGGCCCCGGTCGTCGTCACCGGCGGCGCTGGGCAGCAACCAGTCGCCGGCGTCGGTGGCCGCCCCGGACACCCCCGGTACCGGGTCACCGGCGGCGAAGGTCAACTCGTCGCCGGGGCGTACCTCTCGGATCTCACCGTCGGGCAGCGTGAGGGTCGCGCGGTGCTCGACCACGACGGTGGTCGCGGCCCGGAACGTCGGCCCGTCGGGCGGGGTCACCGCCGGGCGGCCGTCGGCCTGCCACTGCAACGCCAGGAAGATCACCGGTACGGCGAGAGCGGTCAACTTCAACCAGTACTGGAACGCCTGGACGAAGGTGATCGCCCGCATCCCGCCCAGCGCCACGTTCGCGGTGACCACGGCCGCGACCAGGAGGGCACCGACCGGGTAAGGGGAGCCGGCCACCGTGGCCAGGGTCAGCCCGGCACCCTGGAGCTGCGGCACCAGGTACAACCAGCCGATGAAGATCACGAAAGCGGTGGCGAGGATGCGCAGCCGCCGCGACCCCAGCCGCAGCTCGCAGAAGTCGGGCAGGGTGAACGCGCCGGAACGCCGCAGCGGAGCCGCCACGAACAGCAGCAGGGCCAGGTAGCCGGCGGCGAACCCGACCGGATACCAGAGCACGTCCACGCCGTACTTGAGGACGAGGCCGGCGATGCCGAGGAAGCTCGCCGCCGACAGGTACTCCCCGCCGATGGCGGCGGCGTTCCACGTCGGACTGATCGCCCGCGAGGCCACCAGGAAGTCGGAGGTGGTGCGGGCCAACCGCAGCCCGTAGAAGCCGATCCCGACGGTGACCAGGGTGACCGCGACGATGGCCGGGACCACGAAGTCGTTGCCCACCTCAGCGCTCCGGCCGCTGCACCAGGTCGGTGAAGTCCTGCTCGTTGCGCTCGGCCAGCCGCACGTACGCCCAGCCCACCCCGATCAGGAACGGGAAGGACGCCACACCGAGCAGCAGCCAGGGCAGGTTGACGCCAGCGACGGTCGTCCGGCCGAGCGACGGCGCGATGGCGAACAGCCAGGGCAGCCCGCCCAGCCCGATGGCCACCACCAGCGAGAGTCGCAACGCCAGCGCGAGCTGGGCGCGGACCAGGCCGCGGACCAGCGCCTCACCCACCTGGGTCTGCTGCGCCAGCTCGGCGCGGGTCCGCTCGGCGCGGCTGTCCTGCCGGGTGATGTCGGCCAACACGATCCGGGCCCGCCGGGGTGGCGGGACCGCACCGCCCGACCCCACGTCAGGGAGTTGCTTGGCCACCCCGGCAGTCTGGCCCGCCCTGCGCGATTGTCAAGCGTTCGCCCTCACCAGCGCTGCGGGTCGGGGCAGTACGCCAGACCGGCGGTCGCCTGGACCTTGTCGAGATCCCGCCGCGCCCGCTCCCGGCCGAGGTTCGTCGCCCAGAAGCCGTCCCCGGGTTGCTCGGCGGCGAGCTGCCGCAGCGCGCAGATGCGCATCGGCTCGGGCAGTCGGGCCAGGGCCGGTACGGCGTCCGCCGACAGCCCGGACAGGTGGTTGACGTCCAACCGGCCGGTCTCCAGGTACCGGTCGACGTTCCGGTCGGCGATCAGCCGATCGGGGTTGACCACGGCCAGCCCGAGCAGCGCCAGCACCGCCGTGCCGATCACCAACCGGGGCAGCCAGTCCGCCCGCAGCCGCACCACGGCCACCCCGACCAGGACGAAGAGCAGCCCGAGCCAGAGTTCGGCGGTCGCCACGACGAGCCGCAGCCGGGTCGCGCCATACGCGTCGGCGTAGACCTGCATGCGGTAGAGCGCCGAGGCGACGATCACCAGACTGAGCGCCGCCAGCGTGCCGAGCAGGACGCGGACCAGCAACCGGTCCGCCCGGCTGGCCTTCGGTGCCCGACGGGCGGCGATGGCGATCACCAGCAGGGTGAGCGCGGTGACGGCGAGCAGTTGCCAGAACCCGCCACGGGCGTACTCGGCGTAGGTGAGCCCCGCCGTGCGCAGCACGTGCCCCGCGCCGCCGAACAACACCGTCAACTGGACCAGCACGAACGCGGCGAACAGGGCGTCGAGCAGCACCAGCGGGAGGGTCCACTCCAGCCGGTGGGCCGGTCGGGACGGCCCGGGGCGCAGGCCGTCCAGGTCGGGCGGGCGGCTGACCAGGTACGCGGCACCGAGCAGACCGCCACCGATCAGCAGCAGGCGGAACGCCCAACCGATCACACCGGGCGCCGAGATGTCCGGCAGCAGGCCGGTGACCAGGTCGGCGAACACCGCGTCGGCGGAGGAGAAGAGCACCCCGAACAGCAGCAGCAGACCAACGGAGATCGCCAGGCTGGTGATGATGCGCCCGACCTCGATCCCCGACCCGGTCGGGCGGCCGCTGCGCAGTCCGCGTACCGCCCACGGGAGCGCCCGTACCGTCGCGGCCGGCGGCAGCGTCGCGGCGAGCAGCATCCCCAGCGGACTCCGCCCGCCGGTCACCGCGAGCGTCCCGGTCACCGCGGCCGCGAGCAGGCAGAGGGCGAAGAGCCAGCCGGCGGCCCGGACCGTGCCGACGCCGACCAACGCGACCGTCGCGACGGCCCAGGCGGCCTGCGCCACCCGCCCCGGTGCCCCCGTGGCACCGGGACGGGCGGCGTCCGCCGCAGCTGGCGTGGCGGTCGGTGCCGGCGCAGCCGCCGCCGAGGACGACGTCCTGGAACGGACGACGCTGGCGGTGACGAGGGCGGCGGTGCCGGCCAGCGCGGCCACCAGCCAGCCGAGGCCGGGACGGATCGTCGTGAGCGTCGAGGTGCCGACGACCGCCGCAGCCGTCAGCGCCGCCAGGACCAGCGGACGGGCGGGGCCGGACGGCCCTGGCCAGCGCCGATCGATCAGCGACGGTGGCCTGGGCACGGCCGGCGTGAGCGGCCACGGTTGGGGTCGAGCGGCGGCCGGGGCAGCCGGGCCGGGTCGGACCGTCGGAGGGACCTGCGGTCCGGTCGGCCCGGTGGCCGGTAGCGGTGTGCTGCCAGGGCTGGTCATGCGGCCTCTTTTCGATGTGGCCCGTCGCTCGGGATGGTGACCTGGATGCGGCAGCCGGGACTCTCGCCCCGGTGCGGTCCGGCGGGATCGAGGACACCGATCTGACCGCCGTGCAGTTCGACGACCCAGCGGGCGATGGCCAGGCCGAGCCCGGTACCGCCGCCGGCCGACCGGTCGCCGCGGGTGAACCGCTCGAACACCCGGGACCGTTCGGCCGGCGGGATGCCCTGGCCCTCGTCGCTCACCTCGAAGCGGAGCTGGTCGCCGTGGTCCTCGGCGCTCACCCGCACGGTGCCGCCGGGCGGGCTGTGCCGGGCCGCGTTGTCGAGCAGGTTCGCGAAGACCTGGTGCAGTCGCCACGGGTCCGCGTGGACCGTCAGCGGCGCCGGCAGCTCACGGAGGTGGAAGTGCACGTCCAGGCCGGCGCCGGACGCGCTGGCGGTGGCGTGCTCCACCGCCTCGTCGAGGAAGTCCCCTACGTCGATGTGTACCCGCCGCAGCGGCACCACGCCGGCGTCGAGGCGGGACAGGTCGAGCAGGTCGGCGACGAGGTGCCCGAGCCGTTGGGTCTGGGCCAGCGCCGAACGCAGCGCCGCCGGTTCCGGGTCGGCCACGCCGTCCACCATGTTCTCCAGCACGCCCTGCAGGGCGGTGCTCGGCGTACGCAGCTCGTGCGAGACGTTCGCGATCAGTTCCCGTCGGCGCTGGTCGGCGGCGTGCAGGTCCTCGGCCATCTTGTTGAATGCCTGGGCCAGCTCACCGACCTCGTCGCGGGAGGTGGCGCGTACCCGACGGGTGTAGTCGCCGCGCGCCATCGCCCCGGCCGCCGCCGTCATCTCCCGCAGCGGCGACGTCATGCCGTGGGCGAGCACCTGCGAGGTGAGCAGGGCGACGGCGATGGCGGTCGCCGAGGTGACCGGCGGCGGCCAGCCGATGCCGTACGAGAAGTAGGCCAACCCGGCCGCACCGGAGGCGACCAGCAGCACGCCCAGTTTCAGCTTGATGGAGCGCACCGGATCCAGCGGGCGGGGCAGCAGCTCCAGCACCCGGTCCAGGCGGGTGAGCGGGGAGGCGGTCATGACGGCAGCTCCAGGGCGTAACCGACGCCGTGCACGGTGCGGATGAGGTCGGCGCCCAACTTGCGGCGCAACGCCTTGATGTGGCTGTCCACCGTGCGGGTGCCGTTGCCGTCGCCCCAACCCCAGACGTCGGCGAGCAGCCGTTCCCGGGGAAGCACCGTGCGGGGCCGCCCCGCGAGGTGGATCAGCAGGTCGAACTCGGTCGGCGTGAGGTGCACGTCCGCCCCGCCACGGCGAACCCGCCGCTCGGCCTCGTTGATCTCGATGTCGCCGAGGCGGATGGCGGGCGGCGCGGGTGTGGCGGCGGCCCGCTCCACCCGACGCAGCAGGACGTGCACCCGGGCGGTCAGCTCCCGCATCGAGAACGGCTTGGTGAGGTAGTCGTCCGCGCCGACCGCGAGCCCCACCAGCAGGTCGGTCTCGTCGTCCCGGGCGGTGAGCATCAGCACCGGCACCGGCCGGTCCGCCTGGATCCGGCGGCACACCTCCAAGCCGTCGAAGCCGGGCAGCATGACATCGAGTACGACGAGATCGGGCTGGCCGGCCCGGAACTGCGCGACCGCGCTGGGCCCGTCCGCCGCGATGTGCACCGTGAAACCCTCGGCCCGCAGTCGAGCGGCGATGGACTCGGCGATGGTCCGTTCGTCCTCGACCACCAGTACCCGGCGTTCCTTCATGGGTCCTGACTGTATTGAGCCGCCGTGGAGATCAGTGGGTGGCATTGTGAACAACCTGTGGAGAACGCGCCGCACCTGTGGATAACTCGACGAACAGTCAGGATCGGCGTCGATCCGAGCGGCGTTCTGGGTGGGCTGAGGCGGCGCCCAGCCAGGTGTGCGGGTTGCCGTACCAGCACCAGCCGAGCTTCGGGGCGCCCTGACTGATCCAGAGCGCCGGCACCCGCTTGTCGCCGCAGCGGGAGCCGACCAGTGAGAAGCACCTGTTGCTGGCGAGCGCAGCCGGGTGCAGCGTGATGAAGGCGAGCCCTTCGTCGATGGTGAGGGGCAGCCGGCCCTGTGCGGTCATGCCCTCCATGGCCGTGGCGGGCGGCAGGTTGCGGAACTCCTCGCCCCGGTCGACGTCGAAGAGCAGGTACGCCGGCCCGGCTGGCACCTCCAGTTCCTTGATCGGGTCGAAGCGCGGCAGGTCGCCCTCGGCGTAGTTCCGGTCGAGGACGCCGGGCTTGCGCTTGCCGGCCAGCGTGGTGAGTTCGAGGCGCTCCTGCACCCCGATCAGGTCCCGGCTGATGACCAGCAGGACCGGCACCCGGGCGTCGGTGGGGGCGGGCAGGCCGGCGGCACCCTCGATCGCCCTGGTCCGCAGCGGTTCGACCAGGTCGCGGAAGGCGGTTTCGGTCAGCCCGGCGAGGGCGGGGTAGTCCAACCGCACCAGCCGGTCCAGCTGGCGGTCGAACTCGGTCTCGGCGTCGAACGGGGCTTCGGACACGATGGCCTCCCGGTTGTCGTACGGCCTAGCGTACAACGTACGGCAGTGGCCGTCTCATTCCCGGCTCAACGGTTCCAGTCCTGCTTCGCGGCCCTGACCAGCTTGTCCTTCAACTCCCGGGTGTGCCGGCGGCTCACCGGCAGCTCGGTGGAGTCGACCACCACCACGTAGCCGGAATTGACCAGCCGCAGTTCCGCGATCAACTTCAACTGCACCAGGTACGACCGGTGCACCCGGACGAAACCCGCGTCGGCCCACCGCTCGGCGAGGGTCGCCAACGACACCCGCACCAGATGCGAGCCCTCGGCGGTGTGCAGCCGGGCGTAGTCGCCCTGCGCCTCCACCCACCGCACCGCCGAACGGGGCAGCATCCGGGTGGTGCCGGCCAACTCGATGGGGATGGTCGGATCCTCCTCGGCGCGGGCCAGCGCCGCCGGATGCGACGGCACCACCCGCGAACCGATCACCCGGCGCAACGACTCGGCCAGCCGGTCGGCACGGACCGGCTTGCGCACGTAGTCCGTGGCACCCAGGTCGAAGGCGTCCACCGCGCCGTCGTCGTACGCGGTGACGAACACGATCGCCGGCGGTCGGGCGAAACGGCGCAGCACCCGGGCCAGCTCCATGCCGTCCAACCCGGGCATCCGGATGTCCAGGAAGACCACGTCCACATCGCCGTCGCGCAGCAGCCGCAGCGCCTCGGTGGCGTCGGAGGCCGTGTGCAGCCGGGCCACCCGAGGGTCGGCCCGCAGGTGGTACGCCAGCTCATCGAGCGCGGGCGGCTCGTCGTCGACCGCCAGGACCCGGAGAAAACCAGTGGTCACGAGCCCGCCCGCACACCGGGGTGGAACTTCGGCACCCGCATGCTCACCCTCGTGCCCGAGCCCAGCCCGGTCTCGACGACCAGGCCGAACCGGTCACCGAAGACGGACCGCAGCCGCTCGTCGACGTTGGAGAGGCCGACGTGCTGGCCCGTGTCGTCGCCCGGATCACCGGCGCCGCGCGCCAACTCGGCGATGCCGGCGGTCAACGTGGTCGGGTCCATTCCCACTCCGTCGTCCTCCACCGTGATGTGGCATTCGGCGCCCGCGTCCCGGGCCTCGATGCTCACCATGCCCGTGCCCGGCTTGCGGGACAACCCGTGCCGGACGGCGTTCTCCACCAGAGGCTGGAGGCAGAGGAACGGCAACGTCACCGGAAGCACCTCCGGGGCGATCTGCAACCGCACCTGCAACCGGTCACCGAAGCGCGCGCGTTCGATGGTCAGGTAGCGGTCGATCGACCGCAACTCCTCGGCGAGCGTGGTGAACTCCCCGTGCGCCCGGAACGAGTACCGGGTGAACTCGGCGAACTCCAGGATCAGCTCCCGGGCCCGCTCCGGGTCGGTGCGCACGAACGAGCCGATCGCGGTCAGCGCGTTGTAGATGAAGTGCGGGCTGATCTGCGCCCGTAACGCCCGGATCTCGGCACGGGCCAGCCGCTCCCGCGACGAGTCCAGCTCGGCCAGGGCGAGCTGGTTGCCGGCCCAGTGCGCCGTCTCCAGGGTGGCCTGCACCAGCCCCGGCGCCGGAGGGCTGTCGGCGATCGCCACCAGGGCGCCGACCACCCGGCCGTCCGCGCCCTGCAACGGCGCGACCACCGCCCCCCGGATCGGGCAGTCGACCCGGTCGCAGTGCAGCTCCTGCTCACCGAGGACCGTCGAGCGGCCGGTCGCCACCGTCCGCCGGGCCGCCGCGAGCAGTTGCTCCCCGTGGTGCGTGCCGCGCCCGTCGAGGGCGAGCACCCGGTCGGCGTCGGTGAGCGCCAGCCCGGCCGCGCCCACCAGAGCCCGCAGATGGCGTACGGCCTTCGTCGCGCCCGCCGCACTCAGCCCTGCCCGCAGCGGCTCGGCGGCCAGGCCGGCGGTGTGCAGCACCTCGTAGGTGGCCCGCTGGGTGGCTGTGGCGATGCCCCGGCGGGCACGCAGCCGCAGCACCGCCCACAGGGCAGCGGTCAGCGCGGTGACCAGTGATACGACGCCGACCACGGCGGAGAGGTTGCCACCCACGCAGCGATCCTTGCCCCTGCGGGCCGGCGCGCCAACCCCCTAATACGCGCCCTTGCGGGCGAGCACCACCCCGACGGTGCGCCACAGGATGCTCAGGTCGTACGCGAGCGACCAGTTGTCGACGTAGTAGAGGTCCAGGCGGACCGACTCGTCCCAGGACAGGTCGGAGCGGCCGGAGACCTGCCACAGCCCGGTCATGCCGGGACGGACCAGCAGGCGGCGGCGCACGTCACCGAGGAAGTCGCCGTCGTCGGCGGGCAGCGGGCGCGGCCCGACCAGCGACATCTCACCCCAGAGCACATTGATCAACTGCGGCAGTTCGTCCAGCGAGGAGGCCCGCAGGAAGCGGCCGACCGGGAAGACCCGCGGGTCCTGCTTCATCTTGAACAGCATGCCGTCGGTTTCGTTCTGGTCGGTGAGGCTGGCCAGCCGGTCCTCGGCGTCGACGTACATGGTCCGGAACTTCCACACCCGGAACGTGCGCCCCTCGTGCCCCACCCGGGGCTGGCGGAAGAAGACCGGCCCGCGGTCGGAGATCCGGATCGCCACCGCGATCGAGATGAAGAGCGGGATCAGCAGCAGCAGGCCGAGGCCGGCGGCCACCCGGTCCAGCAGGTTCTTGGCCAGCAGCGCCGGCCCGGAGAGCGTCGGCTCCTCGACGTGCAGCAGCGGCAGACCTTCGATCGGCCGGATGTGCACCCGGGGGCCGGCGATGTCGGTGAGCTGCGGTGCGACCACCAGGTCGACGCCGGAGCCCTCCAGCTGCCAGGCCAGCCGGCGTAGCTCACCCGGCTCCGCGCTGGCCGAACCGCACACCGCGATGGTGTCGCCACCGACCTCCCGGACCAGGGCCAGGACGTCCCGGCCGGCGTAGATCGGGACCGGGGTCGGCATGCCCCGGGCCGCCGCGTACCCGTCGGTGATGTGGATGGCGACCGGGACCAGCCCGGCGTTCGGGCTGCGGGTGACCGCCGCGTAGACCTCCAGGCACTCCGGGAGGGTGCCGACGAGCACCATCCGATGCGCGGCCTGGCCTGCCCGCCGCCGGATGTAGTGCAGGGCCCAGCGGGCCACGAACCGGCCCCACAGGATCAGCAGCGCCGCGCCGAGCAGCGCCGTGCCCACGGTGAACCGGGAGAGCTGGGTCACGGTGGAGAAGGCGAGGAACGAGACGCTCGCGGCTACCGTCACCGAAGCCCGGATCACCCGCTTGAACTCGTCCGGGCCGAGCCCCAGGTAGCGCCGGTCGTAGGCCCGGTTGCTCCAGAGGATGACCACCCAGCCGAGCGGAAGCAGCAGGTAGGAGACGGTGTGGAACCAGGTCGGGTCCTGCTGGGTGTCGCTGAAACCGGAGGTGGCCTGGTCGAAGAGTTGGATCGCGATCCAGCTGGCGAACGCCGCCGCGCAGAAGTCGAGCAGCAGCAGAATGGCGATGTAGGGGCGGTGCCAGCGGGAGACACGGCGTCGCGCCCTGGCCCACGCCGACCGAGGGACGCCGTTGTGTGACGGCGGCGTCGGCGGCTGGATCTCGAAGCTGTCGACGTGCCGCACGAGTCTGCTCCGGCCTTCGTTGGATACCGGGCGCTGGAGGCTTGCCGTCACCTCACCCATGTCCTCCCGCATGACACGGGCCGCTCACTCGCAGTGAGGGCCCGGGTCGCCCACCGTCCCAGTCTCCCACGCGGGCTCCGACCGGTCGCCGCCCCGAAGGAGATTGGCGACCGATGGTGCCGGCGGGATCTGGCCGGCTCCGCACCATTTCAGAAGCCGGGGACCGGGCCACTATACCGATGGATACGCCTCTGGCGAGAACGGTGGACCGGAGCTTCGGCTCAGTCGGGCCGATTCCGCTCTGTAGTCGGCGGGTGCGATCACTCACCGTACGAGTCGGGACAACCGTCGGTCAGCGAGCGGTTTGCCGCCGGTCTGGCACGTCGGGCAGTACTGGAGGCTGGAGTCGGCGAACGACACCTCCCGCACCGTGTCCCCGCACACCGGGCAGGGCAGCCCGGTCCGGGCGTGCACCTTCAGCCCTGAGCGCTTCTCGCTCTTCAGTTCGGCGGCCCGCTGGCCGAGGGACCGCTCGACGGCGTCCCCGAGGATCTGCCGGGTCGCCGCGTGCAGGGTGGCCAGCTGGTCGTCGGTGAGCCGGTCGGTGATCGCGAACGGCGACAGCTTCGCGGCGTGCAGGATCTCGTCCGAGTACGCGTTGCCCACCCCGGACAGCACCGACTGGTCGGTCAGCACCCCCTTGACCTGCCCCCGCCGGCTGCGGAGCCGCTCGGCGAAGGTGGGCAGGTCCGCGGCGAGCGCGTCCGGACCCAGCTTGGCCACCCCGGGCACCGCCGCCAGGTCGGTGACCAGGTACGCGGCCAGCTTCTTCTGCGTGCCGGCCTCGGTGAGGTCGAAGCCGGATCCGTCGTCGAGACGGACCCGCAGCGCGATCGGCCCCTTACCGGGACGAAGCGGGGCGCTCGACGGGAACGCCTCCCGGTAGTGCAGCCAGCCCGCCCGGGCCAGGTGCACCACGAGGTGCAGGTCGCCTTCGACGAGCACGTCGAGGAACTTGCCGTGCCGGCGGGCGTCGACCACCGCCCGACCGGTGACCGCGGTCGGTGCCGGGTCGTACGTCTTCAGGGCGCTGATCGCGGCGATCTCCAGCCGGTCGACACGCCGCCCCACCGCGCGCTGCCGCAGGTAACCCGCGAGCGCCTCAACCTCCGGTAGTTCGGGCACGACACAACGGTAGCCTTCTTTCCCGTGAGCGTGAGGAATGAGCTTGCGAGTCCCGCAATCGCGAACGAGAGGCACGCTCAGTGAGAATCGTGGTGGCGCACAACCGGTACCGGGAGGCCCAGCCCTCCGGGGAGAACACGATCGTCGACTCGGAGATCGCCCAGCTCACCGCTGCCGGTGTCGAGGTGCTGCCGTTCATCCGCAGCTCGGACGAGATCCCGTCGATGTCGAAGGCGGCGAAGGCGCTGCTGCCGATCTCACCGATCTGGGCGCCGCGTGCCCAGCACGACCTGAGCCGGCTGCTCACCGAGCACCGGCCGGACGTCCTGCACCTGCACAACCCGTACCCTCTGCTGTCGCCCTGGGTGGTGCGGACCGCGCACCGGCACGGCGTGCCGGTGGTGCAGACGGTGCACAACTACCGGCAGGTCTGCTCCTCCGGCATCTACTTCCGCGACGGCGTGATCTGCCAGGACTGCAAGGGTCGGGCGCTGGGCGTGCCGGCGATCAAGCACCGGTGCTACCGCGACTCGGCGGCGCAGAGCGCGCTGATGGCGACCACCCTGGCCGTGCACCGGGGCACCTGGCGGTCGGTGGACCGGTACGTCGCGCTCACCACCGCCATCGCCGACCACCTCCGCGAGTACGGCATTCCGGACGATCGGATCATCGTGAAGCCGAACGCCGTACCCGACCCGGGCCGGCCGGCGCCGCTCGGTGACGGCTTCCTCTACCTGGCCCGGCTGTCCCCCGAGAAGGGCGTCGACCTGCTGCTGAACGCCTGGCGTCGGCACCCGGTGGGCACCCTGGGCACGCTGCGGATCGCCGGCGACGGCGAGCTGCGCCCGCTGGTCGAGGCCGCCGCCGCCGAACGACCCGACGTGGTCTACCTCGGCCAGCTCGACCGCGCCGGGGTACGGGCCGCCGTCGAGGCCAGCGCCGTGGTGATCGCGGCCTCGATGTGGCACGACGTGCTGCCGACCGTGATCATCGAGGCGCTGGCGAGTGGCCGGCCGGTGCTCGGCACCGCACTCGGCGGCATCCCGTACCTGGTCGGGGCGGACGCCCCGCACGAGCCCGCCGGCACCGGACCGGCCGAGATCGCCTCCGCGGTCGCCGGGGGTGGTGGGCCGACGCCGCTGCCGGTCGGCGTGGTCACCGGTACCGCTGGCTGGGTGGTGCCACCGGAGCCGGCCGCGCTGGCCGCCGCGCTCCCGGTCGCGCGGGCCGGTGCCGCCACGCGCTCCGCGCGGGCCCGCCTGCGGTACGAGCAGACCTTCCACCCCGACGTGGTCACCAAGCGACTCCTCGACATCTATGCCGGAGTTACCCGCCCCTGACCCGGCCCGCCGGTCACGTGCGTGAAGGAGTAGGTGCTTCGGTCGTTGGCGGCCGGTGCGGTGGGCGCGGAGGACCGGTCGGGCGGTGAGTATCAGCCGGTTACCGATCGGGGCCGGCGACAGGAACGGCGCGGCGTCCCCCGCCGCCTCCGCCAGTACGCCACCCGCCGGCCGATCGGCAGCAGTTCACTGCGGTCCACGCCGCCACCGCCGGTCCGGCACTGCGCGGGCCGTCTCCTCGGCCGGTATCCGCTCCGACCACCTACCGCGAAGACGCCCATTGCCTGTTGTCCGGCAACGCACCCCGAGCCCTGGCCACCCTGCGCACCGCCGCGATCAGCCTGCTCCGCCTGGCCGGCACCGCATCCGTCGCGCAAACCCTACGACGAAACAGCCGCAAACCGTACAGATCCCTGCAACTAGCCGGAATCGACTAAACGGGCACACTACCCCTTGCGAACGTTCTGGATGAACTACTGCCTCGGGAGGCTCGTTGTAAGGGTGTGCCACTTGATCGTGGCATGCGCTTCCATTCCGATAATTCAAGGGAGGAACAGCATGTATGGCCGATGGTACCAGGAACCGGATGTCTCGACACGGTACAAAGACGACGCAGCAAGGTCGTTTGGTGCGGAAAACTGTGCAGCGCCTGATTTTATTCAAGCGCTGGAGGCCTTCCGAGGAGATCTTACGTTTGCGTATCGGCGTGACCGGAAAAATCAGGTAATTCGCGCCGACCACGACGAGACGTTACTAACCCTGGGCTCTGGACTCGGCGGGCGACGCTGGACTGGTTGTACCAAACCAGCAACCAACTTCCCTATATGCGGACTCTTTCTACTACCCGGCCTGCGGTTGCGGCGTTGACTAGCGCAGCTTCGGCTCCGGGTGCGGCTCACGGGGGCGCAGGACAGGCTGGTCCCGCCGGAGGCCAGTCGAGTGCCGGAAGCAACCGGTGGCAGCAGCACGGGAGTCAGTCGGGGAATGGGTCAGTTCGCCGGCAGTGACGTGATCTCAGCAAGGAGTTGGGCGTGGTTCGGGACTGGACGCCTACTGCCGGTCGCCCTTAGAGCTTGTCGGGTAGGTGGGTGGCTACGCGGCGACAAGTTGCTCGGTGTTGATGTGTCGGGCGGCTTCGCGGTCGATAGCGCCGAAGATCTCGCCGATCCCGTCGGCTCGTAATCTCGCCAGAATGGATATTCGAATGGCTGCACCTAATGATCCAAATCGCACCGAATTTTTGGTGGAGAAGGCCAGCGATCTATATCACCAGGTCGATAAAGATTATCGGAACGACCCTGATTACCGCTTCCTGAAATTCGTGGCCGGAGTTGGCCGGGACGGAGCCATGACTCATGAGCGGGACGAGGCTAGGGTTTTGGCGACAGGGTTGAGAGAAGATCAGGAGATTCAAGAGCGATCGAGAGCTATAGAATCGGCCCTTGTGAAATTCGTTGAGTTCCTCAATTCCGATCAAAGTCAGCGATTTCACCTAAGGACTACCGACCCGTTCTTCATTTTCCTGAATGAAAGATTCGCTCAACCTTTTCCGCAAGTGGTGCCGGTGGCAGTCCGACGAATTGCGCCACGTCAGGCTGGCCCGTCCGGCCCGCCGCAGGCTGCTCCCAGGGGCGCCTACCCGAGTTCCAGCGCCGCTGCGTTGACGAGTGCATCTGCCCAGCTCGGCAGGCCTCAGGCTCCGGTGGCTTCCCCACCGGGAGGAGGTTTGCCGGTATATGGCCCTCCGGGTGGGTTTCCGCCACCGCCCGGCGCTTCACACGGCCATGGTGGCGGATCCGGCTTCGCTCGTAGAGCGTAAGCAGCGACAGGCGAAGGCAAGGTAGGCGGGGGTGGGGCCGTTCTGGGCGCGGGTCCAGGACGGTAGCCCGTCCGGGCGCATAACGGCTTGAGGACCTCGACCACTACCACCAGGCCCTCTCTGTCGTGGGTGGCGTTCCGTCGACGCGCCACCGGGTTCCTACAGGGAGGCGCGGGCGGAGAAGGCGATGCTGGCGAGCAGGAAGCCGCCGTTGACGATGGTGAACGCGACCATCACCCAGAGGACCAGCGCGGGGGCCACGGCCAGCACCAGGGCCGCCACGAAGACCACCGCGCCGTAGTCGCGGACCAGCTTCACGAGGCGCACCGGCAGCGAGGTCGAGGTGACCATGCTGGCGGCGTTCGGGCCGGCCTGCATCACCGACGTCACCAGGTTGACCATCCAGGTGCCGGCGAAGGTCGCCACCAGCCAGGTCGGGGTCGACGGCTCCTGCGCCACGGCGGTGGCGGCGAGCGCGGCCACCAGGGCGATCTGCGCGGCCACGTCGCAGAGCACGTCGACACGCGCCCCGGCCGCGCTGCCCTGGCCGGTCACCCGGGCGAGCTGCCCGTCGGCGCAGTCCAGGGAGTACGCGACCTGCCAGCCGACCAGGGCGAGCAGGCCGACGACCCAGGCCGGTACGTCACCGGCGGCGACCGGGCCGGCGAGCGCCACCACGGTGACCGAGGTGGCCAGGCCGAGCATCAGGTTGGTGACGGTCAGCGCGGTCGGGCGCAGCCCGAGTCGCTGGGCGACCAGCGCGAAGACCGCGCCCAGCCACTGGCTGATCGACTCGCTGAACAGGCCGCCACCCCGGTTGACCCGGTGGAAGTCGGCGACGGTGGGACGGGGCTCAGCCAAGCTGGTCGCGGATTGCACCGGCGTAGTCTGCCAGCCGCTCCCGCGTCTGGGTAGGCGACAACGCCAGGTGTTCGAGGATCGTGTAGCGGTCCGGTCGGGTACGCGGCGCGAACTGCACCGCCTCCACGAACTGGTCGTCGGTGAGCCCCACCTCGGCCGGGAGCCGGGGCAGGCCGTGCCGGGCGAGGCAGGCCGACATCTCCCCGAATCGGCGCAGGTCCCCGCGTAGCCAGGTGCAGAACAGCGCGCCCAGCCCGGCCAGTTCGCCGTGTGAGGCGGTGCCGGGAAAGAGCGAGTCGACGGCGTGCATGATCTCGTGGCAGCCGCCACTGGACGGTCGGCTGGTGCCGCACACCGCCATCGCCAGGCCGCTGGAGATCAGCGCCTCGGCCAGCACGGTGACGAACGCGTCGTCGGTCATGTCGCCGGGGTGGTTGAGCACCGCCTCGGCGCCCGCGCGGGCCAGCGACGCGGCCAGCCCGTCGACCGGCTCGCCGCGTACCTGCCGGGACAGCTCCCAGTCGGCCAACGCGCTGATGTTGCTGATCACGTCGCCGATGCCGGCCCGGTTGTGCCGGTCCGGGCCGCTCTCCACGAAGTCCAGGTCGACGATCACCGCGATCGGGATGTGCACCCCGTAGGAGCCCTTGAGCCCGTCGGTGATGAGGCTGGACACCGGGGAGCCGATCCCGTCGTTGGCGAGGCTGGTCGCCACCGACACCATCGGCAGCCCTCGCCGGGTGGCCGCGTACTTGGCCACGTCTATGGTCTTGCCGCCGCCGATCCCGACGACCGCGTCGTACGAGCGGGCGCGGAGTTTGCCGCCCAGGTCGTCGGCGGCGTCCAGAGTGCCGCCGGAGACGGTGAACACGTCGGCCGAGCGCAGCGACGGTCGGATCAGCTCCGCGATCTGGGCACCCTGACCCGGGCCGACCACCACGGCGACGTCGCCACCGGAGGAGATCCGCCCATCAGCCAGGATCGCGCCCAGGTCGGCGACCGCCCCACGTCGTACGTCGATGTGCAGTGGGGTGAGGACGCTGCGGGCTAGTAGCGGCACGCGATCTCCCGCGCGCGGGCCAGGTCGGCGTGGTTGTCGACCTCCACCCAGGGCACGTCACCGATCGGAGCTGCCCGCACCTCGCCACCGCGGTCGGCGAACTCCTGGTAGCCGTCCTCGTAGTACAGGTTCGGGTCGCGCCGCCAGGTCGCCTCCAGGGCGTCGGCGAGGGCGTCGGCGACCTGCGGCTCGATCAGCGTCGCGCCGATGTACTCCCCGTACGCCTCGCCCGGATCCATGATCTTGGTGATCCGGGTGAGCTGGCCGGCGGCGTCGAAGGTGGTCTTCATCTCCTCCTCGGCCAGCGGCTTGAGGGTGTCCACCGCGAGCAGGATGCCCGGGCCGCGTTCGGCCAGCAGGGTCTTCTCCACGCTCACCGGGTGCACGGTGTCCCCGTTGACCAGCAGCACCCCGCGTGCGAAGTACTCCCGGGCCAGCCACAGCGAGTAGGCGTTGTTCCACTCCTCGGCCTTGTCGTTGTGCACGAGGGTGAGCGTCACCCCGTACCGCTTCTCCAGGTCGGCCTGCCGCTCGCGGACCGCGTCCGCCGCGTAGCCGACCACGATCACGATGTCGGTGAGCCCGACCTCGGCGAGGTTGCCCAGCGCGATGTCCAGGATCGTGGTCTCGCCGTCGACCGGCACCAACGCCTTCGGCAGCGTGTCGGTGTACGGGCGCAGCCGGCGCCCCGCCCCGGCCGCAAGGACCATTCCGATCATCGCGACATCCTCCCTCGTGCTGCTCCCCGTCACCGGTGGAGGATAGCCCCGGTTGGCCGGGCGGCTCCGGCCAACCGGGTCAGCCGGGCAGCGCGGCCAGGTCGGCGAGCATCGTCAGCCGCTCGTCCGCGCTGAGCACGGAGTACGCGCCGGCGGCCCGACGGTCGGTCTCCAGTTCGATGGCGACCCGTTCGGGGCCGGCCGGCAGCGCGGCGACGGTGGAGGCGGTGTGCCCGGCGGCGGTCCAGGCCGCGGCGTGCGCGTCGGCCCGGTGATAGCGCAGCGTGCCCAGCCGGTTGAGCAGCAGCACGCCCGACGGTGTGCCGTCCGGCTCGTACGGGGGCGCCAGCGCGGTGAACGCCGAGCCGGTGGGTGCGCCCTCCTCGTCGGCGAGCACCAGGGCGTACGCCAGGACCCGGCCGAGCGCGGCCACCAACCGCGCCACCCGCTCGTCGTGCCCGGCCCACAGTTCCTCGGTGACCTCGGCGTGCACCTGGCACAGCTCGGTGAGGAAGGCGGCACCCCGTTCGGTGGCGGAGAGCGCGCCGTCCGGGCGGCGGTGCAGCATCCCGTACGCCACCTGCTTGTCCACGGCCCGGCGGACGGCGACCGGGTCGCCGTACCGGGTGACCGCCGCGAAGCCCGGCCCGTCGACCGTGCCGCCCGGCGCGGCGAGGCGGGTGCGCAGGTCCACCAGGTAGCCGTTCGCGGTCGGGCCGCCGTACCGCTGGCTCAGCTCGGCGCCGCCGCCGTGCCGCCCGGCCAGCATGCCGGCGCGGAACGTCCGGTCCACGGCCGGTGCGAGCAGCCCGGCGAGCCGGTGCGGCGTCAGCTCGACGGTGTTCACAGACCGATCGACCGCAGGACGGCGAAGCCCTCCTCCGCGATCCGCCGGATCAGCCCGTCGTTGACGTCGCGGTTCTCGTCGAGCACGGTCACCTCGTGTTCGGCCAGCCAGCGGTACTCGGTGTGCTTGCCGGCCTCCAACCTCGGGTGGTCGAGGTCGCCGTCGACGCGTACCAGGAAGTCGTGCTCGATCCGGTCCAGGCCGTCATCGCCGACGTACTGGTATTCACCCACCTGACCGAGGACGTGCGAGAGGATCCAGCCGGTCTCCTCGGTGATCTCCCGGCGCAGCGCGTCGTCGATATCCTCGCCCGGGTCCAGGTGGCCGCCGACGATGTCCCAGCAGTTGGGAAAGAGGCGTCGGTGTTCGGAGCGGCGCTGGAAGAAGATGCGGCCGTCGTGGTCGACGATCAGCGCGCCGGCACAGCGCAGGGGCTCGGTGGACACCGTTCGACAGTAGCGAGCGGTCCGGCATCGCGGCGATGCCCGGTCTTGTCCCGGAAACATCCACGGACCACGATGTCGGTACCGGATGCCACCGTCCCAAAGGAGTGATGTGTGATGCAGGTACGGGAAGCGATGTCCAGCCAGGTCCTCGTCGTCGGTCCGGAGCACACCCTGCGCCAGGCGGCCCGGATGATGTCGGCCCGTGGTGTCGGGTCGGCGGTCGTGATCGACCCGGATTCGGAGGGCGTCGGGATCATGACCGAACGCGACGTGTTGAAGGCCATCGGCGCCGGTCTGGACTGCGACGTGGAACGCACCGGCGCGCACCTGACCTGGGATGTGGTCTACGCCGGCCCGGACTGGACGGTGGCCGAGGCAGCCGCCGCGATGGCCCGGGGCGGTTTCCGGCACCTGGTGGTCCTGGACGGCCGCGAGGTGGCCGGGGTGATCTCGGTGCGGGACATCATGCGGGTCTGGGCGGACAGTCAGGCGGTCGCGACGACCTGACCGGTCCGGGTGTGCCGGGTCGGATCGAGGGGTAAGGATCCCTTGCGGGCGCGGAGATGCCGTGGCCCGTCCGGGAGGGCCCGATGCGTGACGCGGAGCGCCTGATCAGCCAGCAGTACGCCATGCTCCTGAACCGGGATGTGGCCCGCCTGCCGGACCTCTACGCCCCGGAGGCGTTCTACTCCATGCCGGGCGTGACGGTCCGGCCGATCGAGTTGCCCGCGCTCCTGCGTACCTGGACCGGCGCCTTTCCGGACCTGCGGGTCGACCCGCGGGGCACGGTGCGCACGGCCGGCGGTGCGGCCGTGGAGCTGCGGCTGACCGGCACCCACACCGGCACGTTGCACTCGCCGTTCGGCACCGTCGCGCCCACCGGCCGCACGGTGAGCTGGGAGGTGGCCGACGTGGTGCGGGCCCGCCGGGGGCGGATCGTCTCCTGGCGGTCCTACTTCGACTGGAGCCAGCTCCTCGACGCGCTCGGCGTGCAGCTGGACGGGTTTTCCCGGGCCGCGCAGCACGACTCGCTCGCCCTTCCGGTCTGATCTGTCGCCGTCCGGCCCCGTCGGGTCACCCGACCCGGTGGCTCATGATGCGGACATCGCCGTGCCGTGCGCGCGTTCCCCGTCGCCGCCCGTACTCTCAACATCCATGACCGCCGAGCAGCTGATCTCCTTCGCCCGTGGGGCTCCCTCGCTGGACATCGTCGATGTCGAGGGGCTCAAGGCCGCCGCCGTCCGCGCCTTCGACGCCGACCCCGCAGGGGTCACGGCGTACGGCACATCCGTCGGCTACGTGCCGCTGTGCAAGTGGATCGCCGAGAAGCACGGGGTCGACGCCAACCAGGTGCTGGTGACCAACGGGTCACTCCAGGCCGACGCGTTCCTCTTCGACCACCTGGTCCGCCCGGGTGACGCGGTGGTGGTGGAACGCCCGACGTACGACCGGACGCTGCTCAACCTCCAGCGGATGGGCAGCGAGCTGCACGGCATCTCGGTCCAGCCGGACGGTCTGGACACGGCCGAGTTGCGCAAGCTGCTGGAGTCCGGGGTCCGGCCCCGGCTCGCGCACGTCATCCCGAACTACCAGAACCCGGCCGGCATGACGCTGTCCCTGGAGAAGCGCCGGGAGTTGCTCGACCTGGCCGCCGAGTACGAGTTCACGATCTTCGAGGACGACCCGTACGCGGACATCCGGTTCCGTGGCGAGCCGCTGCCGTCGATGCTGTCGCTGGACACCCGCAACGTGGTGGTGCACGCGTCGAGCTTCACCAAGACGGTCTGCCCGGGTGTGCGGGTCGGTTACCTGGTCGGCCCGGCGGACCTGATCGCCGACATCGCCAAGAACGCGACGAGCCTCTACATCTCCCCCGGCATGGTGTCGCAGGCGATCGTGCACCAGTTCTGCGTCTCCGGTGACATCGACCGCTCGATCGACACCGTCCGCGCGGCACTGGGTGAGCGGGCCGGGGTGCTCGCCGAGTCGCTGCGCCGGCACCTGCCGCAGGCCCGGTTCGTGGAGCCGGACGGCGGCTACTTCCTCTGGGTGGAGTTCCCGGAGGACATCCTGGTCGACCGGCTCGCCCCGGCGGCGGCCGAGCGCGGCGTCGCCGTGGTGAAGGGCAGCGACTTCGTGCTCGACGGTGGGCGGCACGCCCTGCGGCTGGCGTTCTCGGCGGTGACCGCGGACCGGATCGACGAGGGCGTCCGCCGCCTCGCCGCGGCCGTCGAGGACATCCGTAGCTGACACTTCTGTCGGGTCCCCGACAGAACGACGATGCCGGCCGTCCCGGGACTCCCGCCCGGGCGGCCGGCGGCCCACAATGCTGCGAGCGCCACCCGACAGGCCCCCGGCCGGTTCTTTCGGCCACCCTGTCCCAGGGTGACGCGTACAGCACAACCCCCGCCCCCACGGGCGTCGGGTGGGCCGTGTCGTCCCCAAACCCCCCGATGCGGCCCGGCCCGCCCGGCGCCACCCCCCACGCGACGGCCGTCACACGTGCCCCCGCTCCCGAGCGGCGTAGCCTGCAAGCCGCAGTCGAGCGCGGGGAGGTGACCCGATGACGGATCGGACCGGGCAGGGCCGGACGACGCCGTCGCACACCGGTCGGGTGCTCCGACCCAGGGCGTGGCCGTCCCCGGTGCGTGCGATGACCCGGATCCTCAACGCCGACGGCTCGCCACCCGTGCCGGCCCCCGCCGGCAGCGGGCGCAGCGGCGTGGTCGACTGCGCGCTCTACGTCGACGGCAAGCGGCAGCCCGGCGACTGGGGTTACGCGGACGCGCTGCAGGCGGCACGCCAGGCGGAGCACGGCTTCGTCTGGATCGGCCTGCACCAGCCCGAGCTGGCCGAGATGACCGCCATCGCGGATACCTACGGCCTGCACGAGCTGGCCGTCGAGGACGCCGTGAAGGCCGAGCAGCGGCCCAAGCTGGAGCGCTTCGGCGACGTCAGCTTCCTGGTGCTGCGGACCGCCCGGTACTGCGAGCACACCGAGCTGACCGAGACCTCGGAGGTCGTGGAGACCGGCCAGGTGATGCTCTTCATCGGCCCGAACTTCCTGATCAGCGTCCGGCACGGGGACGCCTGCCGGCTCTCCCCGGTGCGCGCCGACCTGGAGACCAAGCAGGAGCTGCTGCTCCAGGGCCCGTGGGCGGTGGCGTACGGGGTGACCGACCGGGTGGTCGACCTCTACCTGGAGGTCGCCGAGCAGCTTGAGGACGACCTGGACCAGCTGGAGGCCGAGGTCTTCGACCGCAACAGCCACGGGCGGATCCAGCGGATCTACCAGATGAAGCGGGAACTGGTCGAGTTCAAGCGCGCGGTGATCCCGTTGCAGCGGCCACTGATGACCTTGACCTCGCAGATGAACCGGGAGGTGCCCAAGGAGATTCGGCGGTACTTCCGGGACGTGCAGGACCACCTGAGCCGCACCGTCGAGCAGGTCAACTCGTACGACGACCTGCTGAACTCGATCCTGCAGGCGCGGCTGGCCCAGGTCACCGTCGATCAGAACAACGACATGCGCAAGATCGCCGCGTGGGCGGCCATCGCCGCGGTCTGGACGTCGATCGCCGGGGTCGAGGGGATGAACTTCGACAACATGCCTGAGCTGAAGATGACGTACGGCTATCCGGTGGCGCTGGCCCTGATGCTCGGCGTCTCCCTCGCCCTCTACCGCTGGTTCCGCCGCAACGGCTGGCTCTGACCGCGATCGGCGCCGCACGCGGAAGCGCCGGCGACGCGGGGGTGACCCGCATCGCCGGCGCCCGGTGCGCTGCCGCCGGGGTCAGCGGCGGCCGTTGGTGCGCGCGGTGTCCTTGCCCAGCGCCTTGGTGAGGTCGTCGGCCGGGCGGCCGGAGACGTCCGTGGCGCCCTCGGCGACCGCCGGGACCTTGTCGGTCGGGCGGACACCGGTCTGCTTGGCCGTGCCGGTGGTGCTGGCGCTGTCGCCGCCGGCCACCGCCGAGCTGCCGGCACCGTTCATGCCGGCCGCACCGGTCATGGCGGAGCCGTCGCCGCCCTTGGTGGCGGTGGGGGTACGCACCTCGATCGAGTCCACCTCGTCGCGCATCGGCTCCAGGGTGCGGGTCGGGTCGTACTCGGCCCACTCCTGCTGCTCCCGACGGCGACGCAGGGCGACCGCGCCGGCGATGCCGGCGATGGCGCCCGCTGCCAGCAGGCCGGTCATCATCGAGCCGCGACGGCGCGGCTGCTTCTTCTTACCGGTGATCCGCATGGTCTTCGACTTGGCCTTCCTGGTCAGCGGCCCTGCCTGCGCGGCGCCGTCACGGGCCGCCGCGGCCAGCGGTGCCAGCGTGGTGAGTGTCGTCCCCCAGCCGGTCGACGCGCGGTCGCGCACCTTCGTCGCGGCCGGCCCGACGTAGCCCCGGGCCACCTGGACCCGCGGACCGACCGTCGCGCCCGCACCCTTCGCGGCGTGGTTGGCTGCCTGCACCAGGTGGCTGATGCTCTGGTTCAGCTCGGCCATGGCCTGCTGCCCCTCAGACTTGCGCCGCCCGACTCCAAACACGGTCCTACCTCCTGGGAATTGTTCCTTCGTCATCCTCCACCTTCGGATGCCTCCGCGATGCCAGATCGGGCACATGGGAGGATCCGCATGGAACTGACCAACGAGTGAGGAGTACCCGTGGCCGAGGCTGTCTACGCCACCTTGCACACCAACGCTGGCCCGATCCGGCTGGAGCTCTTCCCGAACCACGCGCCGAAGACGGTCCGCAACTTCATCGACCTGGCCGAGGGCAACCGGGAGTACACCGACCCGCGCACCGGCCAGCCGGGCAGTGGGCCGTACTACGACGGCACCATCTCGCACCGGGTGATCAGCGGTTTCATGGTCCAGATGGGCGACCCGACCGGCACCGGCCGGGGCGGCCCGGGCTACAAGTTCGCCGACGAGTTCCACCCGGAGCTGCGCTTCGACCGGCCGTACCTGCTGGCGATGGCGAACGCCGGACCGGGCACCAACGGTTCGCAGTTCTTCATCACGGTGTCGCCGACGCCACACCTGAACAACCGGCACACCATCTTCGGGCAGGTCGCCGACGAGCAGTCGGTGAAGGTCGTCGACTCGATCGCGAACACCCCGACCGGCCCGAGCGACCGTCCGCTCCAGGACGTCGTCATCGAGCGGGTCGAGATCGAGCGGTCTGCTTCCTGACCGAGCGGCGAGGTACCTTTGCTCGCATGATTGAGCGCTCCGGAGCACGGCCGGTGCCGGTGGACCGCGCGGTGGCGGACGGAGGGTCGGCCCGGTGAGTGAGTCCCCGCCGACCACCCCGGTCTGCTACCGGCACCCCGGTCGGGAGACCTACGTCCGGTGCACCCGCTGTGACCGGCCGATCTGTCCGGACTGCATGCGGGAGGCGTCCGTCGGGCACCAGTGCCCGGAGTGCGTCAATGAGGGACGTCGCACCGTCCGGCCGGCGCGTACCGCCTTCGGTGGCGGTACCGCCGGCCGGCACGGCTACGTCACCAAGGGGATCATCGCCCTGAACGTGCTGTTGTTCCTGCTCTCGATCGCCTCCGCGCGGAGCGGGAGCGCGGTGGTCGGCGGGTCCGGCCTCGGCGGGCTGATGGGTGACGGCACGCCGCTGACCGCCTGGGGTTCGGTATACGGGCTCACGCCGCCCGGCTACCTCCCGGACGGCATCGCCGACGGCGACTACTACCGTCTCTTCACCGCGATGTTCCTGCACTACGGCGTGATCCACCTGCTGCTCAACATGTGGGCGCTGTGGGTGCTCGGCCGGTCGCTGGAGGCCAATCTCGGGCCGCTGCGCTTCGGCGCGCTCTACCTGATCGCCGGGCTCGGCGGTAACGTCGCCGCCTACCTGTTCAGCGCCCAGAACTCGGCCACGGCCGGCGCGTCGACGGCGGTCTTCGGCCTCTTCGCCGCGCTGATCATCATCGAGCGCAAGCTGGGCCGGGACATCTCCCAGGTGATCCCGATCCTGGTGATCAACCTGGTGTTCACGCTGACCGTGCGGGGCATCTCGATCCCCGGGCACCTGGGTGGCCTGGTGGTCGGCGCGGCGATGTCCCTGGTGCTGGCGTACGCGCCACGCGGCCGACGCACGTTGGTGCAGGCCGCCGGTGCCGCGATCATCCTGCTGATCCTGCTCGGCCTGGTGCTGTTCCGCACGGCACAACTGCTCGGCTGACAGCTCAGTGCTGGCGGGCGGCGCGCAACTCGGCGGCCACCTCCTCCGGGGTGGCACCCAGCTCGAACCGGCCGAAGAGGTGCAGCGACTCGCCGGTGTCGATCTCCAGGACCTCGGACGTCAGCCCCATCCGCGGTCGACGGTCCACGGTGATCGCCTCGATGGTCGTCCAGGGCAGCAGCCGGTGGCCGGCGAACCCGTGGATGACGCTGAGTCCGTCCGGGTCCGCCGCCAACCGGACCGGTGCGATCAGGTCGCGTACCGCCCAGCCGGCCACGACGGCGGCGGCCAGGATGGCCAGCACCAGCCGGACCGTGTCGCCGTCGGCGAAGAGCAACCCGAGTGCGATCAGCAGAACCGCGCCGGCCAGTTTCGCCGCCGGCAGGCTCGCCGGTACTCGCCACTGCCGGGCCGGGGAGATCTCATCCACCCGTCCAGCATGCCAGTGGCAGCTCCGCGCGGATCGATCATGGAATTGTGCTGCCCTACATATGGTGCGAAGTGGAAACTTCTGCCCACCACAACTCCATGATCGACGCCAGCGGAGCCGGGGCGGGGGCGGCGCGGCGTAGGATCGGGACAACCGAAGTTACCGGGGAGTAAACATGAGTGACGCGGTCATCGTCGGCGCGGTACGCACCCCGGTCGGGCGGCGCAAGGGCAGCCTCGCCGGCGTCCACCCGGTCGATCTGTCGGCCCACGTGCTGCGCGCCCTCGCCGAGCGCACCGGGCTCGACCCGGCGCAGGTCGACGACGTCTTCTGGGGCTGCGTGTCCCAGGTCGGCGAGCAGTCGTGGAACATCGCCCGCAACGGCGTACTCGCGGCCGGCTGGCCGGAGACCGTCCCCGGCACCACCCTCGACCGGCAGTGCGGCTCCAGCCAGCAGGCACTGCACTTCGCCGCCGCCACCGTCCTCTCCGGCCAGGCCGACCTCGTGGTCGCCGGCGGGGTGGAGTCGATGACCCGGGTACCGATGGGCTCCAGCGTGGCCGGCGGCATGCCGTTCAGCGACCAGCTTCGCGACCGCTACCGGGGCGTGGAGGGCTTCGCCGACGACGCGCCGCTGCCGTTCAACCAGGGGGTCGGCGCCGAGCTGATCGCCCGACGGTGGCGGCTCTCGCGTACCCAACTCGACGAGTTCGCGCTGGCCAGTCACGAGAAGGCCGCCGCCGCGCAGGACGCCGGGGCGTTCGACCCGGAGTTGACGCCGGTGCCGCTCGTCGACGGCGGCAAGTTCGCCGCCGACGAGGGCATCCGTCGGGACACCTCACTGGACAAGCTGGGTGAGCTGGCCACCCCGTTCCGCGCCGACGGCGTGGTCACCGCCGGCTCGGCGTCCCAGATCTCCGACGGCGCGGCCGCGCTGGCCGTGACCACCTCCGAGTGGGCCAGCCGGCACGGCCTGCGCCCGCTGGCCCGGATCCACACCGCCGTCGTCGCCGCCGACGACCCGGTCACCATGCTCACCGCGCCCATCCCGGCCACCGCGAAGGCGCTGCGCCGCGCGGGGCTGGGCATCGAGGAGATCGGGGTGTACGAGGTGAACGAGGCGTTCGCCCCGGTGCCGCTGGCGTGGCTCGCGGAGACCGAGGCGGACCCGGAGCGGCTCAACCCGCGCGGTGGGGCGATCGCCCTCGGTCATCCGCTCGGTGGGTCCGGTGCCCGGATCATGACCACGATGCTCCAGCACATGCGCGACAACGGGATCCGCTACGGCCTGCAGACCATGTGTGAGGGCGGCGGCATGGCCAACGCCACCATCGTCGAGCTGGTCTGAGGAAAACGTCTCGCCCCGGCCCGGGCGGCCGCCTAGGGTGCCCACCGTGACGACGAGCGAGCGCGCCCCCGACTGGTCCGGCGAGCAGTGGCAGGCGCGGGCCCGGTCGTGGGTCGACGAGCAGCTGAGCCTGGCCGGTCGGCGGGTGACCGGGCCGGTGGAGCCCCGGGTCCGTCCGTGGTCACTGGTCTGGCAGGTGCCCACCGACGGTGGCCCGGTCTGGTTCAAGGCCAACAACCCGGGCACGGTGCACGAGGCCGTCCTGATCGCGGCGCTGGCCCGGCTCACGCCGGAGCGGGTGCTGACGCCGATCGCGGTGGACCCGGAGCGGGGCTGGTCGCTGCTGCCCGACGGAGGTGACTCGCTGCGCACGCTGCTGGGCCGCGACCCGGACCTGACGCACTGGGAGCGGGCCCTGCCCGGGTACGCGGCGCTCCAACTGGCCGCCGCGCCGCAGGCCGACGAGCTGGTCGCCCTCGGCGTGCCGGACCATCGCCCCGAGGTGCTCGCCAACCTGTTCGCCGACCTGCTCGACGATCACGAGTCGTTGCGGATCGGGGCCGAGGGCGGGCTCAGCGTCGACGCGTACGAGCGGCTGCGGGCGGAGCTGCCGTCGTACGCGCAGCGGTGCCGGCGGCTCGCCGAGATCGGCATCCCGGCCACGGTGCAGCACGACGACCTGCACGACGGCAACGTCTTCGCCGGCCCGGACGGGTACCGCTACTTCGACTGGGGTGACGCCTCGGTGGCGCACCCGTTCGGCACGCTGCTGGTGACGCTGCGGTCCGTCCGGTACGCCAACGAGCTGCCGGCCGACGATGCCGTGCTGGCCCGACTGCGCGACGCCTACCTGGAGGCGTGGACCGACCGGTACGACCGGCGGACCCTCGTCGAGGCCGCCGACCTGGCGATCAACCTGGGTCCGGTGAGCCGGTCGCTGTCCTGGCGTCGAGCCCTCGACACGACCGACCCGGCCCGTGCCGAGTACGCCGAGGCCGTTCCGGGTTGGCTGGAGGAACTGTTGGAGTCCGAGCCCGCCTGAGATCCTGCCGGTCTGCACAGGCGGCGGTCGGGCGGGCACGTACCAGCGGAAGCGATCCGACCCGCGCGGCGGCCCAGGGTGGGGAGGCGGCCGACGACGCGGTATGCAACGCCCGCACTCTCGGCCTCTGGCTGGGCAGCACGATCACGCTCGA
Source organism: Micromonospora sp. NPDC050695 (assembly GCF_040654415.1). Lineage (NCBI taxonomy): Bacteria > Bacillati > Actinomycetota > Actinomycetes > Micromonosporales > Micromonosporaceae > Micromonospora > Micromonospora sp. NPDC050695. The sequence continues at coordinate 184,648 of NZ_JBFAHZ010000007.1, forward strand.
CCTGGAGCACTATCCGGCGGGTAACGCCGCCCGCACCGAGGGGGTCAACTCCTTCGTGAGCGCCTGGAGCAGCCGGCTGCACGAGCAGAAATGCTTCTCCGGGCTCTACACCTCGGCCACCTCCGCCGGGTTGGCGGATCAGGTGGCGGCGTATGGGCGGCCCGGGCCACGCCCACCCCGACATGATCGACTTTGCCCGCTGGGACGGCGTCCAGACGGTGTCCGACAGCGCACTGCCGGCGTCGCTCTGGATGCCCGGCGGACGGATGAAGCAGTACCGGGGCGACCACCACGAGACCTGGAGTGAAGATCAACATTGACAGACTTCCTCGATCTCCGGCAGCCGCGCCGGACCCCGCCGAACTGGTCGCGGTTCGGGGCCGTCCGGGAGGTTCCCCGGATCATCGACCGGTTCCAGGTGCGCCCGCCGACCCGCTGACGCCGGGTTCCGGGCCGGCCCTGGCGCGATGTCGGACAGCCGGTGCGACCCGGAGCGTGGAACTTCCAAAACTTGCCCGTGACCCACGTCACTCCCGCCGGGGAGGTCGTTGGGCAGGTCATGGACGTCTTCTCCCGAACGTTCCTCCCGGCCGCCGCCGAGGCCGGCCTTGCCGTGCAGACCCTCAGTCGGCACATGCCGGTCTTCCGCCGCTGTGTCGGGTCCGGTGACGCCACCATCCTGATCACCCGTTGCAGTCGTCCCGATCGTCCCGTGACCGGCGACTACCTGCTGCTGCTCACCCACCGGCGGCTGGTGGTGACCCAGCAGACCCGGTTGTTGCACCGACTGCGCCTGCACCTCAACACCGAGCTGCGTGAGCTGAGCAACGTCACCTGGAGCCCCGACCCGCGGCTGCACTCGGTCGAGCTGGCCGCCACCGCGATCGACGGGATCCGTGAGCGGTTCCTGATCCGCACGACCCACCCGAAGCGGGTGTGGCAGCTCGACGCGCTGCTCAACCACGCGTTCCGGACCCGCCTGCGGACGCCCCGCGAGCGGACCGTCGCCTCCATCAGCGACGCGCCGGCGACCGCCCGGTCCGCCGTGTTCCGCCCCGCCGTTGTGAGCTGAAGCGCGACCGGCTTCACCTCGCCTTTACCAAACCCGAACACGTACCGATCGCGGCGACGCCACCGGTCGGCAATCATGGGCCGGTGACCGTCGACCCGCCGCACCGCGGGCTCGTCCTCGTGGTCGAGGACGAGCCGGCCATCGCCGACCTGGTTCGGCTCTACCTGACCCGCGACGGGTTCGGCGTCCACCTGGAGCGCGACGGCGAGGCCGGCCTGTCCGCCGCCCGCCGCCTGCGTCCGGTGGCCTGCGTCCTGGACATCGCTCTGCCCGGCCTGCCCGGCACCGAGGTCTGCCGGCGGCTGCGGGAGGCCGGCGACTGGACACCGGTCATCTTCCTCACCGCCCGTGACGACGAGGTCGACCGGATCGTGGGCCTGGAGCTGGGTGCCGACGACTACGTCACCAAACCGTTCAGCCCTCGTGAGCTGGTCGCCCGGGTCCGCGCGGTGCTGCGGCGCTCCGCCGGCGGTCCCGAGGGCGTCGACCGGCCACGCGTCGTCGGTCCGGTGACCCTCGACCCGGCCCGCCGGACGGTCACCGCCGCCGGCGTACCGGTGCAGCTCACCTCCACCGAGTTCGACCTGCTGGCCCACCTGATGGCCCGGCCCGGGCGGGTCTTCACCCGGGAGGAGCTGCTGGCCGGGGTGTGGGGTTACGCCGCACACGCCGGCACCCGCACGGTCGACGTGCACGTCGCCCAGGTGCGGGCGAAGCTCGGCCCGGCCAGCGTCATCCGGACCCACCGCGGCGTGGGGTACGCCGTCGATGCCTGAGCATCCCGGCCGCGCCGAATCGCCGACCATGGCGCTGCCCGTGGTCGGGGTCGGCCCGCCACCCGCACCCCGGCGCAGCCGGTTCGGCCGGACGCTGACCGCACGAGCGGTGCTGGTCACCTGCGCGGTGGCGCTGGTGTCGGTGCTGGTCACCGCGATCGTCGCGGTGCCGCTGGCGATCCGTGGCGCCGAGCGCCGCGATCAGGAGGCGCTCGCCGCGCAGGCCCGGCTCGCCGCCGAGGTGCTGCGGACCCGGCTGGACCGGGGCCGCACCGCCGACGAGGAGCGGCTCATCCAGCAACTGCGCGACCAGGGCATCGACGCGTACCTGATCCGGCGGGGCGCGGTCGACCGGCCGGGCCTGCCGCCCCGGGTGGTGCAGCGGATCGAGCAGGGCCGCAACGTGTCGGTGCGTCGCCCGGTCAACGGCGAGCGTGCCCTGGTCGAGGGTCGGGCGCTGCCGAACGGCAACGGGGTGGTGCTCTCCCGCCCCTCGGCGAACGGGCTGTGGGCGCAGGTGCTGCTCAGCCTCTGGTTACCGCTGCTGGCGGGGCTGGCCGCCGGAGTGGTGGCGGGTCTGCTGCTGGCCCGCCGCCTGGCCCGCCCGATCCGCGTCGCCGCCACCGCGGCCGCCCGGTTGCGCGCCGGTGACCGCGCGGTACGGGTGCCGGTCGAGCCACCGGACGAGGTCGCCGACCTGGCCGAGGCGCTGAACGGGTTGGCCGCCGCACTGGCCACCAGCGAAGGCAGGCAACGGGAGTTCCTGCTCTCCGTCTCGCACGAGCTGCGCACCCCGTTGACCGCGATCCGGGGGTACGCGGAGGCGCTCGCCGACGGCGTGCTCGGCGCGGACGACACGGTCGACACCGGCCGGACGGTGCTGGCCGAGGCCCAGCACCTGGATCGGCTGATCGGCGACCTGCTGGCGTTGGCCCGGCTGGAGGCCGCCGACTTCCCCCTCGAACCGGTGCCGGTGGACCTGACCCGGCTGGCCATGGACGCCGAGCCGACCTGGTCCGGCCGGTGCGCGGCGGTGGGCGTGCCGTTCCGGGTGGAGACGCCCGGTGAGCCGGTGCCGGCGTACACCGATCCGGGTCGGATCCGGCAGGTGGTGGACGGGCTGCTGGAGAACGCGCTGCGGGTCGTACCCCCGGGTGCGCCCGTGGTGCTCGCGGTCCGGCCGGCCGGTGCGGACCCGGCCGCCGGCGGTGTGCTGGAGGTCCGCGACGGCGGACCCGGCTTCACCGACGACGACCTCGCGGTGGCCTTCGAGCGGGGAGCGCTGCACCAGCGGTACCGGGGGGTGCGCAAGGTCGGCAGCGGGCTCGGGTTGGCGCTGGCCGCCGGGCTGGTCCGTCGGCTCGGCGGTGAGATCACCGCCGGTCACGCGCCGGAGGGCGGCGCCGCCTTCACGGTCCGGCTGCCCGGTGATCCTTACCGGACCCGAACATCGGCCTGACGCTCCGCTCGTCATCGCAGGGCAGTCTGAGGTCTCCACGGACGAGAGGGAAAGTCATGCCACGTTGGGGATTCGCCACCGGCACCACGGCACTGCTCGCGGCGGTCACGCTCGGCGTCAGCGGCTGCGGTGCGGCCGAGGTGGCCAGCCAGCCCGCCCGCGAGGCGGCCGTCGACGTCGCCGCCGCGATGGGGGTCGAGGGTCAGGCGCTGGCGGCGATGGGCTTCGACGCCGACGACCTGGACGTGCAGACCGTCGCCGCGCCGGCCACCCCCACGCCCGGTGCCTCCCCCACCGCGCAGGACAAGGCCAAGCAGAAGCGGGGCGAGGAGTGGCGTAAGCGCCGCCAGGCCCGTGTGCTGCTGCGCAAGAACACCCTGCACGGTGAGGCCGTGGTGAAGACCAAGGACGGCGGTACGCAGACCGTCGCCGTGCAGCGTGGTGAGGTGACCGCGATCGACGGCGACTCGATGACCGTCAAGTCCACCGACGGCTTCACCATGACCTGGACCTTCGGCGACGACCTGCGGGTCGTCGAGCATCGGGCCACCGTGCAGGCCAGCGACGTCAAGGTCGGTACGACGCTCGGTGTCGCCGGTGCCAAGGACGGCGACAAGGGCGTGGCCCGGCTCGTCCTCATCCCGCGCGACAAGTGAGCGACCAGGGGCCCTGGCCGACGCCAGGGCCCCTGTCGCCCGGTCAGCGGCCGGGCGACAGCGCGTAGCCGACGTAGTCCCGGAACTCCAGCCGCCAGCCGGCCGGAACCAGCTTGGCGCAGGCCGGCTCGCTGCCCGTGCAGACGATGGCGTCCACCGAGGACGGATCGGCCGGCGGGCGTTCCGGCAGCACCGACTGCAACGCCACCAGCTCCGGCGAGCCTCCGTCGGGCTGCCGCAGCAGCAGCCACCACGGGTACTCCCAGTTGTCGTTCTGCTGCACCAGCCCGATCCGGCGGGCACCGCTGTCGCGGACCGCTGCCGCGGCCCAGCGAAACTCGTCGGCCCACTGGGGGCGACGCAGGAACCGGGTGTCCCAGTCCGAGGTGGTGAAGACCGAGCCGGCGCCGACCAGCCGGCGCGGGAAGCCGTAGGACAGCGCGAGCACCCCGGCCAGCGCCGAGGTGGCCAGCACGGTGGCCGCCGCGACCGTGGCCACCGACCGTCGTGCCGCCACTCCGGCCGTACCGGCTGCCGGGTTGGTGTGGCGACGGAGGAGCGCGTCGAGCCAGAGCCCGGCCAGCGGCACCGCGAGCACCAGGGCGTACAGGATCAGCCGGTTGCCCCACGGCTGCCACTTGATCATTGACGTGTGCAGCAGGACGGTGGCCAGCACCACCACCGCGTACGCGCGCAGCGGCCCGATCTGCCCGGGGTCGATCCGACGCGGTCGGGCGAGTGCGACGGCCGCACCGATCAACGCCAGCGCACCGGCGATCGGGAACGCCACCCGGTCCTCGTCCGGATACCAGGCGGGCTCCGGAAAGATCTCCCGACCGAAGGTGATGGCGCGGTCCTGCGGGTCGACCCCGATCGCGTCGGCGCCGCCGATGATCGCGTCGGCCCCGACCCGGCGCAGCGGCCCCACCGGCGTGTCGAACGCCGTGTGCCCGATCCGTAGCGCGTTGACCAGGATAGACGCCGGGTCGTGCCGTTCCATCGGGATGGACTCGCGCAACCGGGGCGGCCCCAGCGGGTGCCCGAACTCGGCGGTCACCCGGGCCAGGAACGGACCGACGACCACGGCGGCGACGAGCAGGATCAGTACCGAGCCGCCGACGACGCGACCCACCCCGCCGACCCGCACCCGGCCGGCCGGTGCCCGGCTGGCCAGGACGAGTCGGAGCTGGGCCAGCCCCCACAGCACCAGCAGCGGGCCGACCGCGATGAGGCCGCTGGTCTTCGTCACCGCGGTCAGACCGGTGGCCGCCCCCAGGCCGAGCAGCGTGCCCCAGCCGGTCCGCCGGCGCAGGCCGTCCAGCACGAGGGTCGCCGCGCACGCCACCCACGCCGCGCAGACCAGGTCGGTCTGCGTGCTGGTCGCCTGGAGGGCCACCATCGGCGTCGTCGCCAAAACGAAGGCGGTCAGCAACTGGGCCCGCCGGCCACCGCCGAACTGCGCGGTGATCCGTGCGGCCACCAGTAGGCACAGCACCCCGGCGGCCCACTGCACCAGGTTGTGCAGCGCGTCCCCGCCGGTGAGCAGGCGCAGGTGCAGCAGCAGGTATTCGGTACCGGGCGGGATGGTCACCTGCCGGTGGATGGCGGTGGGCCAGAAGTCCAGGTCGCCCTGGGCGACCCAGTGCTCCACCTTCGGTAGGTGGTACGTCTGCGAGTCGAAGTTGTTCGGCTCGGCCAGCAACGCGACCAGCAGCTCCACCAGGACCAGCCCGCCGACCGTGCCGGCGAGCAGCCGCTCGCCCCGACCCGCCGTACGCCAGGTGTCGACCGCCACGGCGAGTAGGCCGGCGAGCGAGCGGCCGGTCCCGGCCGGCGTGGCGGCGGGTTCGGCCGGACCGCCGTCGTCGACCGGAGCGGATGTCCCGGGGGCACCGCCGGACACCACGGCACCGACCGGCACCGGCCGGAGTACGGCGGCGGGCGGCTGCGCGACCCGGGTCGCCCGCCGCTGCCGCAGGCCGGCGGCTGTCGCGGCGACGGCCAGGAAGAGCAGCCAGGAGACGGTGAACGCGGTTCGGGTCAGCGCGTGCAACGCGCCGAGAACCTCGACGACGAGCACCGCGTACGCTGCCGTGAGCAGGGCGGCGCGTACCACGGCGAGTCGCAGCCCAGCCACCGCGCCGACCTCGCGCGGCCTCGTCGTGACGGTGAGCAGGAGCACCGAGGCGGCGGGAACCGCCGCGAGCAGGGAGCCGGCAGCCGACATGGCCGGAAGTAAACACCATCCGCCTGAACCCGCCACGCCGACCGCCCGACGATGGCGGCCAGCGTCGAGCTGACCAGCCAGGCTAGGCTATGCCCGACGTGTTGTCGCCACCGTGGAGATTCCCGTGAAGCTCTCGATCCTCATGCCGGTCTACAACGAGGAAGAACGCATCGCGGATGCCCTCAAGCAGGCATTGGCGGTGGACTATCCCTGCGAGATCGAGCTTGTCGTCGTCGACGACGGCAGCCGGGACGGCACCGGCGAGATCCTCGGTCGCGCCGACGACGCGCGTCTGCGGGTCATCACCCACCAGCGCAACGCCGGCAAGGGCGCGGCCATCAAGACCGCGGTGGACAGCGCCGAGGGCGACTACATGGTCATCCTCGACGCCGACCTGGAGTACGACCCGCAGGACATCCCCAAGCTGCTCGACCCGGTGCTCGACGGGCGGACCACGGTGGTCTACGGCAATCGCACCTTCGGCAGCCACAGCGCCTACAGCTTCTGGTACGTGATGGGCAACAAGGGCGTCACGATGGCGGCCAACGTGCTGTTCAACTCGTACATCGGTGACCTGGAGACCTGCTTCAAGCTGATGCCGGTGGCGCTCTACCGGTCGCTGGAGGTGCGCTCGCGCGGCTTCGGCATGGAGGCCGAGGTGACCGGCAAGCTGCTGCGCCGCCGCATCCGCCCGTACGAGGTGCCGATCAGCTACCGGGCCCGGGGCCGCGAAGAGGGCAAGAAGATCACCTGGAAGGACGGCGTCGAGGCGATCTGGATCCTCGGCCGTGAGCGCGCCCGCCGCCGTCCCGTCGCGTCACCCGCGCGCTGATCCCAGGAACCCGCTGATCGACCGCCGCAGGCCGGCGGCGTCCAGCCCGTGCCACCGGATGTGGTCGGCCGCGTCGCCGTACCGGCGCAGGTCCGCCCGGCCCACCAGGAACGTCGCGTACGAGTGCACGATGGGTCGCAGCCCGGGCAGGGCGAGGCCGCGGCCACGCCGATCATCAGTTGCTCCCGGATGCCGACGTTGAGCACCCGGGTCGGGGTGCCGCTGCCCGGCCGGGGCGAACTGGCTGACCGAGATGTCGGCCAGCACCTGCGCGGCGCGGGGGTCCTCGTCGAGCAGATCGATCGTGGTGTCGATGAAGGCGGTACGCACGACGGTCATCCCTTCCTCTCGACGCGGGCGACCACCAGGTGCGGTTGTCCCGGCCGGTGCCCGGTCAGCGCCGTGTACAGGGCGGTGTGGTCGCGGCCGTCGACCGTGTCGGCGGTCCACCCGTTGACGGTGAACCGGCTGGCGATGCCGCCCGCCCACCCGTGCGTGGCGGACGAGTTGTCGACCACTATCGCGGTCAGGCTCTCCAGGCCGGTCGCGCCCGCGTAGGCGATCGCCTCGTGGTTGGACCCCTCGTCCAGTTCGGCGTCGCCGAGCAGCACGTACACCCGGGGTGTGAGCAGGCCCTGCGCGCGCAGGCCGAGGGCGGTGCCGACGCCCAGCCCGAGGCCGTGGCCGAGCGAGCCGGAGCTGATCTCCACTCCCGGCACCAGCACCCGGTCCGGGTGGTGGCCGAGGCGGCTCTGCGGCCCGCCCAGGTCGTCGAGCCAGTCCTCGGGGATGAAGCCGTGGGCGGCGAGCACCGCGTAGTACGCGGCCGGACGTGCCCCTTGGAGAGCAGGAACCGGTCCCGTTCCGGGGCGTCGACGGTGTCGGGGGTGAGTGTCGTGGTCATGCCACTACTCTGTGACTTGAAGTGCGCTTCAACTCAAGGACCGGGTGATGCAGGACTCATTGACGATCGGGGATCTGTCCGCCCGGTCCGGGGTGGCGCCGTCCGCGCTGCGCTACTACGAGCGGCTCGGCCTGATCCGCGCCGACCGTACCGGCGGCAACCAGCGCCGCTACGCCCGCGCCGAGCTGCGGCGGGTCGCCTTCATCCGGATCTCCCAGCAGGTCGGCGTCTCACTCGACGAGATCCGCGAGGCGCTGGAATCGCTGCCCGAACGACGTACACCCAGCCCGGCCGACTGGGCGCGGCTCTCCGCGAGCTGGCGCGGCCGGCTCGACGAGAAGATCCGACTGCTCACCAAGCTCCGCGACGACCTCGACGGCTGCATCGGCTGCGGCTGCCTGTCCCTGCAACGCTGCATGCTCAACAACCCGGGCGACAACCTCGCCAAGGAAGGCCCCGGCGCCCGCCTCCTGCTGCCGCCTGCCTCACCCGAGGGTGAGTAGCACCTTCCCGACGTGGTCGCTCGCCTCGACCAGCCGGTGCGCCTCGGCCGCCTCGGCCATCGGCAGCCGCCGGTCCACCACCGGCCGTACCGCGCCGGCCGCGACCAACGGCCACACCTCATCGCGTACGCCCCGGACGATCTCCGCCTTCTCCACCAGCGGCCGGGAGCGCAGCGCGGTCGCCGACACGCTGGCCCGCTTGGCCAGCAACGCCCCGAGATCCAGCTCGGCCTTGCGGCCACCCTGCATCCCGATCACCACGAGCCGGCCGCCGGTCGCCAACGCGGCGACGTTGCGCCCCAGGTAGGACGCGCCCACGATGTCGAGGATGACGTCCGCGCCGTGACCGTCGGTGGCCTTGCGGACCTCCTCGACGAAGTCCTGCTCCCGGTAGTCGATCGTGTGCGCAGCGCCCAGCTCACGCAGCCGGGAATGCTTCGCCGTGCGGGCGGTCGCCAGCACCGTGCCACCGAGCGCCGCCCCGAACTGGACCGCGAACGTGCCGATCCCGCTGCCCCCGCCGTGCACCAGCAGCGTGTCGCCGGCACCGAGCCGGCCCACCCCCACCACGTTCGACCAGACCGTGCAGGCCACCTCCGGCAGCGCCGCGGCGTCGACCAGGTCCACGCCCGCCGGCACGGGCAGCAGTTGGCCGGCGGGGACCGCCACCCGCTCGGCGTACCCGCCGCCGGCCAGCAGCGCGCAGACCTCCTGGCCGACCGCCCATCCGGTCACCTCCGGGCCGATCGCGTCGATCACCCCGGAACACTCCAGACCGAGGTACGCGGGCGCGCCCGGCGGCGGTGGATAGTGCCCCTGCCGTTGCAGCAGGTCGGCACGGTTGACGCCGCTGGCCCGGACTCGGACGATCACCTCGCCGGGGCCGGGCTCGGGATCGGGGACCTCGGCCCAGACCAGCGTGTCGGGTCCACCGGGCTGCGTAACGGTGATGGCTCGCATGCCCCCAGTCTCACCCGCCGCGCTCCCCGCCGCAGGCGCACCCCCGGGTCGGGTCGGCGCTTGATCAACTCGGGTTGCAGGAAACCGGGCCATCGGAGTCGTCGGGACGCCCCGGTTTCAGGGATCCCGAGTCGATCACGCCACAGTGGACGTCGCCGCTGCGGTCTGGCCGGCGCTTTCGGGGAGGGACGCTGAGCCTGCCGGCGAGTGCCGTGGCAGACTGTTCATGGCCGCGCACTCACGGGTGGCGGTCCGGGAGGGTTCGCCTAGTGGCCGATGGCGCTGGTCTTGAAAACCGGTAAGGCAGCGATGTCTTCGTGGGTTCGAATCCCACACCCTCCGCCGATCGCCGCGTAGCGCTGGTTCGCAGCCGGTGGTGTCTCCGAGACCGTCAGCGAGCTTTCTTTACGCCCTGATGGCGTGCGCGCGAACAGGTCCGACAGCGACGTTACATTCGCAGGTTGGGTGAACCTGCCGGTGCCTTTGTCCGTCCTCTTAGCCGAATGCCCAGCACTGGGCCTGGTCGAGGGGACGTCGGTATGGGCACAGAAGCTGGCAAGAACCAGCAACAGCAAACAGCAGTGATCGATAGGATCAACGCGCGGCGGGTCCGCCCGGGTTCGGGTGGTGGAAGCGACAGGTATCAGGGCGCGCGTCGGGCGAATGTGCGGGGTTGGTCCGGTCCGCGGCGTTTCGCGTTCACCGCCGGATTCCTCGGCGCGCTTCTGGCCGTCCTCGCGGTCAGCCTCAGCGCACGTCCCGATCACACAACCGGCCAAGCCGTCGTGTTGCCCTGGATGACCGGCGGCGCGCCCGACCAGGTCGCCTCCGGTCCGGCCCTCGCCACCCCGCCGGCGGCCACCCCCACCCCTGGGGGGTCCGCCACATCCGAATCGTCACCGACACCCTCGGCGACTACCGTTTCGGCTGCGGCTGTGCCCACCCCGGCCGGATCGGGGTCACCGGTCACGCCGCGAGCTGCGGCAGGTGCCACGCCACGACCGGCGTCGCCCACTCCGCCCCCGTTTCCAGCGGCCAGTCCGGTCGCCGTGCAGGCGGAGGACCCGGGTAACGAGCTGCACGGCGCACTGGTGGGGAAGTGTCCGACCTGCGAGGGCGGTGCCAAGGTCATCTACCTCGGGGGAAGCAACTATCTCGTGGTCCACACCGCTGTCGCCGTAGCGGGACGATGGAACGTGTCGGTCTCCTACGAAAGTGCCGTTTCGCGGCCTCTCAAGGTCGGCGTCAACGGTGCGAGCCCGCGAACGTTCACGGTGGCGGGTGGAGGCGATTGGCTGACGCCGAAGGTCTTCACCTTCCCTGTCGATCTGACGGCAGGGCCGGTGAGTTTCAGGTTCTACCACGAAACTGACCAAATGCCCGATCTCGACAAGGTGTTCCTCAGTCCCGCCTAGGATTTCCGACAGACTGTTCCGGCTCAGGAGTTCGCAGATTGTACGGCCGGTGCGGCAGTGGCGAGCGTCGTTGAGCCGTTCGTGGGTTCGAATCCCACACCCTCCGCTCATCGACGGACATCTCATTGCTGCGTATGGTCGGGGTACGCGATGTGCCCGATGCTGCGAGGTGCCTCCATGTCCGATCAGCAACTCACTCCCGGTAGTTGGTGGTGCGGTTGGCCGTTGACCCGGAGGGGCAGCGGCTAGGCCGCCGCGCCCTGAGGCGGGAGGACGCCGCTCGTGACCAGTCCGCCGACAGGCCCGAATCCGGTGCGGGCCGATGATTGGGGAGATGCCCACCACCGCCAGGACGGCGGTGCGAGCGGTGGCGGTGACGGAGTTGCCGACCATCCCAGCGGGCGAGTTGTACGAACGCTTCGTTCCTGGACCCGTTGATCGCCGACGGCTACGTACCCTCGGGCTCGTCCCGTCGGGCCTCGCGGATCGTCGTGTCGGCGAGCCGTTCGACGGCGCGGCGACGCTCCTCGGCGAGCGCGTGCTCGTCCGGTTTGCGCAGGGCACCGACGACGGCGACCAGAAAGTCCCGCCAGATGCTGAGCAAGAAATTTCCCCCGTGGAATGGTGCAGGGACATCACCCTAACCGTCGCCCCGTGATCCGGCACACCCCCACAATCGGTCGTTCCGCAGCGGGGAAAGGGGTATGAAGAGGCAGGTATCTGCCCACTCCGGAAGGACGCGTCCCGATGACCCTGGAACGACCGATCGCCCCGGACCCGTACGAGCTGCTGCCGACCGTTCCCTCGTTCACGCTGACCAGCGACGACGTGCAGAACGGCGAGCCGATGGACGTCCGGCACGCGCACGGCAGCGCCGGCGGTGAGAACGTCTCGCCGCAGCTGACCTGGTCGGACTTCCCCGCCGAGACCAAGAGCTTCACCGTCACCTGCTACGACCCGGACGCGCCGACCGGCAGCGGCTTCTGGCACTGGCTGCTGGTGAACGTGCCCGTCGACGTCACCCAGTTGCCCACCGGCGCCGGCGGCGCGGCCGGCACGGACGTCGGCGGCGCGTTCTCCGTCCGCAACGACTACGGCGAGCAGGGCTACGGAGGCGCCGCGCCGCCGCCCGGAGACCGGCCCCACAGGTACGTCTTCGCGGTGCATGCCCTGGACGTCGACCGCCTCGACCTGACCCCCGACGCGAGCCCCGCCTACGTCGGCTTCAACCTGACCTTCCACACCCTGGCCAGGGCGGTAATCCGCCCCACGTACCAGATCAAGGAATGATCCATGCCCCCGCGATCTTGCACTCCAAGTGCAAGATCGCGGGGTGGCGTCAGGCGGGGACGCGGGCTACGGCGAAGACGGACTGGCCGAACGGGGGGTGCACGAGCTGTTCGGCGGCCTTGGTGGCGGGCAGGACCAGAGTGTCGTACACCTTGACCATCGGGCCCTCCTTCGGCATGAGCCGGAAGACCTTGGTGGCCATGAAGTAGCCGATCAACCCGAGCGCGTTCGCGTAGTGGATCTTTTCCACGGTCAGGCCGGCCTCGGTCATCGCCGTACCGAGCGTCTTCTTGGTGTACCGGCGGACGTGGCCGGTGGCGATGTCCGCCGGGCTCATGGCGAACTGGAACGCCGGCACGATGATGATCACCGCGCCACCGGGCCGGACCAGGTCACGCATGCTGCGCAGCGCGCCCACGTGGTCCTCGATGTGCTCCAGCACGTTGTACGAGACCGCGGCGCTGTAGTGCCCCTGGTCGTTGTGCGGCAGCAGCATCTGTCGGACATCGATGCTCGGCTGGTCGGCGAGGCGTTCCTTGAGCTGCACCAGCCGGTCCGGGTCGGCCTCCGTGGCGGTGAACCGGGGCAGCCGCTGTGACCATTCCAGCGCGTAGTCACCGAGACCGCTGCCGATCTCGATCGGGTCGTCGCCGAGGTACGGCACCGCCAGTTCGACGAACCAGCGACGGTGGTTGACAGCTGTCGCCAGGCCCTCCAGCACCTCGGACTGGACGCGCTGATCCCCAGTGATTTCTGCCATGCGTCGATTCCTCACGATATGAACTCGACCCGTGCCTGGACCGACAGAGTGAATCATCCACTGGGACGGCAGAAGAATCGGGGCATCGGGGTAGCCGAATTGTGGTCGGGGGGTGGGCACGTGATCGGCGGTCGGCGAACCCGGCACATAGTACGGCAGTACCCCGAAACATGTCACGGCCACGTCATACGCTGGCTACCCTACGAATTGTCATGACTACTCCTGAACCGGACGCGCGCGGCGAGGGTCCGGCTGTGTCCGGCGAGGGTCCGGCTGCCCCGCGCGACCGCTCGCCCGTGCCCGACGGCGGCCCAGCCACACGGTCGACAGCGGGCGCGGTCGACGACGGTGCGCCGTTGCGCCGCAACGGGAAGCGGGCCGACCTGGTCGCGGTGCTGAGCTTCGTGGCGCTCGGTTTCTGGGTCACCGGGCGGCTCTGGTTGGACCCGGGCAGCGGGGTGCGGGACAACCGGTCCGATCAGTCGCAGTTCGAATGGATGATGGCGCACGGTGCGCGGGTCGTCACGCATTTTGCCTACCCTTTTCATTCGGACCGGATGAACGTGCCGGACGGCGTGAATCTGATGGCGAATACGTCCGTATTATCCATTTCGCTGCCAATGACGCCGGTCACCCTGCTCCTGGGGCCACGCGCGAGTTTCCTGGCCTTTCTCACCCTCGGAATGATTGCCACCGCCACCGCCTGGTACCTCCTGCTGTCCCGGGTCCTGATCGGTGCCCGAGGCCCGGCCTGGCTGGGCGCCGGCTTCTGCGCGTTCGCGCCGGCCATGGTGTCGCACGCCAACGGACACCCGAACATCGTGTCGCAGTTCGTCGTCCCCTTGATCATTTGGCGCACGCTGCGTCTCGGCGAGCCCGGCCGCTGGCTCCGCAACGGCGTCCTGCTCGCGCTGGTGATCGTCTGGCAGGCGTTCCTCAACCTGGAGATCCTGCTGATGACCGCGATCGGTCTCGGCGTGGTCGTCGGCGTACTCGCCCTCGGCCGCCCGGCCCTACGGGCGCGGGCGCGGCCGTTCCTCGCCGGCCTGGCCGTCGCCGCGGTGGTCGCGGGTGTCCTGCTGGCGTACCCGCTGTACGTGCAGTTCTTCGGACCGGGCGCCTACTCCGGGCTGTCCCGCCTGATCCGTGGCTACTCCAGCGACCTCGCCTCGTTCGTCGCGTACTCCCGGGAGTCCCTCGCCGGCAGCCCCCGCACCGCGGCGGGCCTGGCCAAGAACCCGACCGAGGAGAACAGCTTCTTCGGCTGGGCGCTGCTGGTGCTGGCGATCGCCCTGGTCTGGTGGATGCGCCGATCGATCGTGGTGCTCGCGTTGGGCGCGCTCGGGTTGCTCTTCGCGGTGCTCTCGCTGGGCCGGGAGGTCCGCTTCGACGGTCGGGGCACCGGGGTGCCGGGGCCGTGGGCGGCGCTGGAGAACCTGCCGATCCTGCACTCGGTGGTGCCGACCCGGTGGGCGTTGGCGATCACCCCGATCGTCGGGTTGCTGCTCGCGTACGGTGCCGAGCGCGCTCGTGAGCTGGCCCGCTCGCACCCCGGCGCCCGGCCGCAGATCCGTTTCGCCACCGCCACCGTGCTCACCATGGCCCTGCTGCCGATCCTGCCGACCCCGCTGCCCGTGGTCGACCTCGACCCCGTCCCGTCCTTCGTGACGAGTGGGGCGTGGCGGCCCTATGTGACGGGTGGGCGCAGTGTGGTGACCCTGCCGCTGCCGGACACCAACTACGCGGAGCCGCTGCGCTGGTCCGCGGTGACCCGGCTGGACATGCCGCTGGCCCGCGGCTACTTCCTCGGCCCGGACACCCGGCCGAACGCCGAGGCGCCGAAGGTCGCGCTGTTCGGTGCCCCTCCCCGCCCCACCAGCAGCTTCTTCGCCACCATCCGGCGCACCGGAGCCGTGCCACCGATCACGCCACAGAGCCGGGTCAAGGCGGTCGATGATCTGCGCTACTGGCGGGCCGGGGTGGTCATCCTCGGGCCGCACGAGCACGAGGCGGCACTGCGCCGGGGGATGACCGAGCTGACCGGGATCCAGCCGGTCTTCACCGGCGGCGTGTGGGTGTGGGACGTGCGGCAGCTGACCGACTGAGGTGTCAGCTCCGGACGCAGCAGCCCTGGCACACCTTGGGGCTGGGCAGCGTGAACGCGAGGCAGCAGGTGCGTCGCTGCACACTCGGCTCGCCGCCCGGCCCCGGCACCAGCTCGACCAGGTCGGCCAGGTCGAGCGCGCCGAGCAGGGTGTCGATGCTCTGCACCGTGGAACCGGGCAGCCCGTCCGCGGCACGCAGGATGCCGTGCGCGATGCCGGAGGCCACCGATCCGAGCAGCGTACGGGTGCCCACCCGGACCTCCGCCTGGATCGCCGTGATCAGCGGAGCCAGGTGGGCGTCGAGCAGGGAGGCCCGCAACACGGCCAGCAGCTCCGCCTCGTCGGCGACGACGCGGACCTCCGGCAGGCCGGCGAGCGCCAGCGGGTCGCTCGGCAGGACCGCCACGGCGGTGCTGCGCCGCAGGCCCAGCGTGAGCAGAGGGCGGTGGTCCTCGAAGTGGATCAGCACGTCGGCCGGGTCGAGCAGGGGCACCCGGCGGGCCGAGGCCCAGCCGAGCACGACCGGAAGCGCCGTCCAGTAGCTGTACGACTTCCAGGCCAGCGCCGCGCAGGCATGCGGGGTGCCGCCCCAGCGGACGGCGGCGGCGCGCAGCAGCTCCGGCAGCCGGCTGCCGTCAATCAGGGTGGTGGCGGGCGCCCAGCCGAACTCGTCGTCGACCAGCAGGCCCCGGGCGAGCCCGGGCAGGTCGTCGGTGCCGAACATGGAACGCAGGGCCGCGGTGACGGGGGCGAGCGGCGTGGCGGTCACGTCCCGCCTCGGCATCACCGCTGTCACCTGAGTCGTCCCCCGTCCGACTGACCGGGAGCGTGCCCCGGCGGACGACACGTGCCGTCCTGAGCTAAGGCTAGCCTAACAAAGCCGGCTGGTCTAAGTGAGTGTCGGAACGTGGGCGACAAGTTTCCGGCGGCAACCCGGCGGCAACCCTGCGGCGATTCCGGCATCGGCCCCCAGACCGGGACGACAGGTGAGGCCCCGGATCACGTACCGCGATCCGGGGCCTCGGCAGCGCGCTCAGTCGTTCAGGCCGCAGTCCTTGGCCGGCGTCGGAGTGCAGGACAGCTTCTGGTAGCCGGGCGGCGGGGAGACCTCCAGCTTCGCCTGATTCTCAGTGGTGCGGGGCAGCCACTCGTAGTCGCTGGTGGTGGTGCCGGTGAAGCCCTTGGCGACCACGCGTACCGGCAGGTAGGACTTCGTGTCGACCCAGATCTGCATCGACTCCTCGGCCGCCTTCGCCTTGTCCATGGCGCTGCCCGGACCGCCCAGCCACTGCAGGTGCAGGGCCTGCTTGCCGTTCACCGTCTCCTTGCCGACAAGCGTCACCTTCCCGCTGTCGACCGCGCGCTTGAGATCGGTGGGGTTGAGCCCCGGCGGCAGCGACTGGATCCGGTTGCTGGCGGCGGCCCCGA
The DNA here is from genome assembly GCF_040654415.1 of Micromonospora sp. NPDC050695. NCBI lineage: Bacteria > Bacillati > Actinomycetota > Actinomycetes > Micromonosporales > Micromonosporaceae > Micromonospora > Micromonospora sp. NPDC050695. Next base: position 201,035 of record NZ_JBFAHZ010000007.1, read on the forward strand.
GCTGGTTGACCTCGAAGGTCCACCACTTCTTCTTGTCATGGTTGAACTCGGTGGCGGCGGAACCGTCCAGTACGACGGTGAACGAGCGGGTCTCGCCGAAGAAGATCTGGTTGTCCTGCCGTTCCCGCTTGCTGGTGGGGTCGCTCCAGGCCTCGATCATGCTGGCCGGCTTGCCGTCGCGGCCCTGGTGTGCGGACTTCTCGTACCGGATGTATGTGGGCAGTTCGCTCAGTGCGGTGGCGGTCTGCTCGGCGACGTAGCTGACGGTGAACATGTCGGCGGTCGCCGGCGTGGTGCTGCTGCCACCCCCGGGAGTGAGGACCAGCGAGGCGGCCACCGCGGCGGCGGCGATCACCGGCACGGCAGCGGCGAGACCCAGGGTCCGGGTGCGGTGCCTGTTCTTGCGGTGGAGGGTCTCGGTGAGGCCCGATGGTGCGTTCATCGCGTACGTCTCCTCGTGTAGCCGGTCGCCCAGCAGTCGGCCCAGCTGTTCGTCGTCGAAAGCGGTCATTGGGAAGCCCTTATCTCTTGGGTCTCGTGAAAGTCGCCGAGCAGTTCGCGCAGCCGGGACAACGCGCGCGAGGTGTACGACTTGACCGTTCCGGTCGAGCAGCCGATGAGTTCCGCCGTCTGCTCGATGGACAGGTCCTCGAAATACCGGAGGACGATCACCTGTCGCTGCCGGATCGGTAGCTGCGCCAACGCGGCGGTGACCGTCTGCCGCTCCCCGATGCCGTCGAATCCGGGATCGGGGGAGCGGAACGCATCGGGGTTGTCCGGCAGCGCCGTCTCCCGGGGGCGCCGCAGAAGAGCCCTGATCCGGTCGCGAGACAGATTGACCATCACCTGCCGGGTGTACGGCTCAGGTGCGTCACGGGCCTTCGGCCAGCGACGCATCGTACGGAGCAGGGCCGTCTGCAGCAGGTCCTCTGCGTGGCCACGGTCCCCGGTGAGGAGGTACGCGAGGCGCAGGAGCGCTGCGGACCTCTGTTCGACGAACGTGTCGAAACTCGCATCAACTCTCACGGAAGAAAGAACTCCGCCGGCCGGCCGGGGGTTGCCAGCAACGTCGGCCGTGACAAGAAGGGGCGGCAGGATCGACGTCCCTCGCTGGATTGTCAAGCGGTGTGTCGGCAAGGTGCCATATACGTGTGCGCTCGGCCACGGAACGTGAAACTAATACTCCCGGCCACGAGGAAGCCGATGACGATCTCCCCCCTCGATCGGGCTGCCGACTCCTTCGCTGCCGAGCTCGCCCGACAGCGGACCGGGCGAGGGCTGTCCAAAAAGCAACTGGCCATCCTGATGGGGTTCGACCCGTCCTACGTCAGCCACGTCGAAGGGCGCCGGCACCGCCCCACCGAGGACTTCGCCCGCCGCGCCGAGTCCGTCCTGGAGGCCGGCGGCGCGATCTGGCAGCGCTTCCGGGAGTACGACGACGTCCGCCACGCCCGCTCCGGCCAACCGCCACGGGAGTCACCCCTTCCCGGCCAGTGGCTGCCACCCGGCACCGGTCTCGTGGTGGAGCGGGAAACGGCCACCCTCGTCCACACCGACGGCGGCTACCGGTGCGTCATCCACCGTGAGCTGTACAACGCCGGCACCGAGCCGGTCACCCGCTACCTGGTCCGGGTCGCCGTCGACCGCTACCCGAACGACCCCGGCCGCTCCAACCGGCACCACCGGGAGCACCCCCTCACCTTCGCCGAGCTGCAACTACAGGCCCGCCGCGACGACGGCGGCGGCGACCCGGAGCCGATGCACTGGCGGGCCAAACACGACCGGGACGCGTTCAAGGAGATCTGGCTGCTCTTCGAGAACGGTGAGCGGCGCTTCCCGCTCTACCCCGGCGACCGGGCCACCATCGAGTACGCGTACAGCGTCGGGCAGGACAAGTGGGGGCCGTGGTTCCAGCGGGCCGTCCGCCTGCCCACCCGGCACCTCGCCGTACGTCTCGACCTGCCGGCGGCGCTCGACCCGCAGGTCTGGGGCGTGGAGACCTCGCTCTCGGCGGAGGAGGGCCCGCTGCGTACGGCGCCGCAGCGACACGACGAGGGCGACCGGGCGATCTTCGACTGGCAGACCGACGACCCTCCGCTGAACGCCCGCTACCGGATGCAGTGGCGCCTCCGCGCCCGCCCGGACACCGAACCGGACGTCGACACCGTCGGGACCCGGGTGCGGCCCAGCGACCGGATGCGCGGGATCGGCATCGTCCAGCGCGGCGCCGACCTGCTCCGCCAGCGGGCCCGCCCGTTCGACCTGCCCGCCGAGGAACAGGTGGCCCGGGACATCGTCGACCGGCTGACCGCGGTCGTGGTCCGGCTCGACGAGCTGCACCCGTTCAGCAAGGGGGTGGGTGTCGCCGCTCCGCAGCTCGGCATCGGCCGGGCGGCGGCCGTGGTGCGGCCTCCGGACCGGGCGGCCGAGCCGGTCGTGCTGCTCAACCCCCGGGTCGTCGACGGCGACCCGGACACCGACGAGCAGTACGAGGGCTGCCTCTCCTTCTTCGACCACCGGGGTCTGGTGCCCCGGCCGCTGCGACTGGACGTGGAGCACGCCCAGTGGGACGGCAGCCGGATCATCACCTCGTTCGAGTTCGGCATGGCCCGGCTCGTCGCACACGAGATCGACCACCTGGAGGGCCGGCTCTACGTCGACCGGATGGCACCCGGCGTGCCGCTCGTGCCGGTGGAGGAATACCGGGAGACCGGGCAACCCTGGCGGTACTGACCAACGAGGGGGACCGGGGCGCGCGCCCCAGGGGGCAGGGGCACGCGCCCCGGTGTGGGGGGAGGAACGTCTAGAGGTCGCCGAAGGTGTCGTAGCGGATGTGCGGGGGCGGCACGTCGTCCGCGGCCAGCACCCGCAGCGTGGACCGGACCATCCGGGCCGAGCCGGAGACGTAGCAGTCGTGGGTGGTCCACGGGCCGTAGCGGGCCACCACGTCCGGAATGTCACCCACCTCGCCGTCGAAGTCCGGGTCGTCGCTGCACGCCGCCGTCACCGACAACCACGGGTGTACGGCCATCAACTCCTGCAACCCGGCCAGGCCGTACAGGTCGGCCGCCTGCCGGGCGCCGTAGAAGACGTGCACCCACCGCGTCCGGTTGTAGGAGGCCAACTCCTCCACCAGCGCCTTGATCGGCGCGAGCCCGACCCCGCCGGCCACGCAGAGGATGTCCCGTTCCGACGACCGGTCCAGGATCATCGAACCCATCGGCGCGGCCAGCCGCAGCAGGTCACCCGGCTGGACCCGGCGGACCAACGCACCGGACACCCAGCCCGCGCCCGGCGTCCGCACGTGGAACTCCAGGATGTTGTCGTCGTTCGGGGCGTTCGCCACCGAGTACGTCCGCCACACCCGGGGGTGGTGCCGCGGCACCTCCAGGCTGACGTACTGCCCGGCCTCCCAGCGCAGCGGATGCTGCAACGCCCGGCAGGTCAGCACGGCCGTGTCCGGGCCGTACCGCTCGTGGGTCAGCACCTCGGCGTGCCAGAACGGCGGGTTGTCGTCGGCCGCCGCCCCGGCCATCATCTTCGCCGATATCGCCGCGTATGCGTCCCGCCACGCCTGGTCGTACTCCAGGTTCCATCCGTCGCCGGCGGTGCTGCGCAGCGCGTCCAGCAGCGCGACGCCCATCGTCGCGTAGTGCCGGTCGTCAACGTGGTACTTACGGTGGTCACGGCCCAGCGCTCGAAGGAACTCGTCGAAGCTCTCCGGGTCGTCCACCGCGTGGATGGCCGTGATGATCGCTTCCAACAGGCGGTCACCCTGGCCGGTCATCTGCACCGGAAAAAGTTGACGCAGGGCGGGGTCGAGCAGGAACAACCGGGCGTAGAAGTGCCCGCTGAGCCGGTCCCGGTCCTCCTCGACCAGGGTCCAGCTCTCCTTCAGCAGCCGCGCGACGTCATCCACGAGGGCGCTCCTTCTCCAGACGGCAGCGGATCGGGCGCCCATAGAATGTCCACGGAGAGTGTCGATCGGTCGCACAGAATGTGCGATCGGTTCACGCCGGCCGGTCGGCCCTGCCAGGGCGGCGGCCCGTCGGGCAGAGTGGTGCGGTGACCGTTGAGCTGACCCGCCCGGTGTCCCGCCGGCTCCTGGGGACCGAGACGCTGCTGGTCCTCGGCCTGTCCCTCGGCCAGTCCGCGGTCTACGCGGTGGTGTCGATCATCGCGAAGTTGACCGCCGACGGGCCGCTCTCCAAGCAGACCGCCTCGCTGAACACCTCGGCGTCGGCCCGCCCCTGGCTGGACCTGACGTACCAGCTGCTCGGCATCGTGTTCGCGCTGCTGCCGGTGCTGCTCGCCGTACACCTGCTCAGCCGTGACCCCGGCGACCCGGCGCGGACCCTCGGCCTGGACGCCCGGCGGCCCGGCCAGGACCTGGCGCGCGGTGCCGGCCTCGCCGCGCTGATCGGCCTGCCCGGGCTGGCGCTGTTCTTCGTCGCGGCCCAGCTCGGCCTCAACGCGACGCTGGTGCCGGCCGCGCTGCCGCAGGTCTGGTGGGCGGTCCCCGTGTTGATCCTCGCCGCCGTGCAGAACGCCGTGCTGGAGGAGGTGATCGTGGTCGGCTACCTGGTCACCCGGCTGCGTCAGCTCCAGTGGCGGCTCGCCGCGATCATCGCGGCCAGTGCGCTGCTGCGCGGGTCGTACCACCTCTACCAGGGCTTCGGCGCGTTCGTCGGCAACGCGGTGATGGGCGTGATCTTCAGCCTCTTCTACCTGCGTACCCGGCGGGTGATGCCGCTGGTCATCGCCCACACCCTGCTCGACGTGGTGGCCTTCGTCGGCTACGCGCTGCTGCCCCGGGAGTGGTTCGACTGGCTCTGACGCGGCCGGTAGGCGGCCACCGCGCGGGCCGCGAGCCGGTCCGCCGCCGCCGCGTCGCCCAGCGCCGCGGCGAGCACCGCCGCCCCCGGCAACAGCCGTGACGCCAGACGCAACGCCAGCCACCCACCGGCCTGCGCGGTGAGGGGCGCCGCCAGCCGCCAGGCGGCCTCCGCCGCCCGCGGCCACGCACCCTCGACCGGGTCGTCCGCCGCCCGAGCGGCGGCCAACGCGGCACGCGCGCTCTCCGGATCCGGGTGCACCTGGGTCAGCACCAGCAGCTCGGCGGCCCGGTCCGGATGGGCCGGATCCCTGCCGTACGCCGCCGCCAGGTGCAGCACCAGGTTCGAGTGGGTCCACAGCACCGAGGCCAACTCGGCCAACGGCGCGAAGAGCCCGGCCAGCGCGGCCGCGGCCCCGCCCGCGCCCGCCGACCGCACGAACCGCCGGGTCGCCAGCCGCGCCAGGCCGTCCGCCGACGCGTCCGGGTAGCGGGTCCGCAGCCGCTCGGCCCAGTCGGCCGCGCCGGGCCCGAGCGACTCCACCGCCGACAGCGCCAGCAGCTCCGGAGCGAAGCCCGGGTGGTCGCGCAGGCGCGCGGCCACCGCGCGCAGGTCAGATTCCGGGGTACGCGGTGAGAGCGCCCCTGGGGTGGCTGGGGACGCCGTTTCCGGGCTGGCCGTTTCCGGGCTGGCCTCTGGTGTGGGTCTTGGGGTGCGCTTCTTCGGCGCGGTGGCCTTGGGTGGGGTGGCCTTGGGTGAGGCGGCCTTGCGTGGGCTCGCGGCGCGCTTACGCGGGGCGGGCAGCGCTGGGGTGCTCGGAGCCGGTGTGCCCTCGACGCTCGGTGCCTCTGGCTGGTCGACGCTGGCTGCCGCGCTCGGCTGGCCCGGTTCGCTCGGCCGGTCCGCCTCGCCCGGCTGGTCGGCGCTCGGTGCCGTGCTCGGCTCGTCGGCGTCGGTGCCTGTCGCACTGGCCGGCGGACGGCTCGGCTGTCGGGGCAGCGGCCGGTCCGGCTCCGGTGGCTGGAAGAGCACCGGCGGCGCGGGCTTGGGCCGCCGTGGGCGCGGGCTGGCCGGAGCCGCCGGAGGTGTCGCCTGCTCGGCTGCCGTCGGCGGTGTGAAGGTGGCCCGCGCCGAGCGCTTACGCGCCCGGTCAGCAGGCTCTCGGCGGGTCGGCTCGCTCGGCGGCTGCTCCTGCATATCGATGGAGCGTAGTCCCGATCACGTCGCCGCACAGCGCCGAAACACGGTGCCCGGCCGCCCCGGTCGGCGTACCCCGGAAGTCGTTTTGCCCCCGGTGGGTGACGACCTGTATCCTCGGGCGCGGTGGTCTGCGGGCCACCAGGGAGACTTCGCCTAGTCTGGTCTATGGCGCCGCACTGCTAATGCGGTTGGGGTCTTAAAGCCCCTCCCGGGTTCGAATCCCGGAGTCTCCGCGCGAAAGCCGGGTGTGTACACTGGCTGAGCACGAGCGCCCGTAGCTCAATGGATAGAGCATCTGACTACGGATCAGAAGGTTAGGGGTTCGAGTCCCTTCGGGCGCACAAACGATCAAGGCTGTGACCTGCAAGAACAGGGGTCGCGGCCTTGACTGCTTCTAAGGGTTGGGACGAATCTTCCCAGCATTTGGAATCTGGTGCTCCGATGGTGCTCCGTTGTCACCGTGCTGTCTGGGCAGGGGTTCGTGCTGGTCCGTGCTGACCAGTGCGTTTGCGGGTCGCCTGGTCTGGATCATGGTCGGGTTGCCGGCGGGTGAGCGTACGGCTGTTGTCCACTGTGGTCTTAGTTGTGAATCTTCTCTGCCGAGGTGGGCGCGCGGGCGGTGGGCTGTCGTTGACCTGGGCTGGTGCACGGCGACGAGCGGTGGTCGGGACGTCGGCCAGGGTGAGCGTCGGCGGTGGCGACCGGGGGTCTGCGCATCTGATTCCCGTACTCCCGACCGGGCGTGCTCGAACCGAGGCGGCGCCGACCCAGGCGTGATGGACCGTCTCGCGCGTTCGGCCGGGTCTCGCCCGGCGTCGCAGCAATGGCGGCTCCTGTCGCCGAGGTCTCGACAAAGTCGGTCCGACGGACGCAGGTGACGCGGCCGCTCCGTGAACAGTGCCAAGCCGACACCGACGCGTTTCGCTGGCGGGGCGTATCGGAGGCGGCGGGCCCCCGAATCGGCCAGCCGCACGCTGACACAGCCATTACCCACGGTTGCCGCTGACCGAGCGCGCCCGGCCGGTGACCGGATCTGCCGATGACCGGATGTAGGTGGTTCAACCGGACGGAAGTGCCGAGCAGCGATGGATCTACGGGCCGCTCGGCGATGCGGTTGTCCGCGCTTCGTCGCGACGAGGCAGCCAGTCAGGCTCAGGCAGGGAACCAAGCAATGCCGGCAGGGCGCCAAACACGAGGGGAAGGCCGCCCAGCTCGCTGATCTCGACCCATGCGATGTCGTCATGCTCATCAGATGCACGGTTGGTGGGAGAGCCGACCCAGTCTCTGATTTGCCAGACGCCCACGTGAACGGCGTCCTCGCCACTGCCAGCATGCCAGTCGCCCAACCGTGAAGCGGACTCCGCCACAATGTGAACCCCTAGCTCCTCGCGCATCTCGCGCGCGAGGGCCTGTAGTTCCGACTCACCCGCATCGACATGCCCCCCGGGCAGATCCCAGCGATCCGGGTATGCCCGGCGGGTCGGACTGCGGTGTACCAGCAGGACCGCACCGTTCTCCACGAGTGCGCCGCAGACGACGACATGCATGACGGGATTAGAGCACAGGGATAGGACAGGCTCGCTCCAGCCAGAGGGCACGCGCGGACATCCGGCTCTGCCGCCGTTCGTACGCTCGGCCTGTTCGCCGGCCGTCACTGTTGCGTGGATTGCTTGGATCGCCCGCCGTAGAGGGCTACGAAGACGCGGTCCCGCAGGATCTCGTACTGCTGGCGGCATCGCCGAGGTGGGCCCGGCGGGCGTTGCTGGACTTGACCGCCGACAACGACTTCCGGTGGCTGGAACTGGTCAGCTGTCAGGTCGACCTCGCGGCCGTCGGCCAATCGATTCCAGTAGTGGTAGCCGACCTTGGCGTCTCCGGCGAGGACCTCGCCGAGGATCAGCTCTCCACCGAGCAAGTCCTGAATGATCAACGCAGTCACCCCGCATTGACCACGGGCTGCGTTGCCGGCGTGCCAATCCTGCACATCGTGCGGGTCGCAGGTATCCGCTCCCCAGCCGCCGCGCAGTACCGGCCGCAGCATCTCCAGGTCAATCGCGAGAGGGACTGATCGTTGGTCGCGCTCTTCAGACGTCACCCAGGAAAGGTCAGCCCTCGACCGGGTCGAGAGTCAAGGGATACCCCGCCTCGGGTCCTGGCCGACCGAATGGCGCCACTAGCGGGCGCGCTCATCTGCCGCCATCCGGGCGTCACAGCGCGTGACGGAGGAACGGCGGCGACAGGTGCGCTCGTAGCCGGTAGCCGTGCGTCGGGCCGCAGTGAGGACGAGTGGGAAGGCCGCTTTATCTGGGACTGTTTTTGAACGTAGGCCCCCTACGGCGCAGCGGATGTTGCGGCGGCGATGGCTGCGTACTTGCGGTCTGGACGGTCCGGAAACTGCTGTTGCAAGCGCTGAAGCTCGGTGAAGCCGGCTTGTGTCAGGCGGGCGGAGAACTCGTCTACGGGCCAGCGGTATGCCGTATAGACCTTGTGGTCGAACGCGGCGACCTCGTCGTCGCTGTCGAAGAAGCCGATTACCAGCCTCCCGGAAGGTGCCAGCATCCGGCGGAACTCGATGAGTACCCCGTCCAGCTCCGATGGCGGTAGGTGGATGGTCGAGTACCAGGAGAGGATGCCGGCCACCGAATGGTTGGGAAGGTCAAGGTCGGTCATCGATGCGAGCCGGAACTCCGGCCCGGGAAAGTGCGTCCGGGCATGGTCGATGAACTCAGGGACCAAGTCGACGCCGGTCACGTCGACGCCGAGCGAGTGCAGGTAGGCGCTCCAGTGCCCGGGGCCGCAGCCGAGATCGAGCACCGTACCTCCCGAACCGACGAGGTGGTCTCGGACGAGGGCCGTGTCGTCCACGTGGGCCTGCCAGTCACCATCGACCAGGGAGATGTACTGCGCCGACATGTACGAGTAGGCGTCACGCACCGGCTGGTTGCTCACCGTGCCACTCTAGATCCAGTGTCAGCTCGAACCGTCCGAACAGAAGTGCGGCTGCATGAGGGGGACCAGGGCCACGACGTCGTCGGACATCGCCGGATCGACGCTGACACCGGCCAACATAGCCACCCGTACTTCGCGGCCGTGGGTCTCGCCCCTTCATGCACGGATCTGCCGCGCTGCGGGGGCGGCTGGCCGACGCCATCTTTACTGCCCGCACCTCCGGCGGAGCCGCCTCCGCGCGTACGGTGGCGCAGGCGTGCGTGGACGGCAATCCGCCATGGGCGTGGATCTGACGCCGCGACGAACGCTCCCAGTGCTGCTGCTTGGTCGGGCGGTCAGCTCATGGCGATTGCGTACGCCTCCTCGCGCACGTCGGCGTCCGGGTGTCGGCGCAGCGCGATCAGCAGGTCCCGCCATGGCGTCTTCCACCCGAAGTCGGCGCCGTGCCGGACCAGGGCAACCGCGAACAGCCCGCCGGCGAGGTCGCCGCGTCCCGCCAGCCGCGCGATGGTGTCGGTGAGGGTCGCCGGGTCGGGCCACTCGCGAAGGCTTCGTAGGCGGGCGCTGACGCGTTCGGCGGTGCGAGCAGCGAGGACGGGTCGGCCTGCGCACAGCCCAGCGATCTCGTCCAGATTGTCGAGTCGACCGAGGTCGACCATCAGTCCGGCGGCCGTGCCGGCGAAGATGGGCCGGCTGGCGAGCCACCGCGCCGCTTCGATCAGCGCGGTCCGGTCGGCGTTGGCCGGCTGGCTTGCGGATCGGACGACCGCGCCGCATGCAAGGAGTTCGATGCGGCGTCGGTCCGGGCGATCCGTGGCCGGGTCGCCCGGATGGTCGTCATTGGCGTCGCGGTCCACCAGTCGGGCCAGCGCGGCGCCAAGGATGGCGTCGCCGCCAGCCTTGAGCAGGTGGGCGACCTCGGTGGACACCATCGTTTCATCGAGGTCGGTGAGTCGGTCATTGACCAGTCCGGTGAGTCCGGCCAGCCAAGGCGACCAGTCCCCGAGCTGGCGAAAGGCGGTGCGCCGGACCTCCCGGTCGGTGGCCTGGCAGGCTTCGATGATGAGCGCGCCGTAGGCCGGGCGGTCCCGTTGCGGTATTGCGTACGGAGATGCGTCCAGGACCGCGCGCCGTTCCTCCCGGCTGCCGTCGACCGCGGCTCGCAGGATGGTCCAGCTCGCCTCGGTCTTTAGTCGTTGCCGGGCGGCGGAGACGATCGCCGCGCGCACGTCGCGGTGCGCGTCCGGGTTCGTGTACGCGTCGAGCAGCGTCGCCATCACCTGCGGCGGCCCGTAGCGTGCCAGCAGCCGGGCCGCCTCCTTCCGGCTTGTGATCTTCACCGGGCCGGTCAGCACCTCGGTAAGCACATGTGCCAGCCGGGACGGCGCGACGTGCCGGGCGGCCCGGCCGGCTGCGTACAGCGCGACCCGCGCCCGGTCGCTGCCGGCGTACCGGAGCAGCACCGGCAGTGCCTCGTCGGGCCGGTCGGTCCAGACCAGCGCGCCCAGCGCCGCCTCGGCGATCGCCACTTCGGGGGCGTCGAGGTGGTGCAGCACCAGCTCTCGGCCCGCGCCGGGTACGTGGGCAGCGGCTCGGATCGCCGCCGCGCGCTGCCACACTCGCTGCTCGGTGTCGGCGAGGATCAGCTCCAGCTGCTCCACGAAGCGGGCCTGTTGGCGGGGCAGCCAACGCTCGGCGTGCAGCACCCAGGCGGGCACCCATCGCGTCCCGGGTTCCACGAACCGACCGCGCGGGCGGCGTTTGAGCACCCGGTCGAGCAGATCGGTGCGGGAGGCGCAGATGATCGCCCACACCTCGTGGAGCGTCACCGCCGTCGGATCGGTGGCGAGCACCTCGGCGACGCGGTCCGAGCGGGTACGCGGGTCGTCGAGCCACAGCCTGATTGCCGTGCGGGCCACCGAGGCCAGCGTTTGCGGGCCGATCGCCCGACGCAGCAGGTCCTGCAGCTGTGGCAGCCGCCAGGCCCGCGTGCCGAGCGCGTGGGTGAGCGCGAAGAGGGGCCCGTACCGGCCGCGGGCGATGCCGGCCTCGACCCAGCCGCGTAGCCGCTCGAAGACCAGTGTCTCCTGCCCGCGGCGCAGCACAGTGTCGAACCGGCGCAGCACCGGCACGCTGGCGCCGGTGCTCACCAGGTCGATCGCCAGCAGCGCCCACTCGCGTAGCTGCGGCACGGCGACGTGGTGCTGCAGGACGTCGGCAGCGAGCGTGCTCAGCGCTGTCGTGGTGGCGGCGGAGGCGTCGCGGGCGTCGACCGCGTCGGTGGTCAGCTGCGTGAGCCCGGACGCCGTATCCGCGGTGAGCAGCGGAGCCACCTTCGCCAGCGCGGTCAGCGCGGCAGCGCGTACAGGGTCCTGCTCGTTGCGCAGCCGACCGAGCCGCACGATCACCTCCGCCACCGTCTGCGGGTCGCGGGAGCGGCGGGCGGCCTGCACCAACAGCGCGTATCCGTGCCCCCGATCGTCGGCGTCCCCCGAGCGCAGCGCGACGTCCAGCGCCGCCGACGCGTCCGGCCAGGCCAGGTAGGCACTCCAGAGGCGCACCTCGGCCTCATGCTCCTGGATTTTCGTCAGGCCCAGCACCCGCCTCGCCTCGCGGATCCGGACCGCGGCCGGTAGCACCTCCATGATCTCGGCGGCCGGAATCAGCACCGCCGTGTCGACCTCGGCCATAGCCCGGTCGTACAGCTCCCCGCGTCGGGCCGGCGCGACAGCATCGAGCAACGCCGCCAGCGCCCGGCTGTGATCCCGGAACCGACTGGCCAGCGGCGCCAACTCGTCGGTGGGCAGCACCGCCAACCGGCGCAGCAAGGCCGGCGGGAGCACGTTCCGCCGCAGCCAGGCGGCGCGGCCGGGCGCGGTAAGCAGACGGACGACACGATTGGCGTCGTATGCCGCGAGCACCCCGTACGCGTCGAGCGGGCCGGGTAGCGACTCCTCCATTGCGTACCGTTCGAGCAGATCGAGTGCCTGCGCCGGGTCACACCGCAGGACCGCGGCGGCGGCCTCGCCCCAGATCCTTGCCACCAGTTCAGGTGGGGCTGCGGCCAGCCGCTCGCGGACCCGCTCCAGTAGCGGAACCGCATGCCACCGGACCAGCCGCTCCAGGCGCAGCGCGTGCTCCAGATCCGGCAGCAACGCCCGTACCGTCTCGTCGCCGCAGGCTGGCAGCAGCGCGGCGGCCTCCTCGTCACCGAACTGGGCGCGGACCTCGCTGATGAGCGCGTCGGCGACAGCCGGGGCGTACCGGCGGCGCAGGCCCCGATAGATACGACGCCGCTCTATCGCCGACCGGTCGGTGATATCGCCGATCGGGATGTCGGCGCGCAGCGCTGCGGTGAGCGCCGCACCCCTGATCGACGGCTGAGGGTCGCGGGCCGCCGCGGCGATGCCCTCGGCGTCCCGGGTCACCATTGCCGCGACCAGGGCGAGATGTCGCTCGTAGGGACCCTGCTCGCGCAGATCCCGGCAGATCTGAACACGATCAGGCGCGGTACGTACCCACTCGACGAGCCGCTTCATCCGCACGGGGTACGGCAGCGGATCGAGCGACGTCAGCAGGCTACGGGTGGCGGTCAGCACGGCGTTCATTGTGCCCGTAGGCGCACCGTTAACGAGATCGATTAAACGCCCAGCACGACCGCTCCACAATCAACCACTATCGATGCCTTTCCCACGGAATGAGACAACGGCAAGGAAGTTCTTGACAGGGATCGAAAAAAGCAGATATCTGTCCAAATCGGGCGACAGGGAGGAGTTCGATCAAGGCTGCGAGCTGCGGTATCCGACTTCTCGTCTACGGATCAGAAGGTTAGGGGTTCGAGTCCCTTCGGGCGCACAAACGATCAAGGCCATGACCTGCAAGAACAGGGGTCATGGCCTTTTTCTTTCCCATTTTCGTTGCCGATTGTCCTACATCTTGGAACGTTGGTGCTCCGTTGGTGCTCCTCTGTTTCGGCGGGGGTTCGTGCTGGCTGGTGTCGGAACGGTCGGTGCTGTTGTGGCCCGTGTCGG
>NZ_JBFAHZ010000008.1:0-170778 GCF_040654415.1 Micromonospora sp. NPDC050695
GGGGGGGGGGGGGGGGGGGGGGGGGGGGGGGGGGGGGGGGGGGGGGGGGGGGGGGTGGGGGGGGGGGGGGGGGGGGGGGGGGGGGCGCCCCCCCCCCCCCCCTCCGCGATGCGGTGGTTCGGGAATTACATGCTGGAGATGTCGCCCTGCTTGGCGCGGACGGCTTCGGCGGCCTCCAGGAGGCTGGCGCGCTCGTCGGCGTCCAGGTCGGTCTCGACGACGCGCTTGACGCCCTCGGCACCGATCTCGGCCTCGACACCCAGGTAGACGCCGGAGATGCCGTACTCACCGTCGACCCACGCGCAGACCGGCATGACCTCGCCGGAGTCCTCGGCGACAGCCTTGGCCATCCGGGCCGCGGCCGCGGACGGCGCGTAGTACGCCGAACCGGTCTTGAGCAGCGCGACGACCTCGGCGCCACCGTTGCGGGTCTTGACGACCAGCTCCTCGATCTGCTCGGCCGGCATCGCGTCGCGCAGCGGCTTGCCGTTGACCGTGCTCTTCGACGGCACCGGGACCATGGTGTCGCCGTGCGAGCCCAGGGTCAGCGTGCGGACCGACGCCACCGGCACGTTCAGCGCCTCGGCGACGAAGTTGCTGAACCGGGCGGTGTCGAGCATGCCGGCCTGGCCGAGCACCCGGTTCTTCGGGAACTGGGTGGCGAGTTGCGCGAGCGCGGTCATCTCGTCCAGCGGGTTGGAGACCACGATGACGACGGCGCTCGGGGCGTACTTGGCGACGTTCTCGGCGACCTGCCGCACGATCTTGGCGTTGGTCTCGAGCAGGTCCATCCGGCTCATGCCCGGCTTGCGCGGCAGGCCAGCGGTGATCACGACGACGTCGGAGCCCTCGATGGCCTCGTAGCCCTCGCCGTTCGGGCCGGTGGTCACGCCGACGACCTTGGTCTCGAAGCCCTCGATGGCCCGCGACTGGTTGAGGTCGAGCGCGAGGCCCGCGGGCTTGCCCTCCACGATGTCGGTGATCACAACGGTGTCGAAGACGTCGTACTCGGCCAGGCGCTGTGCGGTGGTGGAGCCGTAGAAGCCAGCCCCGACGACAGTGACCTTCTTACCCATGGTCGTCCCACTCCCTGATACCAGTCGGTTTTCCGGACCGTATCAGTCATCCTGGCACCGATCGGGCCAGGGGCGGACGGTTACGGCCCTACACCTCAACCGCGCTCGGCACGCTCCACGACGTTGGTGAGGAGCATGGCGCGGGTCATCGGACCGACACCGCCGGGCATCGGCACCAGCGCGCCGGCCGTCTCGGCCACCTCCGGGTCGACGTCGCCGGTGTAGCGGCCCTTGCCGTCCGGGCCGATCACCCGGGTGATGCCGACGTCCACCACCACCGCGCCCGGGTTGATCATGTCGGCGGTGAGCAGGCCCGGTACGCCGGCCGCGACGATGACGATGTCGGCGGCACGGGTGTGCGAGGCGAGGTCAAGGGTGCCGGTGTGGCACAGGGTGACCGTGGCGTTCTCGCTGCGCCGGGTGAGCAGCAGGCCGAGCGGGCGGCCGACGGTGTTGCCCCGGCCGACCACGGCGACGGTGGCGCCGCGCAGGGCGACGTCGTGGCGGCGGAGCAGCTCGACGATGCCGCGCGGGGTGCAGGGCAGCGGGCCGTCGTAGCCGAGGACGAGGCGACCCAGGTTGACCGGGTGCAGGCCGTCGGCGTCCTTGTCCGGGTCGATCAGCTCCAGCACGCGCTGGGTGTCCAGGTGGGCGGGGAGCGGCAGCTGGACGATGTACCCGTGGCAGGCCGGGTCGGCGTTCAGCTCGGCGATCACGTCGTCGACCTGCTGCTGGGTGGCGTCGGCGGGCAGCTCCCGGCGGATCGAGGCGATGCCCACCTCGGCGCAGTCGCGGTGCTTGCCGTTGACGTACGCCTGGCTGCCCGGGTCGGCACCGACCAGGACCGTGCCCAGCCCGGGGACGATGCCGCGTTCCGCGAGTGCCTTCACGCGTATCCGCAGCTCGTCCTTGATCTCCGCCGCGGTTGCCTTGCCGTCCAGAAGCGTCGCCGTCACGACCCGATCGTCTCATGTCCAACGCCTGCCGTTCCGACGACCTCACTCTGGATGCCTTGCGAGACCCCAGCCACACGTCAATCGGTAACTCAGAGTGAAGTGCGCTTCATCACTATGAGTGAGATATCTGTGTGACCGGACATCGTCGAAACGGTCAGACGGTGCGCGAGAGGCTGAGATCGGACGACGCGGCAGTGGGCGCTGAGTCCGGCCCGGCAGAGCACAAAGAGCCCTCAACTTGCCACCAATCTGGCAGCTCAGAGAACGCAATGCGGCTTGCGGTAGCACGGCACTGCGGCACCGCGCAAGCACGGCGCCTGCCGACCCAACGCATCCGCAACCCGGCCGTTGTCGACGGCCGGGACGTCAACATACCCTTGCGCCTTGTTGCGCAGCGTAAACCCAGCGTCGGGCCTGACTGCGCAGCGTGAGGAGATGAGGAGGTTCCAATGCGAGTTCGTAGACTCGCCGCCTGGACCGCCCTCCCGCTCGCGGTGACGCTGGGCCTCGCGGCCTGCGGCAGCGGCGGAGACGGTGGATCCGGCGGCAGCACCAGTTCGGCGGTCAGCATCCAGATCGGCGAGCCGAAGCACCTGGTTCCCACCAACACCGCCGAGACGAACGGTGCGCAGGTGCTCGCTGGCCTGTTCACCCCGCTCGTCGACTACGACGCCCAGAACAAGCCGTTCGAGGTCGCCGCACAGTCGGTCACCTCGTCCGACAACAAGGTCTGGACGATCAAGCTCAAGGACGGCTACACCTTCCACAACGGCGAGAAGGTCACGGCCGAGGACTACATCAACGCGTGGAACTACGGCGCGTACGCCCCCAACGGCCAGGACAGCAGCTTCTTCTTCGAGAAGATCGCTGGCTACGCCGACCTGCAGGGCGAGAAGCCGAAGGCCAAGGAGATGTCCGGCCTGAAGAAGGTCGACGACCTCACCTTCACCGTGACGCTCTCCGACCCGTACATCGACTTCCGGACGATGCTCGGTTACAACGCGTACCTGCCGATGCCGGACGCCGCGTTCTCCGCGCCGGGCGTGCTCAAGGACTCCTACGAGCAGGCGCCGATCGGGCAGGGCCCGTTCAAGATGAAGGGCACCTGGCAGCACGACAGCAAGATCAACGTCGAGCGCTACGACGCGTACCCGGGCGAGAAGCCCAAGGTGAAGGAGATCGAGTTCCGGATCTACCAGCAGCTCACCGCGGCGTACGCGGACGTCCTGGCGGACAACCTGGACGTGCTGCCGATCCTGCCGACGGAGAGCCTGAGCAGCGCGCCGACCGACCTGGGCGACCGGTACAAGACCAGCCCGATGTCGTCGTTCCAGTTCCTGGCGTTCCCGACGTTCGACAAGAACTTCGCGAACCCGGACGTGCGCAAGGCCATCTCGATGGCGATCGACCGTGACGAGATCACCAAGTCGGTCTTCAAGGGCTCGCAGACGCCGGCGCGTTCCTTCGTCTCGCCGGTCCTGCCAGGCTACCGGGAGAACACCACGGGCAAGGCGGGCGAGTTCAACCCGACCGAGGCCAAGAAGCTCTACCAGGCCGCCGGCGGCCCATCGAAGATTCTCATCTCCTACAACGGCGACGGCGGCCACAAGGACTGGGTCGACGCCACGGTCAACCAGCTCAAGGCCAACCTGGGCGTCGACGCCGTCGGTGTCGCCGAGCCGAAGTTCGCCGACCTGCTGACCAAGGTCAAGGCGAAGCAGCCGGTGGGGGCCTTCCGACTGGGTTGGGTGATGGACTACCCGAGCATGGAGGACTACCTCGGCCCGCTGTACAGCACCAACGGCTCGTCGAACTACTACGGCTACAGCAACCCGGAGTTCGACAAGCTCGTCAAGGAGGGTTCCGCCGCCAAGACGCAGGCCGAGGCGATCGCCAAGTACCAGCAGGCGGAGGACATCCTGGCCAAGGACATGCCGACGATCCCGCTGCGCTTCGGCCAGAACGTGTTCGGCCACTCGACCAAGGTCAAGAACGTGGAGATGGACCTGTTCCAGCGGGTCAACCTCATCAAGATCGAAGCGGCCAGCTGAGCTGACCTACGGATTTCGGGCCACCCGGGCGACGACGCCCGGGTGGCCCGGACCGCGCTGTCCCGGCCGGGCCCCGCGCAGGCGGGGCCCGGAACGGGTGGTGCCGGCCTCCCCCGGGCCGGACGGCACGTGCCAGACATTTCAGGTACGACCAGAGATGCCGTCTTGCGACCCTTTCGCATATTTCCGGAGAGACTGCTAAGCATGTTCCGCTACATCCTGCGGCGCCTACTGCAGATGGTCCTGGCGTTCTTCGGGACCACCCTGATCGTCTACGCGCTGATGTTCGCCGGCCAGGGCGACCCCATCCAGGCCCTCGCGGGCGAACGCCCGGTGACGGCGGCCCAACGGGCCTACCTGACGGAGAAGTACCACCTCGACGCGACCGGCGTCGGCGGGTTCTTCTACCGCTACTTCGACTACGTCAAGAGCCTGCTCCAGGGCGACCTCGGCCAGTCACTGACCGGCCGCCAGATCGGCGACATCCTGCAGGCGGCCTGGCCGGTCACCGTCAAGCTCGCGCTCATCGCGCTCGCCGTGGCGATCATCTTCGGGGTCACCGCCGGCGTGGTCGCCGGCATCCGGCGGGCCAGCATCTTCGACAACTCGACCCTGGTGCTCACCCTGCTGGTGCTGGGCATCCCGACCATCGTGCTGGCGCCGCTGGCCCAGTACCTGCTGGGCGTCAAATGGCAACTCTTCCCGCCCACCGCCGGCTCCCAGCCGACGTTCTACGCGCTGCTGCTGCCGGGCATCGTCCTCGGCTCACTGTCGCTGGCCACCGCGCTGCGGCTGACCCGTACCTCGGTGGCGGAGAACCTGCGCGCCGACTACGTCCGGACCGCCCGGTCCAAGGGCCTGGTCAAGCGCCGCATCGTCACCGTCCACGTGCTGCGCAACTCGCTCATCCCGGTGGTCACCTTCCTCGGTGTGGAACTGGGCAACCTGATGAGCGGCGCGATCATCACCGAGGGCGTCTTCAACATCCCCGGCGTGGGCTTCAACCTCTTCCGCGGCATCCGCACCGAGGACGGCCCCCTGGTGGTGGGCATCGTCAGCGTGCTGGTCGTGGTCTACCTGGTCTCGAACCTGGTGGTGGACGTCCTGTACGCCGTACTCGACCCGAGGATCCGCTATGAGTGAGCGCAGCGAACGAATCATCAGCGCAGCGTGCTTGGGCTCGCAGGCCGGCATCGCGCGCAGCGAGGTGCCGGCATGAGTGATTTTGAGACTGTGGCGGCCAGCGAGAACCAGGCCGCACGGCGGGGCCCCTCGGGCGAGCCGGGGACACCCAACCAGGTCGGCGCACCGCACAAGCCGCGCAGCTTGGCCGGCGACGCCTGGCGCGACCTGCGCCGCAACCCGATCTTCTGGATCTCGCTGACGCTGGTCGTCATCTTCACGCTGATGGCACTGGCCCCGGGCGTGTTCACCGCCAACAACCCGAACGACTGCCTGCTCTCCCGGCAGCACGCCGGGCCGTCCGGCGGGGCCATCTTCGGGTACGACTTCCAGGGCTGCGACACGTACTCCCGGGCGGTCTACGGCACGCGGGCCTCGCTGCTGGTCGGCGCGCTCGCCGCGCTGGGCACCGGCATCATCGCGCTGGTGGTCGGCATGCTGGCCGGGTACTTCGGCCGCTGGGTCGATGCCGTGCTCTCCCGGGTGATCGACGTGGTGCTCGGCATCCCGCTGCTGCTGGCCGCGATCGTGCTGCTCAAGCGGGTGTCCAGCGACAGCACGAGCGCCCGGATCGCCGCGGTGATCTTCGTTCTGGCCATCCTGGGCTGGACCACCGCCGCCCGGGTGGTGCGGTCCTCGGTGATCACCGCCAAGGAGCAGGACTACGTGGCGGCGGCCCGGATGCTCGGCGCCGGCAACGGCCGGATCATGTGGCGGCACATCCTGCCGAACTCGCTGGCCCCGGCCATCGTCGTGCTGACCATCGCGCTCGGCTCGTTCATCGCCGCCGAGGCGACGCTGTCCTTCCTGGGCATCGGCCTGAAGTCCCCGACGATCTCGTGGGGCCAGGACATCGACACCGGTCGCATCCACATGCGGGAGGCGGCGACACCGCTGATCGTCCCGTCGGCCTTCCTCGCGCTGACCGTGCTGGCGTTCATCATGCTCGGCGACGCGATCCGTGACGCCTTCGACCCGAAGCTGCGGTGATCAACTCCATGCGAGCGCGAGGAGTGAGCGAAGCGAGCCCCGCAGTCGTGAGCGAAAGGCAGGCACAGCCATGACCGTCGAACCCACGCCCGCCTCCGCCACCCCGGCGGACGGCCACCTGCTGGAGCTGCGGGACCTGCACGTCGAGTTCCGGACCAACGAGGGTGTCGCCCGGGTGATCAACGGCGTGTCGTACCACCTGGATGCCGGGGAGACCCTGGCGGTGCTCGGTGAGTCCGGCTCCGGCAAGTCCGTCACCGCCCAGGCGATCATGGGCATCCTGGACACGCCGCCCGCGTTCGTCCGCTCCGGCCAGATCCTCTACCGGGGTCAGGACCTGCTCACCGGCTCCGAGGAGCAGCGCCGGCAGGTCCGCGGCAAGGAGATCGCGATGATCTTCCAGGACGCGCTCTCCGCACTGAACCCGGTGTTCCCGGTCGGCTGGCAGATCGGCGAGACGCTACGCCAACGCGCCGGCATGTCCCGTGGTGACGCCCGCCGTCGTGCGATCGAGCTGATGGACCTGGTCAAGATCCCGGGCGCCGCGAAGCGGATCGGCGACTACCCGCACCAGTTCTCCGGCGGCATGCGGCAACGCGTCATGATCGCCATGGCGTTGGCCCTGGACCCGAAGGTGCTGATCGCCGACGAGCCCACCACCGCGCTCGACGTCACCGTGCAGGCCCAGATCATGGACCTGCTGGCCGACCTGCGCCGGGACCTCAACATGGCGATGATCCTGATCACCCACGACCTGGGAGTCGTCGCCGGCGTCGCGGACCGGATCGCCGTCATGTACGCCGGCCGGATCGTCGAGCACGCCGACGTCCGCTCGCTGTACAAGGCGCCCGCCCACCCGTACACCAAGGGGTTGCTGGAGTCGATCCCGCGGATGGACGTGCGCGGCCAGGAGCTGTCCACGATCAAGGGGTTGCCGCCGAACCTGATGCGCATCCCGTCCGGCTGCCCGTTCCACCCCCGGTGCCCGTACGTCCAGCAGGTCTGCGTGGACGTGGTACCGCACGACCTGGTCCTCGGCGATGGCCGGACCAGCGCTTGCCACTTCGCGCAGGAGGTCCGTGATGACAGCGCCCGCTAGCTCCACCAAGGTCCGGGGCGAGACCATCCTCTCCGTCGACAACCTGGTGAAGCACTTCCCGATCAGTCAGGGCGTGCTGTTCCAGCGGCAGATCGGCGCGGTCAAGGCCGTCGACGGGGTGAGCTTCGAGCTGCGCCGGGGCGAGACGCTCGGCGTGGTCGGCGAGTCCGGCTGCGGGAAGTCCACCCTCGCCCGGCTGCTGATGCGCCTGGAGACGCCCACCTCCGGGCGGGCCACCCTGGAGGGCAAGGACCTGTTCAAGGCCTCCGGGTCCGAGCTGCGCCGGCTGCGCCGCAACATGCAGATGGTCATGCAGGACCCGTACACCTCGCTGAACCCGCGGATGACCGTCGGCGACATCATCGGCGAGCCGTTCGAGATCCACCCCGACGCGGCGCCGAAGGGCAGCAAGCAGAAGCGGGTCCAGGAGCTGCTGGACGTCGTCGGGCTCAACCCGGAGCACATCAACCGGTACCCGCACCAGTTCTCCGGCGGTCAGCGCCAGCGCATCGGCATCGCCCGCGCCCTCGCGCTACGCCCGGAGGTGATCGTCTGCGACGAGCCGGTGTCCGCCCTCGACGTCTCCATCCAGGCCCAGGTGATCAACCTGCTGGAGCAGTTGCAGGACGAGTTCGGGCTGTCGTACATCTTCATCGCCCACGACCTGTCCGTGGTGCGCCACATCGCCGACCGCGTCGCGGTCATGTACCTGGGCCGGATCGTCGAGATCGGCACCGAGGACGAGATCTACGAGCGGGCCACCCACCCGTACACCCAGGCTCTGCTCTCGGCCGTGCCGGTGCCGGACCCGGAGGTCCGCGACCAGCGCAACATGATCCGTTTGGTCGGGGACGTGCCCAGCCCGGCCGACCCGCCGTCCGGCTGCCACTTCCGCACCCGCTGCTGGAAGGCCCAGGGCATCTGCGCCAAGGAAGACCCGCAGGCGGTGCCCCGCGCTGCGGACCCCCACCCGTCCGCCTGCCACTTCGCGGAACTCCGCCCGGCTACCCCCGCGGCGTAGGCCCGCACGTTCGCGTCGATCATGGAGTTGTGGTGGGCGGTTCAGCCGCTGGAGCCCCTTTTGTGAGGCACCACAACTCCATGATCGACGGGGGACTTCGTTAGTGGAAGAAGTGGCGGGTTTCCGTTAGGTACATCGTCACGTTGGCTTTTTTGGCCGCTGCGATGACCTCTTCGTCGCGGATCGAGCCGCCGGGTTGCACGATGGCGCGGACGCCGGCGTCGATGAGGATCTGCGGGCCGTCGGCGAACGGGAAGAACGCGTCCGACGCCGCGACCGAACCCCTCGCCCGGTCGGCGCCAGCGCGGCTGACCGCGAGCCGCGCCGAGTCGACCCGGTTGACCTGACCCATGCCGACGCCGACGGTGGCACCGTCGCGGGCCAGCAGGATCGCGTTGCTCTTCACCGCGCGGACCGCCCGCCAGGCGAACGCGAGGTCGCGCAGCAGCTCCTCGTCCGCGGCCTCGCCGGTCGCCAGCCGCCAGTTCGCCGGGTCGTCGCCGGGGGCGTTCACCCGGTCGGCGACCTGGGCCAGCACACCCCCGGTCACCTGCCGCAGCTCCACCAGCGCCGGGGTCCACGCGGGCGCGCGCAGCAGCCGGATGTTCTTCTTGCCCTGCAGCACCTCGACCGCGCCCTCGTCGAAGCCGGGGGCGACCACCACCTCGGTGAAGATGTCGGCCACCTGCCGGGCCATCTCGACCGACACCGGCCGGTTGACCGCGATCACGCCGCCGAATGCCGACACCGGGTCGCAGGCGTGCGCCCTGCGGTGTGCCTCGGCCACGTCCGCGCCGACCGCGATGCCGCACGGGTTGGCGTGCTTGATGATCGCCACTGCCGGCTGGTCGGCGAAGTCGTTCGCGGCCCGCCAGGCGGCGTCCGCGTCGACGTAGTTGTTGTACGACATCTCCTTGCCGTGCAGCTGTTCGGCCTGGGCCAGCCCCGCCGGGGCGTCCGGGTCGGTGTAGAGCGCAGCCGGCTGGTGCGGGTTCTCGCCGTAGCGCAGCCCGGTCGACTTGCGCAGCGCCAGCCCCGCGAACTGCGGCCACGAGTCGTCGGCGGGGGCCAGTTCCTGGGCGCACCACCGGGCGACCGCCACGTCGTACTCGGCGATGTCGGCGAACGCCCGGGCGGCCAGCGCGCGACGCTGGGCCAGGGTGAAGCCACCCTCGCCGAGCGCGGCGAGCAGCGCCGGGTAACCGGCCGGGTCGGTGAGCACGGCGACCGAGGCGTGGTTCTTGGCGGCGGCCCGCACCATGGCCGGCCCGCCGATGTCGATCTGCTCCACGCACTCCTCGACGCCGGCGCCGGAGGCCACGGTCGCCTGGAACGGGTAGAGGTTGGAGACCAGCAGGTCGAACGCCGCCACACCCAGCTCGTCGAGCTGCGCCACGTGGGTGTCCTTGCGCAGGTCGGCGAGCAGGCCCGCGTGCACCTTCGGGTGCAGCGTCTTCACCCGGCCGTCGAGCACCTCGGGAAAGCCGGTCACCGTCTCCACCGGCGTCACCGGCACACCGGCGGCGGCGATGGTGCCCGCCGTGCTGCCGGTGGACACGATCTCCACGCCGGCCGCGTGCAGGGCCTGGGCCAGCTCGACCAGCCCGGTCTTGTCGTAGACGCTGACCAGCGCCCGCCTGATCGGGCGGCGCCCGTCCTGAGTGGGACTCACGGAACCGTGACCTTCCTTCCGGTGATGGTCCAGCCTTCGCGGACCAGGCGACCGACCTGCTCGACGAGCTGGCGGCGCTCGGCTTCCTTGATGCGCTCGGTGAGCGCGTCCACGTCGTCGTCGTCGAGCACCGGCACCGCGACCTGCGCGACGATCGGCCCGGTGTCCATGCCCGCGTCGACGAAGAAGAGGGTGGCCCCGGTGAGCTTCACGCCGTAGGCGAGGGCGTCCCGTGGGCCGTGGATGCCGGGAAACGCCGGCAGCAACGTGTTGTGGGTATTCAGGTAGCGGTCGCCGAACGCGGTGAGGAAGTGCGGGCCGACCAGCTTGAGGAACCCGGCGGAGATGACCAGGTCGGGTTGGTGCTTCGCGACGTGCGCGGTGAGCGCCACATCCCAGTCGTCCCGGGTGTCGTGGTCGCGGACCCGCTCGACGAACGTCGGCACGCCGGCGGCCTCGGCCCGGTCCAGGCCCGCGATGCCGTCGCGGTCCGCGCCGACCGCGACCACCTGCGCGCCGTACGCGGGGTCGGCGGCGGCGTCCAGCAACGCCTGGAGGTTGCTCCCGGAGCCGGAGATGAGGACGACGATGCGGGCGGCGGACGCGGGCTCGGTCACCGGGCCACCCTATCGGGCAGGTCAGGACGCCCTCCGGCTGGGCGGTGCCGATCTTTGACAGTGCCGGCGGGCATCGACCCGATACGCTGCCGCTCGCTCGGGCTGGACACCGTGCCGGCCCGCACCCCTGTCACTGATCCGGCACGGCAGCCGTGCCGTCGGAATGAGGAGCACCCCCATGCAGCCCGGTACCCACCCCCAGCAGCAGCCGCCGATCAACAACAACATGACGATGTCGATCGTCGCCATCTTCCTCTTCTGGCCGCTGGCCCTCCCGGCCATCATCAGCGCGTCGAAGGTCAACCCGCTGCTTCAGCAGGGTGACTACGCCGGTGCCCAGGCCGCCGCCGCGGAGTCGAGGAAATGGTCGAAGTGGGCCCTTATCGTGGGCATCGGGTGGTATGTCGTCGTGTTGCTGTGCTGTGCGTTGGGTGGTCTGGGCGCGATCATGGGTGGGAACAGCAGCAGTAACTGACGGAACCAGTCCAAGGAGCTTCTCGAATGCAGCCCGGTAACCCCGGTCAGGACCCGTACGGCCAGCAGCCCAACCAGGACCCGACCGCGCCCCAGCCGCCGCACGACCCGTACGCCCCGCCGCCGGCCGCCCCGTACGGCCAGCAGCCGGCCGCCCCGTACGGCCAGCCGCCGGCCGCGCCGTACGGCCAGCAGCCGACCTCTGGGCAGCCCTACGGTCAGCAGCCGCAGGACCCGTACGCGGCGCCGCAGGCGCCGTACGGCCAGCAGCCCACCTCGGGTCAGCCGTACGGTCAGCAGCAGCCGTACCAGGACCCGTACGGCCAGCAGCAGCCCCCGTACGGCGCTCCGACGTACCCGAACGCCGGCTACCCGCAGGCCCAGGGCCAGAACAACACCCTCGGCCTGGTGTCGATGATCCTCGGCATCGCGTCGATCCCGCTGGTCTGCTGCCTCTACCTGGGCATCCCGGTCGGCATCGCGGGCGTGGTGACCGGTTACCTCGCCCGGCAGAAGGTCGCCCAGGGTCAGGCCAGCAACGC
Organism: Micromonospora sp. NPDC050695; assembly: GCF_040654415.1. Classification (NCBI taxonomy): domain Bacteria; kingdom Bacillati; phylum Actinomycetota; class Actinomycetes; order Micromonosporales; family Micromonosporaceae; genus Micromonospora; species Micromonospora sp. NPDC050695. Next base: position 11,681 of record NZ_JBFAHZ010000008.1, read on the forward strand.
CGGGCAGGCCAAGGCCGGCCTGATCTGCGGTGCGGTCGGCGTCGGACTGGGCATCCTGCTGATCATCCTGAGCATCGTGGCGAACGTCGCGCTGCCGACCCAGCCCTGACGGGCTCGGTACCGACGGGGCGCTCCGGATCGTCTCGGGGCGCCCCGCGCTCGTCTACCAAGCGGGAGACCGGGTGAGCGCCCGGGTCGCGGCGGCGCCGAGCAGCGCACCGACCGCGATGACACCGGTGGCCACGGCGGCGACCTGCCAGGCCACCGGCCCGAGCTGCGCGAGTCGGCCGGCACCGAGCGGGCCGCCGGAGACCTCGGCGGCCACGCCGAGCAGCACGCCGGCCACCGGCCCGGCCAGCGCCGCCGGCACCAGCAGGTCGGCCCAACGCCTCGGGGCGCGCTCGCGGCCGTGCTCGGCGTCGACCCGACCGCGGACCCGCTCCGGCCCGACGTGCCGGGCCGTCCGACGGGCCAGCAGCCAGCCGGCCACCATCCCGGCCAGCACCGGCACCGCGAGCAGCAGGGCACCGAGGCCGTCCACCGGGCCGCGCGGCAGGCCGGCGAGCAGCGGTACGGCCGGCAGCGCGCCGACCGACACCTCACTCGTCCGGATCGCGGTGTCGGTGCCGACCGCGAAGCCCGGCCCAAGCAGGTAACTGCTCGACCAGATCGCCGCGTTCGGCGCGTACGCCACACTGACCAGGGTGATCCCGGCCTGCCCGGCCACCCCGGTGCGGTACGCCCCGATCATGTCGGCCGCGTCCCCGCCGCCGGTGGCCACGGCCAGCCCGGCCGCACCGGCGCCCGCGCCGAGTAGCAGGAGCCCGGCCACCAGCCCGGTGCGTACGCCGTCGCGCAGCCGGGTCGGCATCCGGGCGGCGAGCACACCGGTGACGGCGGTGATCCGGGTCGCGCCGACCAGCGCGGCGAGCGTGCCGACCGCCGCGAAGGTGGCCGCCGCACGGACCAGGGACGCGTCCGGGCCGCCCGCGCCGACCAGCACGGCCGCGAGTGTGCCGAGCAGCGCGTACGCGATGCCGACCGCGCCCGCGGCGAGCAGCGCCCGGCGCGGTGAGCGGGTGTCCCGGGCGCCGATCGCGCGGCTCACGTGCACGCCGGCCCGGGTGAGCCGCCAGATCGCGAGGACGGTGAGCGCCAGCGGGGCGAGCCCGAACGGGCCGGCCTCGGTGCGCAGCGGCACGCCGTGCCCGACCAGCCAGCCGGCCAGCGCGGTGCGCAGGGCACCGCCGAGGGTGGCGCCGTCCGCGCCGAACTGGACCAGGGCGAGCACGATGGCGACCGGCAGGTACGACGTGAGGGCGGCCCAGCCGGCGGCCACCCCCGCGGCGACCGGCAGCGGCGCCCGCCCACGCGGCGGCCCGCCGGGGCGCTGCGCGGGCACCCGTCGGCCCGGTGTGGCGCGGTCGACCGGCCGGTCGTCGGCGCGCACACCGCCGGGACGGCTGGGACGGTCAGGGGTGACGGGGGACATCCGCTCTACTCTGGCACGTCGCGCGGGCGGGAGCAGTCCGTTAACCCGCCCCGAAAGGCGGCGAGTTGAACGAACCTCGGTCCGGGACGCCTGCTCCGGTCTAGCGTCGGCCCAGAGGGGGTGGCCGTCGCCGCCATCCGGGTCGGCCCGGGTCAGCCCGCCGCTCACGACCGTCCGGAGGTAGCTGTGACGACCGCATACCCGCCGCCCCCGCCGCCACCGGCCCAGGGACGGGACCGGACGACGCTCTGGGGCGTGCTGGGCATCGTGCTGGGCCTGATCTGCTGCGGCATCCTCGGCATCGTCTTCGGCTACCTGTCCATCCGCGACGCCCGCCGTTACGGCCAGTCGCCGGTGCTCGGATACCTCGCCATCGTGTTCGGCGTGATCAATATCATCGGCGGCTCGATCCTGCGTCTCACCGGCAACTACCCGTTCTGGAACAACGACTGAGCGGGTGCGGCACGACGAGAGGGGGCCGACCGTCTCCGGTCGACCCCCTCTTCGATGCCGCCTGGCCGGCTCAGTTGCCGGACATGATCTCCCGCATCAGCTTCGCGGTCTCGGTCGGCGTCTTGCCGACCTTGACGCCGACGGCTTCGAGGGCCGCCTGCTTCGCCTCCGCGGTGCCGGCCGAGCCGGAGATGATCGCACCGGCGTGGCCCATGGTCTTGCCGGGGGGCGCGGTGAAGCCGGCGATGTAGCCGACGACCGGCTTGGTGACGTTCGCCTTGATGAACTCGGCGGCCCGCTCCTCGGCGTCGCCGCCGATCTCGCCGATCATCACGATCGCGTCGGTCTCCGGGTCGGCCTCGAACGCCGCCAGGGCGTCGATGTGGGTGGTCCCGATGATCGGGTCACCGCCGATGCCGACGCAGGTGGAGAAGCCGATGTCCCGCAGCTCGTACATCATCTGGTAGGTCAGCGTGCCACTCTTGCTGACCAGGCCGATCCGGCCGGAGCCGGTGATGTCGGCCGGGATGATGCCGGCGTTGGACGCGCCCGGCGAGGCGATGCCCGGGCAGTTCGGCCCGATGATCCGGGTCCGCTCGCCCTGCGCCAGGTTGTACGCCCAGAACGCGGCGGTGTCGTGCACCGGCACGCCCTCGGTGATCACCACGGCCAGGCCGATCGCGGCGTCGATCGCCTCGACCACGGCGGCCCTGGTGAACTGCGGCGGCACGAAGATGACCGTGACGTCGGCCCCGGTCTCGGCCATGGCGTCCGCCACGGACGCGAAGACCGGCAGCTCGGTGCCGTCGAAGTCGACCTTCTGGCCCGCCTTGCGCGGGTTGACGCCGCCCACCACGTTGGTGCCGGCGGCGAGCATCCGCCGGGTGTGCTTGGAACCCTCGGAACCGGTCATCCCCTGGACGATGACCTTCGAGTCCTTGGTCAGCCAGATAGCCATGATCAGACCCCCGCAGCTGCCAGCTCGGCGGCCCGCTCGGCCGCGCCGTCCATGGTGTCCACCCGCTGCACGAGCGGGTTGTTCGCGCCGTCCAGGATCGCCCGGCCGGCTTCGGCGTTGTTGCCGTCGAGCCGGACGACGAGCGGCTTGGTGACCTGCTCGCCGCGCTGCTCCAGCAGGGCCAGCGCCTGGATGATGCCGTTGGCGACCTCGTCGCAGGCGGTGATGCCGCCGAAGACGTTGACGAAGACGCTCTTCACGGCCGGGTCGGAGAGCACGATCTCCAGCCCGTTCGCCATGACCGCGGCGCTCGCGCCGCCGCCGATGTCGAGGAAGTTGGCCGGCTTGACGTTGCCGTGCCGCTCACCGGCGTACGCGACCACGTCGAGGGTCGACATGACCAGACCCGCGCCGTTGCCGATGATGCCGACCTCGCCGTCGAGCTTGACGTAGTTGAGGTCCTTGGCCTTGGCGGCCTGCTCCAGCGGGTCCACGGCGGCCTGGTCGACCAGGGCCTCGTGGTCCGGGTGCCGGAACGCGGCGTTCTCGTCCAGGCTGATCTTGGCGTCGAGCAGCAGCATCCGCCCGTCGCCGTTCTTGGCGAGCGGGTTGACCTCGACCAGAGTGGCATCCTCGGCGACGAACGCCTGCCACAGGCCCACGGCGATCTCGACCACCTGGTCGGCGACCTCGGCCGGGAACCCGGCGGCGGCGACGATCTCCCGCGCCTTGGCCTCGTCGACACCGGTGTTCGCGTCGATCGGAGCCTTGACCACACGGTCCGGGGTCTCGGCGGCGACCTGCTCGATGTCCATACCGCCGGCCACGCTGGCGATGCAGAGGAAGGTGCGGTTCGCCCGGTCGAGCAGGTACGAGAAGTAGTACTCCTCGGCCACGTCCGCCGTCACCGTGATCATGACCTTGTGGACGGTGTGACCCTTGATGTCCATGCCGAGGATGTCGGTGGCCCTGGCCACCGCCTCATCCGGGCCTTCGGCCAGCTTGACGCCGCCGGCTTTACCTCGGCCGCCGACCTTCACCTGCGCCTTGACGACCACTCGACCGCCGAGGCGTTCGGCGATCGAGCGGGCCTCCTGGGGGGTAGTGGCGACGCCGCCGGCAAGCACGGGCAAGCCGTGCCGCTCGAACAGGTCCCGCCCCTGGTACTCGTACAGGTCCACGATTGCGCGTCCCGTCCCGTCTCCGCGGCGCGCCGTCGCGCCGCCACCAGCGTTCAGAAAAACAGTTTGACGCCTGTCATCACTTGACACAGGCCATTGGCCGCAGCCTAGCGAGGTGGGCACCGCCGGCAACCGAGCGGGTGCGCGGTGTGCGGTAATGCACAACCCGGCAGCCCGCGGGGCCGGTTTCGGGCGCGGCACGTGCCGCGTCAACCGTCCGGGCGATGTTGCCGGGGGTGCGTAACCCGCCCGTCGGGGCGTCGTTGAGTCAGGTGTCGGAGCGCTGATTCAGCGTGATGACGGGAGACGGCCGATGCCCTGTCGGTCGAGGGGTGGCGGCGGGGCATCGTGCATAGAGGGGCCGGACGTGTGAGGGGTGCGTCCGGCCCCTCCCCCGTGCCCGGGTCCGCCCGACGACCCGAGCCGGTACGCCTCAGGCGACCGGCTGCGCCACGTTCTGCCGGACCCACTCGACGATCGCCTGCGTGGTGGCCCCCGGCGTGAAGATCTTGGCGACGCCCAGCTTCTCCAGCTCGGGGATGTCGTCGTTCGGGATGATGCCGCCGCCGAACACGACGATGTCGCGGGCGTCCCGCTCGCCGAGCAGTTCCAGGACCCGGCGGAAGAGCGTCATGTGCGCACCGGACAGCACGGAGAGGCCGACCGCGTCGGCGTCCTCCTGGATCGCGGTCTCCACGATCTGCTCGGGGGTCTGGTGCAGGCCGGTGTAGACGACCTCCATGCCGGCGTCACGAAGGGCACGCGCGACAACCTTGGCGCCCCGGTCGTGGCCGTCCAGGCCTGGCTTGGCGACGACGACCCGAATACGAGAGCTCATCAGCGCACACCTTTCACCGGCTCCACGGCCTTCACCTGAACGAACGGTAACCCGGCCGACCGGGCCCGGGAAATCCGGGCCGGCAACCCGCTCGACCCGGTCGACTCCGAGCGGGGCCCGACAGACCGCGCCGTCAAGCCGGACGACTCCGCCGGACCGGTCACGCTCGGCGACGAACGGGCAGCAACGAGGGCACCGTTCGACGTCGCGATGCATGACAATCATGGACGCAAACGGACAGATCGACACGCCAATTCGGCGCTCTGGCTTGTGACTCGCCTGGTGGTTGGCTAACGTGTCCTCGGTTGTCATCAGGTCCATGGACGGGTGATGACGCGGTCAGCGGACGTTCACCGGAGCTTCACGAACGTCCACCGGCCGCCTCGGAACCCCGACAACGGAGGGTGTGCGTGCGCCAGCGCCTGTCGTCTGAGCCCGATCGATATCGCGGTCGCCGCCGCGTACCCACCCCACCCCGCAGCCGCTACGCCGCGGTCGTCACCACGGCGTTCGTCGGAGCCGGCATCGTCGCGCTCGGCGCGAGCGCCCTGCCGGACGCCAAGGACGTCAGCCCGTCGGTTCTCGACGAGCTCAAGCAGGCGTCGGTCACCAGCCAGGACGCCGCGGCCCGTGCGGACAACGCCGACCGCGCCTCCCGGGACGGCCGTGGCAAGGACGCCGCCGAGCCCGAGGTCTGGCTGCTGCCGCTGCAGGGCTACGACTTCAACTCTCCCTACGGGGTCCGCTGGGGCAAGATGCACACCGGCGTCGACTTGGTCGTCCCCGAGGGCACGCCGTACGTGGCGGTCCACGACGGCGTGGTCACCAAGGCCGGTTGGTTCGGCGGGTACGGCAACGCGGTGATCGTCCAGCACGCCGACGGCAGCGAGGCGATCTACGGCCACTCCGCCGCGGTCAGCGTCAAGGAGGGGCAGCAGATCAAGGCGGGTGACCAGCTCGGCCTCGTGGGCCAGACCGGCCACGCCTACGGCGTCCACCTGCACCTCGAGATCCATGTCAAGGGCCAGCCGGTCGACCCGGTGACGTTCCTTCAGGACCACGGAGTGGACATCAAGCTGCAAGTCGAGGCAATTTACAGCGAGGTAGCCGCCTCCTGACGGTGCGTAACGACCGTTGACCGCCCGGATCTGTCGATCCGGGCGGTTTTTCGTGCCGGATGTCACCTGGGCCACACCGCCGACTGTGACCGACGACACGAGTCGCCATGATCATATTTACGGACGGATCACCGCAGGTCGGGAGGTATCCGGGCAGAGCGCTGCCAACCTGCCCGGTCCGGATGCGGTCCCGGTACCCGGCCGGACTCGACCCGACACCAGTATTTCGAGGTCAAGTGCCCCTCGACTGTGAAGGTCCGCCGTGCAGGAAGACAGCCCCGTCCAGAACGAGAACACCCCCGACACCACCGTCGAGCAGCCGCAGCGCGCCCGTCGGCGGAACCGCCTCATCGTGCTCGGCGCGGCTGCCCTGGTGGCGCTCGGCCTGGGCGGAGTCGCCGTCGCCACCACCGGCCCGGACCGCCCGTCGCCCACCGCCGTCTCGCTCGACGCGCAGTCCCGGGCCGAGGCCGCCAGCCGGGCCGACCGCTCCGCCCGTGAGTCGACCGCGCCGGCCTCCCCCTCGGCCACCCCGAGCGTGAGCCCGTCGACGACCAGCGCCAGCCCCACACCGGCGAAGACGGCCACCGCCAAGCCGAAGCCGAAGCCGAAGAAGACCACCAAGCCCACCCCCGCCTGGGTCGACCCGATGCCGGGCGCGGCGGTCACCTCCTGCTACGGCCAGCGCTGGGGCACCCTGCACGCCGGTATCGACCTCGCCCTGCCCTCCGGCACCCCGATCCACGCCGCCGCGGCGGGCACGGTCACCCAGGCCGGCGACGCCGCCGACGGCTACGGCAACTCCGTCTTCATCGACCACGGCAACGGGTACCTGACCCACTACGCCCACCAGAGCCGGATCGCGGTGACGGTCGGCCAGAAGGTCAAGGCCGGCCAGATCATCGGGTACGAGGGCGCCACCGGCGACGCCACCGGCCCGCACCTGCACTTCGAGGTGCACCAGGGCATGTGGAACCAGATCGACCCGGCCCCGTACATGCGGGCCCACGGCGTGGACCTGGGCTGCTGAGACCGCCGTAGGTTCACTTGCTCCTGGGCCTGGCGCCGGTGCCAGGCCCAGGAGCAACCAGGAGACCTACGCCGGGCTCGCGGCGCGCAGCCGTGGCCACCGCTGCTCGGTCCAGGCCCGCAACAACCACTCCATCGGCCCGTACCGGAACCGGGCCATCCACGCCGCGCTGGCGGCGAGCTGCACACCGTAGACGCGGCCGCGAGCAGCGGCGCGGTGAGCACTCCTGAAGGCCACTCTTTGCATGATCAAGCGAAATCGTGGCGGGCAGCGAGCTGGGCGCGCGTCACCCCGCGTGACGGGTCAGAGCTTGTCGACCGGGGCGTGCCGGAGCACCAGCCACATCGTCTGGTCGCCGAAGTCGATCTGCGCACGGGCACCCGGACCGTGCCCCTCGACGGCGAGCACCCGCCCCAGGCCGTACCGCTGGTGGTTGACCCGGTCGCCCGCGGCCACCTTCGGCCCCTGCGGCAGCTCGCTGGCCGTGGTCAGCCGGCTGGCGTCCACACCGAGCCGCTGGGCCAGCTGCGCCGCCTTCGGCGTACCCCCGGTGAAGGTGCCACGCACGCCGGGCGCGCGGTCCGCGCGGCCGCCCACGCCGCCGCCCCCGCCGGCCCACGAGGTGTACGACCCCTCGGTGCGCTCCCAGTGCACCAGTTCCGTCGGCAGCTCCTCCAGGAACCGCGACGGCGGGTTGTAGGCCGGCTGCCCCCACGCCGAGCGGGTCACCGCCCGGGAGAGGTAGAGCCGCTGCCGGGCACGGGTGATGCCGACGTAGGCCAGACGGCGCTCCTCCTCCAGCTCGCGGGTGTCGCCCAGCGAACGCAGGTGCGGGAAGACCCCATCCTCCAGCCCGGTCAGGAACACCACCGGGAACTCCAGGCCCTTGGCGGTGTGCAACGTCATCAGGGTGACCACGCCCTGGTGGTCGGGGTCGTCCGAGGGGATCTGGTCGGCGTCGGCGACGAGCGCGACCTGCTCGAGGAAGCCGGCCAGGGTGGCCCGCTCCCCCTCCTCGCCCAGCGCCTCGATGCGCTCGGTGTACTCCCGGGCGACGCTGACCAGCTCCTGGAGGTTGTCCACCCGGCCGGCGTCCTGCGGGTCCAGGCTCTCCTCCAGCTCGGTCAGGTAGCCCGAGCGGGTCAGCAGCGCCTCCAGCACCTCCTCCGGGGTGCCGGTCTCGGCCAGCTCCCGGGCACCGTCGAGCAGCGCGACGAAGTCGCCGATGCCGTTGGCCGCCCGGGTGGAGATGCCCGGTGCCTCCCGGGCCCGGCGCAGGGCCGCGCCGAACGAGATGCGGTCGCGGCTGGAAAGCGCCTCGACGCATGCCTCCGCGCGGTCGCCGATCCCCCGGCGGGGGGTGTTGAGCACCCGCCGCAGGCTCACCGTGTCGTCGTCGTTGACCACCGACCGCAGGTACGCCAGGGCGTCGCGGACCTCCTTGCGCTCGTAGAAGCGCACCCCGCCGACCACCTTGTAGGGCAGGCCGACCCGGATGAACACCTCCTCGAAGACGCGCGACTGGGCGTTGGTGCGGTAGAAGACCGCGACGTCACCGGGACGGGTCTCGTCGGCGTCGACCAGCCGGTCGATCTCCCGGGCCACCCAGTCCGCCTCGGCGTGCTCGGTGTCGGCGACGTACCCGACGATCCGCTCGCCGGCGCCGGCCTCGCTCCACAGCCGCTTCGGCTTGCGGGAGGTGTTCCGGTCGATCACCGCGTTGGCCGCGTTGAGGATGGTCTGGGTGGAGCGGTAGTTCTGCTCCAGCAGGATCGTCCGCGCGTCGGTGAAGTCCCGCTCGAACTCGAGGATGTTGCGGATCGTCGCGCCCCGGAAGGCGTAGATCGACTGGTCGGCGTCACCGACCACGCACAGCTCGGCCGGCTCCAGCCCCTCGGTGCCGGAGACCAACTCCTTGATCAGGACGTACTGGGCGTGGTTGGTGTCCTGGTACTCGTCCACGAGCACGTGCCGGAACCGTCGGCGGTAGCTCTCCGCGACGTGCGGGTGGGACTGGAGCAGGTGCACCGTCGTCATGATCAGGTCGTCGAAGTCGAGTGCGTGCGCCTCCCGCAACCGGCGCTGGTACAGCGTGTACGCCTCGGCGAGGGCCCGCTCGTTGGGCCCCGACGCCCGCGCGGCGAACTGCTCCGGGTCGACCAGCTCGTTCTTCAGGTTGGAGACCTGGGCGGCCAGCCCGCGCGCCGGGTAGCGCTTGGGGTCGAGATCGAGTTCGCGGGTGACCAGCTGCATCAGTCGCCGGGAGTCGTCCGCGTCGTAGATCGAGAAGGTCGACTTCAGGCCGGCGTGCTCGTGCTCGGCGCGCAGGATCCGGACACACGCGGAGTGGAACGTCGACACCCACATCAGGCGGGCGCGCGGCCCGACGAGCGCGGCGACGCGCTCCTTCATCTCGCCGGCCGCCTTGTTGGTGAAGGTGATCGCGATGATCTCACCGGGGTGGACGTCCCGGGCGGCGAGCAGGTAGGCGATCCGGTGGGTGAGCACCCGGGTCTTGCCGGATCCCGCGCCGGCCACGATCAGCAGCGGCGAACCGGCGTGGCTGACCGCGTCGCGTTGCGGGCCGTTCAGCCCGGCGAGCAGCTGCTGCGGGTCGAGGCGGACGGCGGCCGGCCGGGGCCGCTCCGGACGGGCCGGCGCGGACTCCGGCGCAGGCGAGGACGCGGGGATGTCGAAGAGAGGATGCATCGCCGGACAAGTCTATGCCGCCGGGCGGACACTTCCCGACCTCCCACGGTCGTCCCGGGCGAACCGCTTGCGTACGGGGCGGAGGCATGGGCATACTCGACGACGTGTTCGCAGCGCGTTACTACTTTTACTACGGCACCGGGAGTCCGGCTGCCGTAGGTCGCGCCTGATCGAATCAGACCTACGAAAGCCCCGGGCTCCTGGAGTCCGGGGCTTTTCCGTCCCAGGTTCCGGGCACCGGGCACCACAGTGCGAGAGGTACCCGATGATGACAGACGTGGTGGAGCAGAGCGGCGGCGCGATCCGACCGACGGAGCAGTCCCCGACAACCGGGAGCGAGCCGGCGACGGCGGTCGCGCCTCCGAGCGGGGACGGCGGCCCGGTCGAGGCACGTACCGGCACCGCGGAGCCGATGGCCGCCGCCCGGATCGTGGAGATCAGGGAACGGATCGACGAGATCGACCACGCACTCATCTCGCTCTGGCAGGAACGGGCGACGCTGTCCCAGGAGGTCGGGGCGACCCGGATGGCTTCCGGGGGGACGCGGCTCGTGCTCTCCCGGGAGCGGGAGATCCTGGAGCGCTTCCGGACGGCGCTCGGTGCCGACGGCACCCAACTGGCGCTGCTGCTGCTGCGGGCGGGCCGCGGCCCGCTGTGAGCCATCCCGGCGGGCCGCGGCCCGCTGTGAGCCATCCCGGCGGTCCGGGCGACTCCGCTCTCACCCCGACGACTCGGCCGTGCGGGGTTCCGGACAGACGAAACCGCCTGCCGACGTCGTGACGACGTCGGCAGGCGGTCCCGGGGAACTCACACCTCGTGGGTGGCGACGATCTCGCGCTTCTCGGCGAAGTGGCAGGCGCTCGGGTGGTCCGAGCCCTGCCGGACCTCCAGCAGCGGGACCTTCTCGGCGCACACGTCCTGCGCCTTCCAGCAGCGGGTCCGGAACCGGCAGCCCGAGGGCGGGCTGATCGGCGACGGCACGTCACCCGAGAGCCGGATGATCGTCTTGTGGTGCCGCTGCGTCGGGTCGGGCACCGGCACCGCGGAGAGCAGCGCCTGCGTGTACGGGTGCGTCGGCCGCTCGTAGATCTCGTCCTCGGTGCCGATCTCGACGATCTTGCCGAGGTACATGACCGCGACCCGGTCCGAGAGGTGCCGGACCACGGACAGGTCGTGGGCGATGAAGATGTACGACAACCCGAACTCGGCCTGCAACTGCTCCAGCAGGTTCATCACCTGAGCCTGGATGGACACGTCCAGAGCCGACACCGGCTCGTCGCAGACGATCACCTCCGGCCGCAGCGCGAGCGCACGGGCGATGCCGATGCGCTGGCGCTGACCGCCGGAGAACTGGTGCGGGTACCGGTTGATGTGCTCCGGATTGAGCCCGACCAGGTCGAGCAGCTCCCGGACCTTGGCCCGACGGCTGCCCTTCGGCGCCACCTCCGGGTGGATCTCGAACGGCTCACCGATCAGGTCACCGACCGTCATCCGCGGGTTCAGCGAGGTGTACGGGTCCTGCATGACCAGCTGGATCTGCCGACGCAGACGCCGCAGCGCCCCACCGGAGAGCTTGGAGATGTCCTGGCCCTTGTAGACCACGTTGCCGGCGGTCGGCTTCTCCAGGTTCATCAGCACCCGGGCGAGGGTCGACTTGCCGCAGCCGGACTCGCCGACGACGCCGAGCGTCTCACCGGCGCGCAGACCGAACGAGACCCCGTCGACCGCCTTGACCTGGCCGACGGTCTTCTTGAACACCACACCCTGGGTGACGGGGTAGTGCTTGACCAGGTCACGGACCTCGAGGATGTTCTCAGTCACGGTTCACCAGCTCCTCGGCGAAGTGGCAGGCGCTGGCCCGGGCGGTGCCCACCTGCAGCAGCGGCGGGACCTTCTCCCGGCACACCGGCTGAACCATGGGGCAACGCGGGTTGAACGGGCAGCCCGGCGGGATGTTCATCAGGTTCGGCGGGAGGCCCTTGATCGTCCGGAGCTGCTGCCCCTTCTCGTCCAGGCGCGGGATCGAGTCGATCAGACCCATCGTGTACGGGTGCGCCGGCTTGGCGTACAGGTCGTACACGTCGGCTTCCTCGACGATCCGGCCCGCGTACATGACCGCGATCCGGTCCGCGACGTCGGCGACCACGCCGAGGTCGTGGGTGATCAGGATCATGCCCATCTGCCGCTCACGCTGAAGCTCGGCCAGCAGGTCCATGATCTGGGCCTGCACGGTCACGTCGAGCGCGGTGGTCGGCTCGTCCGCGATCAGCACCTCCGGGTCGAGCGCCAGCGACATCGCGATCATCGCGCGCTGCCGCATACCGCCGGAGAACTGGTGCGGATAGTTGTTGAACCGACTCTTGGCGTTCGGGATCTTGACCTGGTCGAGCATCTCGATCGCGCGCTTCTTGGCCTCCGCGCGGCCCAGGCCCCGCCGGACGCGGAACTGCTCGGCGATCTGGAACCCGACGGTGAAGACCGGGTTCAGTGCCGAGAGCGCGTCCTGGAAGATCATCGCGATGCCCTCACCGCGGATCCGGCGGCGCTCCTCGCCGGACATGCGCAGCATGTCCTTGCCGTGGAAGCGAACCTGCCCGCCGGTGACGAACCCGGGCGGGGTGTCGAGGATGCCCATGATGGTCTGCGCCGTGACGCTCTTGCCGGAGCCGGACTCGCCGAGCACGGCGAGGGTCTCCCCCGCGTCGACGTGGTACGTGACCCCGTTGATGACCTTTGCGACGCCGTCCCGGGTGCGGAACTCCACCCGCAGGTCGTCGACCTCGAGCAGCCGGCCGGAGGGACGTCCGGACCCGCCGGATCCCGGCGCGGACTGCTCGGACACGAGAATGTCGGACAACTGGATCTCCCCTAGCGGAGTTTCGGATCGAGGGCCTCGCGGACCGCCTCACCGAGCATCACGAAGCTCAGCACTGCGGTGACGAGGAACGCGGCGGGGAAGAACACCAGCCCCGGCGCGACCCGGATGAACTGCTGCCCGTCACTGATCATGATGCCCCAGGACACCACCGGCGACTTCAGGCCGACACCGAGGAACGACAGCGTCGCCTCGGCGCCGATGAACGAGCCGACCATGATCGTGCCGTAGACCAGCAGCGGGGCCAGGCAGTTCGGCAGCAGGTGCTTGAGGATGATCCGACCGGTGCCGGCACCCAGCGCGCGGGCCGCGACGATGTAGTCGGCCTCCTTGGTGGCGAGCACCGAGGACCGCATCAGCCGCATGACCACCGGCCAGCTCAGGACGGTCAGGGAGACGATGACGAGGCCCATGATCTGGGCCTTGCTGTTGCCGGAGCCCGAGCCGTTGAACGTGGTCAGGATGACGATCGCGCCCAGCACGAACGGCAGACCGAAGAAGACGTCGGCGATCCGGCTGAGCAGACCGTCCACCCAGCCACCGCGGTAGCCCGCGATGATGCCCATGGTGCCGCCGACCAGCAGGGTGCCCATCACGGAGAGGACGGCGACCACGATGGACGCCCGCGCGCCGTAGATGACCCGGGCGTAGACGTCGCGGCCCTGCACGTCGTAACCGAACCAGCCTTCGGCGCCCGGCTTGTTGAGGCTGCGCGACAGCGAACCGTTGACCGCGTCACCCGGGGCGAACAGCGCCGGGAAGGCGGCCATCAGCAGGAAGATCACGATCAGCGTGGCCGAGATCCAAAACAGCGGCTTACGGCGCAGATCCCGCCATGCGTCGCCGAGCAGGCCACGGGGCTTCTCGTTGCTCTGCGGTGCGCCCGGGGCTGCGGGGGTGGCAGCGTCGGTCGGGTGCGCGGCAGGGGTGCTGACGATCGATGCGGTACTCGGGTCACTCATAGCGGATCCTCGGGTCCAGGGCGGCGTAGAGCAGGTCAACCAGCAGGTTCATCACGAGATAGACCAGCACCAGGACGACCACGATCCCTACCACGGTAGCGCTCTCTTTGGTGACGATCGCGCGGAAGACCTGGCGGCCGATTCCGTTGATGCCGAAGATGCCCTCGGTGACGATCGCGCCGCCCATCAGAGCACCGAGGTCGGTGCCGAGCAGGGTGACCACCGGGATGAGCGAGTTGCGCAGCAGGTGCACACCCACCACCCGGCGCATCGGGAGGCCCTTGGCGATGGCCGTACGCACGTAGTCGGCACGGCGGTTCTCCGCGATGCTCGTGCGGGCCACCCGGGCTATGTACGCCACCGATGCGCTACCGAGCACGAAGCCCGGCACGATCAGTTCAGAGAGCCGCATCTCCGAGGAGACGGTCGGCTTGATGATGCCCCACTGCACGCCCAGCAGCCACTGGAGGACGAAGCCGACCACGAAGACCGGCAGCGCGATGAGGAAGAGCGTGGAGACCAGGACCAGGTTGTCCAGGAAGCCGTTGCGCCGCAGACCGGTCAGCACGCCGGCGCCGAGGCCGATCACGGCCTCGATGGCGAGCGCCACCAGGGCCAGCTTCAGCGTGTTCGGGTACGACGTCAGGATGATGTCGCTGATCTCACGCTGCGAGAACGTGGTGCCGAAGTCCCCCTGGAGCAGGTTCTTCATATAGTTGGCGTACTGCACGAAGACGTTCTGGTCGAGGTGGTACTTCTCGGTCATGAACGCGATGTACTGGTCCGGGCAGCGGCGCTCGCCGCACTTGCCGGCGAACGGATCGCCCGGAACGGCCCAGACGAGGGCGTAGATCAGGAACGTCGTACCGATGAAGACCGGCACGAGTTGGAGCAGCCGTCTCAACAGATAACGGCCCATGGGGTGGTCCTCCAGACAGGGGGCGCGTCGGACGGCCGACACGGTGGTGACAACGTGGCGAGCGGGGTGTTGTAACACCCACTCGCGGAACGGCCCCGGGCCGGGCTCACCGGATGTGGCGAGCCCGACCCGGGGTCAGACCGTTCGGATCAGAGCTCGACCGAGGTGATGTCGAGTTCGCCGACGTTGTTCAGCTCGAGCTTCTTGATCTTCTCCGAGTGGCCGGACTGCTGGCCGTAGAAGTAGATCGGGATGCTCGGGACGTCCTGGTCGACCAGCTCGACGGCCTTGGAGAACGCCTCGTGCGAGGCTTCCAGGCTCGGCGCGGCGCTGGCCTGCTTGGCCAGGGCGTCGACCTGCGGGTTGCTGTACAGGCCGTCGTTGGAGGAGCCACCCTTGACGTAGAGCGGGTTGACCCAGTTCTCCACGTCCGGGTAGTCCTGCTGCCAGGCGGCACGGTACGGGCCGGTCATCTTGTGCGCGTTGATGTTCTGGCGGAAGACCGCGAAGGTCGGGACGCCCTCGGCGCGAGCCTCGATGCCGAGGTTGGTCTTGACCTGCTGCGCAACGGCGTCCATCCAGTCCTTGTGGCTGGAGTCGGCGTTGTAGTAGAAGACCATCTCGCCGGTGAAGCCGCCGGCCTCGGTCAGCAGCTGCTTGGCCGTGGTCGGGTCGAACTTGCAGGCGGTGCAGTTGCCCGGCTTGGCGCCCGGGGTCAGCGGGTTCGCCCAGCTGTCGGCCGGCTTGCGGGTACCGAAGAAGATCTTGTCCGAGATCTCCTGCCGGTTGATCGACAGCGACACGGCCCGACGCAGCTTCGGGTTCTGGAAGCGCTTGTCGTAGATCGGGAAGGCGATCAGCGCGGTCGACGGCGTGGTGGTCGACAGCCCACGGTCACCGAGGTCGGTCTTCCACTTGTCACCGGCGAGGGCCGAGGTGGGGACCGTCTCCATGAAGTCGAGGTTGTTGGCCAGCAGGTCGTTGTAGGCCGCCGTCTCGTCCTGGTACAGCTTGACGTCGACGTCCTTGATCTTCATCTTGTCGCGCAGGTTGTAGTCGTCGAAGCGCGTCAGCTTGATGAGGACGTTGTCCTCCCACGACACGAACTTCACCGGGCCGTTGCCGATCGGCTTCTTGCCGAACTCCTCGGGCTTCATGGTGAAGAAGGCGTCCGGCAGCGGCATGAAGGCGCTGTAGCCGAGCTTGGTCGGGAAGACCGCCGTGGGGGCCGCCAGAGTGACCTCGAAGGTCTGCTCGTCGATGACCTTCAGGCCGGACAGCTCCTTGGCCGTGGGCGGCGGGGCCTTCTGCGGGCCGTCCGCGCCGTCCGGGTCCTCGGTGTAGGTCTTGTCGAAGCCGGCGATGTCCGAGAAGAACGTGCCGTTCTGCGCGCCGTTCGGCGAGTACGCGGCCCAGTTCCAGGCGTCGATGAAGTTCTTCGCCTTCACCTCGGTACCGTCGTGGAACTTGGTACCCTTCTTGATCTTGATCGTGAAGACCTTGGAGTCCTTGGAGTCGATGGACTCGGCCAGCGCGTTGCGCGGGGCCCCACCGTCGTTCGGGTACTCGACCAGGCCGGTGAACAGCCAGTCGATGACCTTGCCGCCGCCGGTCTCCGTGGTGTTCGACGGGACCAGCGGGTTCTCCGGCTGGACACCGTGGATGACGATCGCGCCGTCCTTGCTGGCGGCGGCGTTGCCGTCACCGTCACCGCTCGAGCAACCGCTCGCGACAAGCGCGGCAGCCGCGCTGAGCGCGATCGCGCTCGTCGCCCGCTTCGAGACTCTCATTCCGAGGGGCCTCCTCTTTCTAACCAGGTTCCGTCGTGGGTTTCACGCACGTTTGGGGGTGACACCGCCCGACCACCCCGGGGCGCGGGTCGTCGGGATCACAGGGAAGTTGGAGACACCCCTGATGTTCCGATCCGCCGGGCTCCCCACCCGCCGGGGCGTGACCCTACGCGGGCGACACGGCCACGAACCGCCGTCAAAACAGCGAGGGTCGTGGTCGTGGGCCGTACGGAGTGCCACACACCAAGGGTGAAGTGCTGCCACTGTGACACCCACTGGCCGCTGCCGTGAAGGTGCCGTTATCAAGCCGTTAGTTGCCCGCCACGTTGCCGATACTTGAAAAATGATCATAAAGCGGTCGGGACGGGCAGCTCCGAGCAGGAAATAGGTAGCCAAGCCGGCCGCGACGCTCGGCGGGGAATTGCGTTGCGTGAGCTTGTCCGCACTCTCCCTCGGCGCTGGCGGAGCGCAGCCGGCCCCGACACCGCGCGAAGCGGGGCCGGGGCCGACTCCTCACCGCCGTCTTCCTCGCCGTGACGCTCCCACCCGCGCAAACCCTGCACCGGTCGATCTGGCGACGAACAGCCCAAGCCCGAACCCGACGAGCCACTACCAGTGCAGACAGGCGAACTGACGTTGGGGTACTGAGCCCCGGCCGTGACTCATGAACCAGTCACATCGGTTGGCGGGCCGGCCCGTCGCGGCATCGTCAGACTGCGGCGCAGAACCACCAACAACGCATCCAGCACCGAGCCCCGGTCGCGGGCATCGAAGGTGATCAGTGGTGTGTCGTCGGAGATCGCCAACGCCCACCGGACATCGTCAAGATCATGGGTCAGCAAGCCGTCGAACAGGTTGACCGCCACCCCGAAAGGAATGCCGGTCCGCTCGAAGTAGTCGACCGCCGGATAACAGTCATCGAGGCGACGCGCATCCACAATCACCAACGCACCGAGCGCCCCCTCCGTCAGATCCCGCCACATGAATCCGAAGCGGTCCTGGCCCGGCGTACCGAAGAGATAGAGCTTGATCTCGTCGTCGATGGTGATGCGACCGAAGTCGAGTGCAACCGTCGTGGTCGTCTTACTCGGCACCTCCTCGGCACGGTCGAATGCAGCCGCGACCTCGGTGATCGGTGCCTCGGTGGTCAGTACGGGAACTTCGGAGATCTGGGAGACCGCAGTGGTCTTGCCTACTCCGAAACCACCGGCGATGACGATTTTCACCGGTACAGGCGGCCGGCCCTGGTCGGGAGCCGCGTCAGCGAATGGCAGTGAGTCCACGGATAACCCTCTCGATGATCTGCCTCTGCCGGTCCTCGGGCAGGTGCAATCCGCGGGTGGTGAGAAAGTTCAACGCAATTAAATCGGCGACCAGCACTCGGGTGACTCCGAGATGCAGCCCGACGTGGGCCGATATCTCCGCGATCGCAACCCACTCCCTGCAGAACTCGACGATGTCGCGATGCTCGTAGTGCAGGCGAGACGTCGAGTCCAGGCCATCCCGTGTCGCCACCACTTGCGCCGCCATGTTCAACTTCATCCCGATGGGGCGTACCCGCCCACCGGTCAGCAGATAAGGCCGTACCCGGGACACTCGGCGATGATGTCCGCCGACTGTTTCGTTAACCCCGTCTGCGACCATCCCGGTCAGGCCCGGACCGTCAGCTTCAGTTCGTCAATAAGCTGCGGCGTGAGTACTGGGCCGGCATGGTTGGCAAAGACCGCCATCTCATAGGCGAGGTTGCCCAGGCTGGCGTCCTTTTGTGCGAGCACTCCGAGTGAACAACCCGGGCTGATGGCGCTGACTAGTAGATAGCCCCGCTGCAGGTCGATGATGACCTTGTTCGTGGCACCGAGGTCGTACACACGTGAAGCGCCGCTCGCCAGGCTCGCGAGAGCCGAGGTGATGGCCGCGAGACGATCAGCGTCTGTGCGGGAGAGGGTGGAGGAGAGCGCCACGAGCAGTCCGTCGGAGGAGACAGCAATCGCCTCCAGGACGCCTGCGGTCTCGCTGGCGAACCTTTCGAGCAGCCAGTTGAACTGCTGCGCCTCGTTGCTTGTCTGGTAAGCGGGTACGGTCATTATCGGCTCCGGTCATTGTGAAGGGCCGCCGCCCGAGCGAGCCCCTCGTGAAAGTCGTCGAGTGCTGCCCGTTCGGCTTCGGGATCACGCAGGGTACTTGCGCCTCCAGCGGGCGGCGGAGCCGCCCGGTACCGCGCGCGAGCGGCGAGTTCCTCGGCCAACTGCACGTCGAGATGCTCTCCCGGACGGCGCCGTTCCAGCCCGCTGGCGCTGAGCTGAGCGGTCCCGCGAGCCGTCGGCGAGGGAGCAACGCGCGGCGGCAATGCCCCGACGCCCGGAGCCGGCCCGGCTGACGGTTGCGCATCCCGGCCTGGCCGACGAGCCGCAGACCCGACCGCGCCCTCAGCTTGGGCCTCCGCACGGACCATCTCGTCCAGCTCGGCGCGCTCCACGTCGGGACGTCGCGGCGGATACGGCAGAGGTCCGGGGTCATCCCAGCCCAGCGACGTCTGGCTCAGTCCTGGACGGCGTCGCCGCAGCCCAGCGCGGGTTTCCGTGGCTACCGATTCCGCTGCCGTCCGGGGCGACGTCGCGTCGGGCTGGTTCCCCCTCGGGACAGTTGGCAGAGGATCGTGATGGTGGGGTATCTCCTGAGCGCCGTCCAACCGCCCGCTCCACCAGTTGAAGACATTCTTGCCGAGCGCCCCGGTCAGCGGCGGGGACGACGGTGCCAGACCTACGGCGGATGCGCTGCCGGTGCCGGCCTTCGCCGCTGCCCGGCCGACTTTCGGCCGCGCCGGCATGGGCTGAGTCCATCCTTGCGGCCGGACCGCCGGTTGATCGACACCCATCAGCAGCAGCAAATGCCGCGGAACCGTGATCTCGACGGTCACCCCGGCGACCGGCGATGGCAGCAGTCGTACCGTCATTCCGTGCCTGCGGGCCAGCCGTCCCACGACGATCAGTCCGAGCATGTTGGTCGGCGCGACGTCAGGGCGTCCCGCAGAGACAAGGCGGCGATTCTCCTCGACGATTCGGTCCGGCTTCATGCCGATGCCGGAGTCGACGACGCGGATCAGGCAGTCTGAACCCAGACTTGCCGAAACGTCGACCGGCGCGGACGGCGGCGAGAACGACGTGGCGTTCTCCAGCACCTCGGCAAGGATCAGGGTCAGGTCGGCTACGACGCCCGCCGCCACCGTTGTGTTGGCCACGGAATTCACGTGGACGTTCTGGTAGCGCTCGATCTCGCCGATCGCGGAACGGATCACATCGATCAGCGGTGTGGGGGCATGCGCGCGCAACTGCTCCTCGTCCCGCCGACCGGCAATCGCCAGCAGACTCTCGGTCCCCCGCCGGAGGCGGCTGGTCAGATGATCCAACTGGTACAGCTGGGCCAGCCGCTCTTCATTGGACTCGTCGCGCTCCAACTGGTCGATACGAGCAACCTGCCGCTCGACCAGACTACGGGTGCGGTTCGCGATGTTACCGAACATCACGGAGACGTTGCGCCGGTTGAGTGCCTGTTGTTGCAGCAGCAGCGCCGCAGTCGCCTGAACACGGTTGATCGCCGATGCCAGTTCGCCAATCTCGTCAGCCGACCGCAGCATGACGGCCGCGAACTTCGGTTGAAATTCCTCGTCGTCGAACTCAAGCTCGTTGATCCGATTCATTTCGCGGGTGGCGAGGTCCGCTACCGCGTTGGCCGCGCGCGCCATTCGCTTCAGGGGCCGTGCCACGGACCTGTTAATCGCAGCGGCGAAGAGGCAGATCGCGGCCAGCAGCGCCACCAACACTCCGGTCTCCAGGGAGGCGGCGCGACGGCCAGCGACCGCGGCGTTCACCGCTCGCTGCGTGATATCGCGCGTGATCTCGTCCTGGACTTCCTGCCTCGTTGCAAGCGCCCCCTCCATCATCGACATCAGTCGACTAATCGGCAGGGTCCGGGCTGGCCCGCGGCGGCTCGTCACGGCGGCCACCGCCGCTCTTGCCCGCCCGGATGTCGGCCCCGCATCCGCTGCCGCGATCAATGCCTCGTGGTGCGCGTCACCCTCTTGTCTGAAAGTCTCCCGGTATATCACGGCCGCAGACTCCGCCGTGACCGCCAGTTGTTGGGCTGCGTTTGGGTCCACCGGCTCGAGGAGCACCGCAGTGAGGCTCTGGCTGGTTACCTCGTTCAGTCGCAGCAGGGCGTCCACCGACGCCATCTGTCGCAGTCCCGGCGCGTCAACACCTGCTGAGCCGGCCAGACGTAAGCCATCGAGCAGTTCCCGGATCAGCTCGTCGTAGCTGTGGGCGAACTGCGCCGCCGTGCGGGCGCCCCCCAACACCCGGGCACGAAGCTCTCGCAAGTGCTCTGGATGGCCCAGCGCCATGCGGAGCTCGGCGGCACTGGTCGACGGCAGCGCGCGCGCCGCGCTCTCCCAACTGTCGTCCACCTGCTGCATTTGAACAAGAAGCGCGTCGTGACTGACCGGCGCTCCGCCGAGCCGACCCACGACGAGTAGGCGCTCTCGCTGTAGGTCCCGGATCACCCGGCTAACCGAGCGCGCATCCTCTGCACTGTTCGCGACGACCGTGGCCGAACGCGCCTGGTCGATCCCGCGTGCGACGAGCGGTATCGTGGCGCACAGCGCCACGGCCACCGACAGCAGCGACAGCAGGCTGAGTCGCTGCGCGACGCGCAGTCCGCTAAGCATCTGTCAGCTCGTCGTCACCCGATCGAGGCCGTACGCCGCGCCCGACCCGAAGCAATTCTTCGGCCGCGAGTAGGTCCCGAGCATCAACCTCGGGCATCGCGACGGACACGGCCGCGATATCGGCAGTCGGATCCGCCCCAACCTCATCGTCCCGGTCGTCGGCCGACTCCCGTTCACGACCCGGCATCGCCCACCAGAGCAGCAGCAGACCGACCAATACCCCGCCGATCACCAAGGCGATCTGCTGTTGCCGGAGCCTGTCGAGGGTCCGGACGCGATCCTTGAGTAGCCGGTCCAACTGCTTGGACATCGCGTCGGCCACGGCCAGACTCGCGTCCTGCACCAGGACGGCGTTGGCGGCGGTTGCCCTCGTACCAGCAGTGCCGGCCGGCGCAGTGTCGCCGAACCGGCTGACCGTGTCGCGGAACGAGTCGAGGGGCTCGACCAGCGCGGCGTGGCTGGCGGCTCCGGTCGCGTCACGCAGGCCTGCGTCGATCGCGGCCGCCGCAGCCGCCACCTGCGCGCGGGTCACCGCGATGACGAGTGCGGCCGACCCAGACCCGCCGCCGAGGTACGTCTGGTCAGCAACCAGATTCGCGCCGATCAGCACGATGGGCAACTGAACGAAGCTCGCATCGGCGAGGTAGTTGACGTAGCTGTCCGCACTGCTGGTCAGGTGCGCGAGACGCACCACCTTAGCGGCCATATCCACCGCAAGAGTGAGCACCTCGCCGTACCGGTCGAGCGCCTGACGCCCGGTCGGCATGTCGTCGATGAGCTGCCCGACCTTCGGGCGTAGGCCGGACCAGCGCGGGCCGAGGCCAAGCTCCTCGCCCTCGCGTCCGTCGAGGGCATCGAGCTCGGTGACCACCCGTTGCAGTGCGCCCGGGTTGGCTGGAGTGTTGCGCACCGCTTGCGCCCTGAGCCGGGTCAACTCGCTGAGCAGGTCGATGGTCGCCCGCAGGTAGCGCACCCCCTGCTGTGCACTGGTGACCTGAGCGACGTCGGAATCAATGCGGCTACGTGACTGCACGGCAAGCATCACGTGCACCGCGGAGAGCGCGATGATCAACAGCAACGCGACTGCGATCCAAGGTCCGCGCCGGCGGAGGGCCGATGTTGGACTGGTCACGACCGGGCCGCCGGCTGCGGTGTCGACGGGAACTCGTACGCGGTCTCGCCATGCTCCGCCAGGTCAGCTCCGACACTCTCGGCACGGCCACTGACCCGATTGCCACGAATCCGCGACACGAGGCTCATGATGATCAGGGAGACCAATGCGGAGTACACCACCACAGCGCAGACGCTCAACGCCTGAACGCCGAGCAGTCGGTATCCTCCGCCATAGAACAGGCCATTCGCGATTCCAGGATTGACCGAGGCGGTGGCGAAGAGGCCGACCGAGAGCGCGCCGATCAACCCACCGCCGAGATGGACGGCGGCAACGTCGAGCGCGTCGTCAAGTCGGAGCAGCACCTTGAGCCCGACCGCGAAGTGGCACAGCACGCCTGCGGCGAGACCGATCAACAGCGCACTCGACGGCGTGACGTACCCGGCCGCCGGGGTGATCGCGACCAGGCCGGCCACCGCCCCAGACGCGGCACCCAGCGTTGTGGGCTTACCGAACCGAAGTCGCTCCGCAGCCGCCCAAGCGATCATCGCCGCTGCTGCGGCTGCCTGCGTGTTGATGACGGCAAGCACAGCCAGGCCATTGGCGCTGAGCGCCGAACCACCGTTGAATCCGAACCAGCCGACCCAGAGCAGCGCCGTACCGAGCAGCATCAACGGCAAATTGTGCGGACGGTGCTCCGCACGGGCCCGACGGCCCAGACGAGCGGCGACGACAAGCGCCGCCGCTCCGGCGTTCGCGTGAACCACAGCTCCACCGGCGAAGTCAAGCGCGCCGAGCTGGTGCGCCCAACCAAGCGGCGAGAACAGCCAGTGCGCCACGGGCGCGTAGACCAACAGAGACCAGAGCGCGATGAAGAGCATCGAGGCGCTGAAGCGCCAGCGTTCCGCCCCAGCCCCGGTGATCAGAGCCGGTGTGATCACCGCGAACATCATCTGGAACAGCACAAAGGCCATCGACGGCACCCCGGCGAGGTCGATCCCCGGCACTGCGGCCGCGAGATCGGTCAGCCCGGCGAACGACCACCCACCGACGAATGAGTTGCCGGGCCCGAACGCCAGGGAGTAGCCGAGCAGTAACCACAGGACCGTCACAACGCCGATCGTCATCATGCTCTGCATCACCGTACCGGCGACGTTCGAGGCGCGAACCATGCCGCCGTAGAAGAAGGCCACTCCCGGCGTCATCAGCAGCACCAAGGCGGCCGAAACCAAAACCCAGGCAGTTGCTCCACCGTCAAGGCCCGCTTGACTCATCCGTACTCTCCTCCACCCGCAGAGCAAGATCGCCTTGTCCGCACAACGGCCTAGAATCGGTTTTGGTTCAAGGGTCTGTCAACTGAACCGAGAACGGTGCGACTCTAGTTGTTGAGGGTTACCAGCGGCCTGCGGTCAGGCGGCCTTCGAAGGACATCTCGAAGGCACTCAGCGTATGGTCCACCGGCCGGCAGGCTTGCCTGGTCAGGTCGAGGCCCCTCACCGGGCGGTAGCCGCCCTTTAGGGCGGCACCTTCGGTTGCGGTTGTAGCCGCGGGCACGGATAGCTCGGCGGATCCGGGCGATAACGGACTCGATGGCGTTGGTGGAGCAGATGACGGTACGGATCTCGGCGTCAAAAGCCAGGAACGGCACGAACTCTGCCGTGCGCCTGCTCCCACAACCGGATGATCGACGGATACCTCCGGCCCTCGCCGCCTGACCGAGTCCGGCAGCAGGATCACCGGGCAGCGGCATCCGCCGCATCTGCCCCAATCGCCGGGGAGGAGGAATAGATCACACCAGCCGACGGTCCGCGGCCCAGCGGGACAGCTCGTAGCGGTTGGACATCTGGAGCTTGCGCAGCACGTTAGACACGTGCGTCTCCACCGTCTTGATGGAGATGAACAGCTCCTTCGCGATCTCCTTGTACGCGTACCCCCGGGCAAGCAGTCGCAGCACCTCCCGCTCACGGTTGGTGAGCTGGTCCAGCTCCGGGTCGGCCACCGGCGCGTCCGGTCGGGCCGCGAAGGCGTCCAGCACGAACCCGGCCAGCCGCGGACTGAACACCGCGTCACCGTCGGCGACCCGGCGGATCGCCGCCGCCAGCTCGTCCGGCGAGATCGTCTTGGTCACGTACCCCCGGGCACCGGCACGGATCAGCCCGATCACGTCCTCGGCCGCGTCGGAGACGCTCAGCGCCAGGAACTTGACCTGCGGATGGCTGCGCCGCATCGCCTCCAGCACCGCGCGTCCGCCACCGTCGGGCATGTGCACGTCGAGCAGCACCACGTCCGGGCCGGTAGCCGCGATCCGGGTCACCGCCTCAGCCACGGTGCTCGCCTCACCCACCACCTCGACGTGGGCACCCAACTCCGCGCGTACGCCTGCTCGGAACATCGCGTGGTCGTCCACCAGGAACACCCGCAGCCGCCCGGGGCGGGCGTCCGCCGGGTCGAGGTGCTCCGTCGACTGCTCGGGCATGCTCATCTGTTCCTCTCCGCTGCGGACGAGTCCCGGGAGATCGGCAGGATCAACCGGACCTCGGTCCCCTCCCCCGGTCCGGACCGGATCTCGGCCCGTCCGCCGTGCCGCTTCATCCGCCCGATGATCGAGCCGCGTACGCCGTGCCGGTGGTCCTCCACGGTATCCGGATCGAAGCCCTTCCCCCGGTCCCGGACGAAGACACTGACCTGATCCGGCTCCACCTCGGCGTAGAGCGACACGGTCTGCACCTCGGCGTGCCGGGCCGCGTTCACCAACGCCTCCCGCGCGGCGGCGACCAGCGCACCGACCTTCTCGTCGGTCTCCCGGTCGCCCACCACCACCGCCTCCACGGTGATCGCGAACGTGTCCTCGACCTCGGCGGCCGCCTGCTCCAGGGCCGCGGCGAACCGTTCGTGCGGCGACGCGGTGGGCTTGTAGAGCCAGTTGCGCAGCGACCGTTCCTGCCCCCGCGCCAGCCGCTGGACCGTCTTGACGTCCGTGGCGTTGCGCTGGATCAGGGCCAACGTGTGCAGCACCTGGTCGTGCACCATCGCGGCCAGCTCGGCCCGCTCCTGCTCGCGGATCCGTCCCTCCCGCTCGGAGCGGAGCTGGCTGTACGTCCGCCACAGCACCGGTGCGGCGACCACGCCGACACCGGCCAGCCCCACCAGCGCGAAGATCACGCCGTTGATCACCGCGTCGAAGTTCTGGGCTGGCGAGTAGACGGCCGCCACACCGATGATGCCGACCGCGACCAGGACCCCGCCGCCGATGAACCGGAGGACGAAGGCCCGCCGGTCGCTCTCCTCGACGACCGCGCCGAGCCAGGGCACCGGTGCGTCGCCCCAGCGTCGACGCCGCTCGGGAGCGGACTGGTGCCAGATGACCCCGGCGCCGACCGCGATGATGGCCACCAGCCAGCCGGCGGTGCCCGCCGCACCGACCGAGTCGAACACCATCACCTGGATCAGCAGGACACCCAGCCCGATCCCCACGAACGGCAGGAGCTGGGCCACGTCCCGCCGGGGCGGGACGGCGGTGTCACCGGGTCGCAGCGGCACCACCGCCCAGAAGGCCGCGTAGAGCAGCAGGCCCAAGCCGCTCAGGCCGAGCAGCACCATGAACGCGACCCGGACGCGCAGCACCGAGATGCCGAGGTGGTCGGCGATGCCGGCGGCGACGCCGGCGGCCATCCGATGCTCGGGGGCGCGGTACAGGCGCGGGGGCGGTGTGACGGTGCTGATCGCGGGCTCCCTGGTCACGGTGGTGGACTGGTCGGGTTCGGTGAGTCCGATCGTCACACGCCGCGGCGGCCACGACCACGGGGACGCCCCCGACATTCCGGCCGCCGATATCTCAGGGTGGGGTCAGGGTCGGGTCCTGAGGTCGCTCGGGCGGACCGGGCAGCAGTATCGACGTATGACCGAGGAAGCTGCCCCGCCGCCCCGCCCGGGATCGGCACAGCCGGGCGGTTCATCACCGCCCCCACCAGCCGCGACACCGTCCGGCTGGGCCGAGCCCACCACGTTCGGCCCGCCCAGCGCCGGTCCGACCGCCGCCCCGACACCGGGCGATCCCGGCAGCGGCGGCGCGGGCTACCCGCCCGGCACCGGCTACGGGCCGGACGCCCGCCACGGGGCGGCCGGGGCCGCTGGCACACCGCCCGGTCCGGGCACGCCACCGCCGCTGGGCGGCGCCGGCTTCACCTCGCGGTACGGGTTGGTCCGCCCGCGTGAAGGGCGCTACCTCGCCGGGGTCTGCGCGGCGATCGGACGGGCCACCAACACCGATCCGGTGCTGTGGCGGGTGCTGCTCGCGGTGCTCGGGTTCTTCGGCGGCATCGGCATCCTGGTGTACGTCGCCGCGTGGCTGATCATCCCGAACGAGGGCGACACGGCGTCGCCGGTGGAGTCGATGCTCGGGCGCGGTCGGTCCAGCATGTCGCCGGTGACCGTGATCATCCTGGGCATCCTGGTCGCGGCCAGTTTCGGTTACATCGTCACCGACGCCTTCCGCGCGGTGTTGCTCGGCGCGGCCATCCTGATCGGTGGCGCGCTGCTGCTCAACCGGGACAGCCGAGGGCCGCAGCTCGGCACACCCGGCGGTCCGGCACCGGCCGGTACACCACCCGGCCCGGTCCCGCCGGTCACCTGGCCGGCCCCGGCGCCCGGCACCGTACCGCCCGCCGGCCCACCGGCGACGGCACCGCCGGTCGGCGGCGACCCGGCGTACGTGACGGCGGCACCCCCCGCCCCGGCGTACCGCGCCCAGCCGGTGGCCGACGCACGACCGGTCTCCGGGGTGGGGTCGACCTCCGGGCAGCCGGCCGGCACGACCTCCCCGCCGCAGCCGGGCTGGCCGGCGCCCGCGCCCGGTTGGCCGACCACCGGCACGCCCAGCGAAGGCTGGCCGGCGGCGCCGGTGACCGGCGTGCCCGCCACCGGCGCCCCCGCCGGCTACCCGACCCCGGCGGCTCCGGGCGGCTACCGCCCTCCGTTCGCCCCGCACGGCCCGTACGCGTCTCCGGCTCCGGCCGCGTACCCGCCGCCCAAGCCACCGAAGCCGCCAAAGCGGCCGAAGGAGCGATCGCCCCTCGGCTCGGTGACGTTCTCCCTGATCTTCCTGGCCCTCGGTCTGGTCGCCCTGCTCGACCTGCTCGACGTCTTCAACATCGGCGCGTCGGCGTACTTCGCGGCAGCGCTGGCCACCATCGGGCTCGGCCTGCTGGTCGGCACCTGGTTCGGCCGTGCCCGCTGGCTGATCGCGCTCGGCCTGGTGACCGCCGCCGCGCTGGGCACGGCGACGGTCGCCGAGTCCTACGACCGGATCCGCGGGGTCGACGGCGCGGTCACCTGGGCACCCACCGACTATCGCGATCTCGCCGACCGGTACGAGAACAGCTTCGGTGACGCCGTGCTCGACCTGCGGGGGATCGACTTCGCGAACCGGGACACCCAGGTGACCGTGGCGATCAACTTCGGCAAGGCGACCGTGGTCGTCCCGCCGAATGTGGACGTCACCACGGTGGCGGACGTCAACGCGGGCGACGCCACCGTGTTCGGCAACCGGTCCGGGGGGCTGGACGGCAGCCTGCGGGAGTCCACCGACCTCGGCGCGGACGGGCCCGGCGGCGGGAAGCTACGCCTGTACATCCACGTCAATGCCGGAAACCTGGAGGTGACCCGATGAAGGCTCACCGTACCGACCTGGTGTCGTTCGCCTTCGGGCTGGTGTTCCTGGCGCTGTCCGCCTGGTGGCTGCTCGCTCAACTGCTCGGGCTCGCACTGCCGCCGGTCGGCTGGTTCCTGGCCGGCGCACTGATCCTGATCGGGGTGTTCGGGCTGGTCGGTGCGCTGCGCTCGGGCCGGCCGAGCCAACCGGAGCCGGCCGTGCAGGCCACCGCACCCGTGTCCGGTGCCAGCGCGCCGGTTTCCGGTGCCGCCGCGCCCGTGCCCGGTGACACCGCGCCACTTCCGGCCGTCACCGTTCCGACCTCCGGTGTCCCGCTGCCGTCCTGGGAGGCCGACCGCTCCACCTGGGACACCGCGCCGGCACCGGAGGCGCCGACCGCGGAGGTGATCCACCCGGCGTGGCTGGCCCATCCGCCGGCGGAGCCGGAGACCACGCCGGTGCCCGGTCCGGCTCGTTCCGGGGCCGACGAGCCGACCTGGGCCGAGCAACCGGTCGAGGTCGTCGACGACCGGCCGGCGGACGAGCGGGAGGGGCGGCGCACGCAACCCTGACCAAGCGGGGGTGCCCGCGTCGGCCCGCTCCACCGCCACGGCGGTGCGGCCGGCGCGGGCAGGCGCATATGCTGGCTGATGGAGATCTCGCCTCCGCCGGCCGGCCCGACCCGCCATGGCGGTCCCGCCGCGATTCCCGTCGCTACCCCGTCAGGAGCCCGTCCGACATGACCCAGTCCCCCGCCGTGCGTACCACCGGTCGGTCCGGTCCGGTCCGCATCGGCGAGCGAGCCGCCCGAACGCTCGTCACCGAGCTGGCCCGGATCAACGATCCCAAGGCCGCCCTGCTGGTCGGCGCGAGCCCGGAGTCCGCGGTGCTGGCCGCGGCGATCGAGGCGCTGCTCCCCGGTGACCGGCTCACCGTGGTGCCCGCCGAGTCGTCCGACGCCACCGTGCTCCGCGAGCACGTCACCGCCCAGGGCCGGTGGGTCTCCGAGCGGGTCCGCGTGGTCGACACGCTCGCCGAGGCGGAGGCCGCCACCGTGGTCATCGCCGGAGAGGTTTTCGCCGGCACCGTCGAGGAGACCCGCGGCGCCATCGAAGGGCTGGTCAAGTACCTCACCGACGGTGCGGTGTTGAGCGTGGCCACGACCGCGACTCCCGGCCGGACGGCCGGTGCCGCCGCCGAGCTGGCCCGGCAGGACGCCCTGCACGGCGTCGGCGCCGACCTGGTCCTGCGCAACTCACCGCCGCTGCGGATCTACCGGCTGCGGTTCGCCCCGGCCGCACCGGCCGCGGCGGACCGGTTGACCCCGGCGTACCGGCCGTCGAGCGTGAAGCTGACCCGCGGCATGCACATCGACTCCAACGGGGTGGCGGCGGCGGGCATCACGTTGGGCCTGGCCGCGCTGGCCCGGGTGGCACGTCCGTCATCGAAGCTGTGGCTGCTGCCGGCACTGGCCGCCGGCCCGGTCGCCGCGTTCTTCCGCGATCCGGAACGGGACGTGCCGGAGGACCCGACCGCCATCGTCGCCAGCGCCGACGGACAGGTCCTGTCGGTGCAGCGACTGCACGACGAGCGCTTCGGCGACGGCGAGTGGTTGCGGGTCGCGGTCTTCTTGTCGGTGTTGGACGTGCACGTCAACCGGTCACCGGTCGCCGGCAAGGTGGTGGACTACTTCGTCGCCGACGGCGGCTTCGTCAACGCGATGAAGCCGGACGCCGAACACAACGTCGCCGCGTACACCGTGCTGGACACGTCACGCGGCACGGTGGTGGTCGCGCAGCGGACCGGGCTGATCGCCCGCCGCATCGTGCAGCGCGCGCCGATCGGCGCGCTGTTGGCGAAGGGCGAACGCTTCGGTCTGATCCGGTTCGGCTCGCGCACCGACGTGTACCTGCCGGCCGACGCCGCCGACCCGCTCGTCGGTCCGGGCGACAAGGTCGTCGGCGGGGCGACGGTCATCGCCCGCTGGCGCTGACCCAGCAGAGCGAGAACGGGGCGCCGCTGTTCGCGGCGCCCCGTTCTGCATGTCTCGATCAGGCGGTACGACGCTGCCGCAACCAGAGCACCGGCCCACTGACCAGGTAGCCGACCACGATCAGGGCGAACGTGAGCCGGACGTCGACGAGCGCGCCGATCACCGGGGCCAGCCACAGCCACGGCGGCATCTTGACCAGGCGGGCGAGCTTGGCGTACGGGAAGCTGGAGACCATCGCGAAGGCGAGCAGCGCCACGCCGGCCACCAGCACCGGGCCGGGCACCGGCAGGCCGATCGCCACGGTCACCGCGAGCACCGCGGCCGCCATGGTGGTGGGCACGCCGCAGAAGAACCGGCCGTCCTTCGGTGAGACGTTGAAGCGGGCCAGTCGGATCGCGGCACAGGCCGCGACCAGGGCGCATGCCACCGCGGCGGCCGCCGTCGAGACGGAGCCGGCGAGCGAGGCGTACACCACGACCGGCGCGGCGAGGCCGAACGAGCACATGTCGGCCAGCGAGTCCATCTGCGCGCCGAACGGGCTGGCCACACCGAGCCGGCGGGCCAGGGCGCCGTCCAACCCGTCGAAGACGACGCAGGCGATCAGGCAGAGCGCGGCGAGGCGCACCTCACCCTGCATGGCCAGGAAGATGGCCAGCATGCCGAGCATCAGGCTCGCCAGGGTGCAGGCGTTGACCACGCCGAACTTCATCCGGCGGGCCACCGTGCGCTCGCCGGGGAGCAGGGGGATCGACCCGGCCGTGGCCTCGTCGGTGTGCACCATGGGCAACGCCGGGCTGATCGGCATGACCGCCTCGATCTCCGCCCGGGTGGCGTCGATCGGCGGCCGGCTGAGCCGGTCCAGACCGTAGCGGCGGCGCTGCCGGTCGGCGTACCGGTGCTCGGGCAACGCGAGGTCGGTGGTCCGCAGGTCGTCGTCACGGCGACCCACTCGGACCAGCAGCACCTGGCGGGCGAACGTGCTGCTGCGGCGCAACGGGCCCGCCCAGCGACGCCCTGCGGGGCGCGGACTGTCAGTCGTACGACGCCGGCGCCATGGGGCTCTCGGCACGTTTCCTCCATCACCGGATCGGCTGGCCGCCGCGGGGGCGGGTGTCCGGCTGTCTCGTGCCGGACCCTTCGATGGCCCGGCAGCCTTTTGCGGAGTACACCATCGCATAGGGGAACAGGACTTGGCGATAGCTGCCGGCGGTACTTATAACTGGCTTAAACCGCGCGAACCGCTCTCTTATTCCCATCCCGGGCCTCAACGCCCGTTTCCTCCACCATTCCCTCCACTGACTGTACCGGAGGGTCACCATTCCGGCTCAGCGAGCGGGGTGCTATCCGCCCGCTTGTCCGATTGCCGAGGCAGCGATGCCGGTCAACGGCAGGTCAGCGGTCTCGGACCGGGTGAACCAGCCGGCCCGAGCCGTCGAACCACCGGCGGACTCGGTGACCACCGCGTCGGTGGGTACGTCCACCAGCACCCGATAGATCACCCGTACGCCGTGCCAGTCCAGCGGGCGACCCTCCGGGCCGAGCGCGGCGGGGTTGTGCAGGTTGTCGACGCCGAGCAGTTCCACCACCCGGCCCAGCTGCCCGCCCTCCTCGACCAGCTCCCGCAGCAGCCCGGTGGTCGGCTGTTCGCCGTGGTCGGTACCACCGCCGGGGAGGTGCCACCTGCCGGCGCCCGGGTAGCCGTCCGCGATCTGGGTGAGCAGGAACCGCCCGCCCGGATCGGTGACCAGCCCGTACGCCCCGAAGCGCAGCCGGCGGTCGGGGTGCGGTGCCGGGTCGGGTGGCAGTGCCCGGGGCAGGCCGGCCGGCAGGGGCGACACCGGCAGCCCGAGCAGCTCGGCAGTGAACGGCATCAGCGGCACGGCCGCCGCCTCGTCCGGGCCGAACCAGCCCAGCTCGGCGATGCCGCCGGCGGGCTCCGGCCGGAGGTCACCGCCCGTCGCCTCGACGTCGAAGATCAGCCGGTCGGTGTGCACCGCGACATCGTCGTCGGGGTACGTGGCGACATCGGCGACCGCCGCCCGGATCGCGCCCACCGCGGCGGCCAGCCCGGTCTCCCGGGCGAACTCACGCTGGGCGGCCCGGACCGGGTGTTCGGCGTGCTCGACCCCGCCGCCGGGAAGCTGCCACACCCCCGGGTACGGGCAGGTCTCCGACCCGCGCGCCAAGAGCACCCGCCCGCGCCCGTCGCGCAGCATCCCGTACGCCCCGACGCGCCGCCGCTCCCGCACGCCACCACCTCCACCCGCCGACTTCATCGATCATGAGGTTAGCGGCACCGGGACGGACATACCGCCCGGTCAACCTCATGATCGACCGCGAGCGTCGGGGTGGGGTGGGTGTGGGGTTAGGTGAGCTGGGCTGCTTGGACTGCCTCGGCGGTCACCTCGGTCAGGCGGTCCGTGGGCAGGGCGCCCAACTCCTCGCGGGCGAACCAGCGGGCCTCGCAGGTCGAGCCGCCCACGTCGGCGATCGTCAGCGGGTTGGGATCGTCCACGACCACCCGGTAGAAGGCGCGTACGCCGTGCCAGTCGATCGGGTAGCCCTCCGGGCCGAGCGAGGCGGCGTCGCGGTGGCTGGCCACTCCGAGTAGCTCGACGAGACGGCCAGCCTGGCCGGTCTCCTCCACCAGCTCACGGATGAGTGCCGCGCCGGGCTGCTCGCCGTAGTCGGTGCCGCCTCCGGGCAGGTGCCAGCAGCCGGCACCCGGGTAGCCGTCGGAGATGCGGGTGAGCAGCACCCGACCGGCCGGGTCGGTGCACACCGCGTACGCGGCGAAGCGCTGCGCCCGGTGCAGCCCGTCGGGGCCGGGCACCGCGTAGAAGGAGGGGAACTCGGGGGCTTCGTCGGGCACCACGTCGGCCGAGGAAGCGGGCAGACCGAGAGCACGCGCGGTGAACGAACGCAGCGGCAACTCGCGCGCCTCGTCGAGCGTGTACCACCGGGCCAGGTCGGTGGGGCGTTCGCCGACCCGGTCGGCGAGGGTGCCGCCGCGCACCGCCACCCGGTAGATCAGCCGGTCGGTGTGGATGGTGATGCCGCGATCGGGCAGCGCCCGCATGTCGGCGAGCACGTCGGCCAGGCCCGAGACGGCGACCGAGAGGCCCGTCTCGGCGGCGGTTTCGCGGACCACCGTGTGATTGGGGTCCTCGCCGTGGTCGACCGCCCCGCCGGGCAGGGACCACGTGCCGGGGGTGCCGGAGCGCTCCGATGCGCGGACCAGCAACACTCGGCCGTCTGAATCAGCACAAACTGCGTATGCCGCGATCCTGCGAAGCGGCTCCAGCAAGGTGGTCACGGGAGCAAATTCTCCCCGGGCCGGGTTACCGGAACGGAAAAGAGTCGGATTCCTGACTGTCTGGCCCCAATCAGGGATCGGTCAGGGTAAGGATCCGGGCAGTCACCGAGGACAGGCCGGGCCCCGGCGCGGACCGTGGAGGCATGACAACCACCGCCGCTCCCCACGCCCCGTACAAGCAGCTCCGGCGACCCACCACCGACCGCATGGTGGCGGGGGTCGCCAGCGGCCTCGGCCGCTACTTCGACGTCGACCCCACCCTGGTCCGGGTGGTCTTCGCGGTCGGCGGCCTGCTCACCGGCGGGCTCGCCCTGTTCGCGTACCCGATCATGTGGTTCCTGATGCCCGAGGAGCCCACCGGCGCGCCGGCCTGGCCGCACCCGGCGGGCGCCGCGCCGCAGCCCACCGCCGGGCCCGCGCCCGGCGGACCGGCACCGGGGTACGCCCCGACGCCGCCCTACCCGCCGACGACCCCGCCCAGCGCGCCGCCGGCCGGGTGAGGCGCACTCACTCCCACTCGATGGTGCCCGGCGGCTTGCTGGTGACGTCCAGCACCACCCGGTTGACCTCGGCGACCTCGTTGGTGATCCGGGTGGAGATCCGGGCCACCACCTCGTAGGGCAGCCGGGACCAGTCGGCGGTCATCGCGTCCTCGCTGGAGACCGGGCGCAGCACCACGGGATGCCCGTAGCTGCGCCCGTCACCCTGCACGCCGACGCTACGTACGTCGGCGAGGAGCACCACGGGGAACTGCCAGACGCCCCGGTCCAGGCCGGCGGCGGTCAGCTCCTCGCGGGCGATCAAGTCGGCCTGGCGCAGCAGGTCGAGCCGCTCCCGGTCGACCGCGCCGATGATCCGGATGGCCAGGCCGGGGCCGGGGAACGGGTGCCGCCAGACCATCGCCTCGGGCAGGCCGAGCTGGAGGCCGAGCGCCCGGACCTCGTCCTTGAACAGCGTGCGCAGCGGCTCGACCAGGGCGAACTTCAGGTCCTCCGGCAGGCCGCCGACGTTGTGGTGGCTCTTGATGTTGGCGGTGCCGGTGCCGCCGCCGGACTCGACCACGTCCGGGTAGAGGGTGCCCTGGACGAGGAACTCCACGTCACCGTGCGAGGCGATCTCGCGGGCCGCGGCCTCGAAGACCCGGATGAACTCCCGACCGATGATCTTGCGCTTCTGCTCCGGGTCGGTCACCTCGGCCAGCGCGCCGAGGAACCGGTCCGCCGCGTCGACCACCTTCAGCTTGATGCCCGTGGCCGCGACGTAGTCCTTCTCGACCTGCTCGGCCTCGCCCGCGCGCAGCAGGCCGTGGTCGACGAAGACGCAGGTGAGCTGGTCACCGACCGCCTTGTGCACCAGCGCCGCGGCGACCGCCGAGTCCACCCCGCCGGACAGGCCGCAGATGACCTCCTTGTCGCCGACCTGGGCGCGGATCAGGGCGACCTGCTCGTCGATGATGTTCTCGGGCGTCCAGGTCGGCTCGATGCCGGCGATGTCGTACAGGAAGCGCTGCAGCATCTCCTGGCCGTGCTGGGTGTGCCCGACCTCCGGGTGGAACTGCACGCCGGCCCGACGCCCGGCCAGGTCCTCGAATGCCGCCACCGGCGCGCCCGCCGACTCGGCGGTCACCGTGAAACCCTCGGGCGCCTCGGTGACCGCGTCACCGTGACTCATCCAGACCGGCAGGTCCGCCGGGAGGTCGCGGAGCAGCACACCCGGGGCGAGCAGACGGGGGCGCAGCGGCGTGCCGCCGTACTCGCGGTTACCCGTCCGCGCGACGGTGCCGCCGAGCGCCTGGGCCATCGCCTGGAAGCCGTAGCAGATGCCGAAGACCGGCACGTCGGCCGTGAACACGCCGGCGTCGATCTGCGGGGCGTCCGGCGCGTACACGCTGGCCGGGCCGCCGGAGAGGATGATCGCGGCCGGGTTCTTCGCCAGCATCTCGGCGACCGGCATCGAGTGCGGCACGATCTCGGAGTAGACCTTCGCCTCCCGGACCCGGCGCGCGATGAGCTGGGCGTACTGGGCTCCGAAGTCCACCACAAGGACGGGGCGAGGCAGGCTCATGTGCACAAATCCTAGCGAGTATCACCCCCGCCCCGACGACCGGCTCGCCGCCCGCACCCCGCTCGCCGCGATCGCGCACTTCCGGTCCCGCCAAAAGCCACAAATACCACCCGGCGACTACCGACACCGCACGATCGCCGGTCAGGCGCGCAGCGCGCCCGGGGCGTCCGCCGGGACCGCCGGGGTGTGCGGGGGTACGGGTGGCAGACGGCGGTACGGGGCTCCTACGGGTGGCCTCGGGTCCTCTTCGCCCCGGTTGGGCCAGAAGGACATCGCCCGTTCCGCCTGCGCGGTGATCGTCAACGACGGGTTCACGCCGAGGTTCGCCGAGACCGCGGCCCCGTCCACCACGTGCAGCCCCGGGTGGCCGTACACCCGGTGCCAGGGGTCGATCACCCCGTCCGCCGGGGTGGCACCGATCACCGCCCCACCCAGGATGTGCGCGGTCACCGGGATGTCGAACGGCTCGGTGAGCGAGCCACCGGGAGTGCCACCGATCTCCTCGGCGAGCAGTCGGGTCGCCGTGTTGCCGGCCGGGATCCAGGTCGGGCTCGGCGTGCCGTGGCCCGGGCCGGTGACCAGCCGACGACCGAACGCGCCGCGCCGCCACCGGGTGGTCAGCGAGTTGTCCACCGACTGCATCACCAGGGCGATCACCGTCCGCTCCGACCAGCCGCGCACGGACAGCATCCGGGCGGCCAGCCCCGGTTGCCGCACGATGCTGCCCAGCCACCGCCGCACCCGGTGCGGGCCACCGTCGACCAGCAGCGACTGCAGCAGCCCCATCGCGTTTGAGCCGCGCCCGTAGCGGACCGGCTCGATGTGGGTCTGCCCGTCGGGGTGGAACGAACTGGTGATCGCCACGCCCTCGCTGAAGTCGAGTCGCTCGGCCCGGGCCCGCTGGCGCGGCACCGAGGCGCCCAGGATGGCCTCCGAGTTGGTCCGGGTCAGCTCGCCGAGGCGGGGCGACAGCGCCGGCAACGCACCGTCGGCCCGCATCGCGTGCAGCAGTCGTTGGGTGCCGAGCGCGCCGGCGGCGAAGACCACCTGGTCGGCGTGGATCACCTGCCGCTCTCGCCGCAGCCACCCGCCGGTGCGGACGGTGTGCACCTCGTACCCGCCGCCGGAGGCGGGTCGGACGGCGGTCACCGTGGTCAACGGGTGCACGGTGGCGCCCCGCCGCTCGGCGAGCCAGAGGTAGTTCTTCACCAGCGTGTTCTTCGCCCCGTGCCGGCAGCCGGTCAGGCACTCACCGCAGTGCAGGCAGCCGGTGCGCTCCGGGCCGGCCCCGCCGAAGTACGGGTCGCCGACCCGTTCACCAGGGCGGCCGATGTGCACGCCAACCGGGGTGGCGTGGAAGGTGTGCCCCACCCCCATCCGCTCGGCCACCGCCCGCATGGCGCGGTCCGCGCCGGTGTCCATCGGGTACGTGGTCACGCCGAGCATCCGCTTCGCCTGGTCGTAGTGGCGGGCCAGTTCGGCACGCCAGTCGGTGATGTCCCGCCACTGCGGATCGGAGTAGAAGGCCGGCAGCGGCTCGTAGAGGGTGTTCGCGTAGACCAACGAGCCGCCGCCCACCCCCGCGCCGGAGAGCACGAGCACACCACCGCCGGATCGCCGGTCGGCGGGGCGGAGCAGGGTGAGCCGCTGGATGCCGTAGCAACCCAACCTCGGCGCCCACAGGAACCGGCGGGCCCGCCAGGACGTCTGCGGGAACTCGTCGTCGGCGAAGCGCCGGCCGGCCTCCAGAACGCCGACCGACCAGCCCTTCTCGGCCAGTCGGAGCGCGGTGACGCTGCCACCGAAGCCGGACCCGACGACGACCACGTCGTACCGCATGGACGCATCATTACTCGCCAGTAGCGCTCGCGCCAGCGGCAGTTTTCGCGCGATCATGCAGCGGCCCACCAACCCGGCACCTCCCGGGCCGCAACCCGGAGTACCCGTCGGAGCGTTGTTCAGCAGACGGGTGGAAGGAATCCAAGATGATCCTCGGGTCGATGGCACCGCGCCGACGGTGGCTGCTGCTGGGCCTGGTGGCTCTCGCCGCCGTCGCGCTGATCGCCGCCGGGGCGGTGGTGGTCACCCGGCTCACCGGCGACAGCAAGCCCGGCGGCGCCCCGGTGGCCGGCTCGCCGACCCCGTCACCGCTCGGTACGCCCACTCCCAGCCCGAGCGGTCCACCGCCGGGCGCCAACATCACCGGCCCGCTGACGCTGCTGCTGGTCGGGGTGGACACCCGGGTCAGCGTGCCCGGCTGGGAGCCGCACTCCGACGCCGTGCTGGTGCTGCACGTGCCAAAAGGGCTGGGCCGGGCGTACCTCTTCTCGCTCCCCCGCGACCTGCTGGTGGACATTCCGGCGTTCCCGAAGGCCGGCTACAAGGGCGGCAAGACCAAACTCACGCACTCGATGAGCTACGGCAGCCGGGTGCCGGGCAAACCCAAACAACCGAGCACGGCCCAGGGGTACGAGCTGCTGCGCAGCACCGTCAGCGGCTACACCGGGCTGCGCATCGACGCGGGCGCGGTGCTCACCTTCAACGGCTTCGACCGGCTGGTGAACGCCCTCGGCGGGGTCGACATCTACGTCGACCAGCGGGTCGCCTCGCTGCACCGCCGACCGGACGGCAAGTACCGGGAGAGCGCGCCCGGCGGGTACACCGGGCCGCAGCAGGTCTACGAGAAGGGCAACCAGCACCTCAACGGCTGGCAGGCGCTGGACTACGCACGGCAGCGCTACATCACCGGCGGCGACTACGCCCGGCAACGCCACCAGCAGCAGCTGATCCGCGCGCTGACCCGCAAGATCCTGGACGAGGGCCTGGCCCGGCAACCGGAGCGGGTGGACCAGGTGGTCGCCGCGCTGGGCGACACCCTGGTGTACGTGGGCGGCAACCGCATCGTCGACCTGGCGTACGCGCTGAGCGGGGTGCCGGAGGACAAGTTCGTGCTGGTCGGCCTGCCCGGCTCCGGCGTCGGCAAGGGCAGCGCCTATCAGGGCGAACAGCTCACCAGCGAGGGCCGGAAGTTCATCACGGAGCTGCGCGCCGGCCGCGCCGACGCCTACCTGGCCGCCCACCCCAACCTGGTCGTCAAGAACTAACCCGGCACCCCGTACCCGGGCACCCGCCCGCCCGCCCGCGATCTTGCACTTTCGGTCGTTGATCTGCGCTCACTCACCCCTTTTGCCGGGGCAGAAAGTGCAAGATCGCGGGGGCGGGGGGTTAGAGGGGCTTGGGGCGGGCAGGCTTTTTGGTGCCGTAGAGCCAGGCGTCGAAGAGGGCGTCCAGTTGTTTGCCGGAGACTCGTTCGGCGAGGGCCACGAACTCGGCGGTGGTGGCGGTGCCGTTGCGCTTGTCCGCCGCCCAGGTCTTGATGATCTCGAAGAACGCCTTGTCGCCGACGGCCACCCGCAGCGCGTGCAGGGTCATCCCGCCACGCTGGTAGACCGACTGGCTGAACAGGTCCTTCACCCCCGGCTTGCCCGGCGGCGTCCTCCACACCACGCTCGGCACCGCGTCGTACCGCTTGTCGAACTCCGCCTTGGCGGTGGACTCCTTGGTGTGCTCGGCCCAGAGCCACTCCGCGTACGTCGCGAAGCCCTCGTTGAGCCAGATGTCCTCCCACCTGGCCAACGCCACGCTGTCACCGAACCACTGGTGGGCCAGCTCGTGGGCGACCACACCGGTGTTCGCGCCCTGCCGGAAGAAGCCGCCGGAGTAGACCGGGCGGCTCTGCGTCTCCAGCGCGTACCCGATGCGGCTGTCGGAGACGACCACGCCGCCGTACGCGTCGAACGGGTACGGCCCGAACACGCTCTCCAGGTAGTCGGCGACCGTGACGGTCTCGGCGATCGAGGTGTCCGCGGATCCCTTGGCGAGGGTGGTGGTGACCGCGCTGTAGACCGGCCGGCCCTTGTGCTCGCCGGTGGTGACCCGGAACGTGCCGATCACCAGCGTGCTCAGGTAGCTGGCCATCGGCGACCTCTCCGACCACTTCCAGGTGGTCCAGCCGTCCTTGCTGCTCTTGCCGCCGGGCACACCGTTGCTGACCGCGGTGAGGCCGTCCGGGACGGTGATCTCGAAGTCGTAGGACGCCTTGTCGGACGGGTGGTCGTTGACCGGGAACCAGGTGCTCGCCGACTCGGGCTGGCCCAGCGCGATCGCACCGTCGGAGGTGTGCAGGAACCCGCCGTCGCCGAGCAACTCGTTCTTCAGCGGCTTCGGCACGCCCGCGTAGGCGATCTCGGCGACGAACCCGTTGCCGTTGATCAGGCCGGCCGCCGGCTTGATCACCAGCTCGTTCCTGTCCCTGGTGTGGGTGGCCGGGGCGCCGTCCACGGTGACCCGTTCGACGGTCAGGCCGGCGAGGTCGAGGTTGAACGTCGACAGGTCGGCCGTCGCGGTGGCCTGCACCGTGGCCGTGCCGGTCAGCTGGTCCTCCGCCGGGTCGTAGCGCACCTTGACGGTGTACCGCCCGACGTCGTAGCCACCGTTGCCGTAGCTCGGGAAGTAGTCGTCACCGACGCCGGCGGCGCCGGCGGTGAACGTCCGCGCCGGCGTGGCCGACGCGCTCGGCGAGGGCGCCTCCTGCGGGGCGGCCGAGTCGCATCCGGACAGTGCGAGCGCCCCGGTCACCAGCAGACCGACGCCCACCCGCAGCCTGCGGCGCGTCACACTCATCACGAACCCTCCCCGTACGGTTGCGGTGACGGCCGAGCCACCCCCGCGCGACGGGGGTCTCCCGCCGATCGCAGGCGGCAGCCTATCGACCGGCGATCACGGCCCCGTCACGGCAGGGACGGCGGCGAGCCGCCCACCAGCCAGGCGTCGAAGAGCGGTCGCAGCTGCCGGCTCGACACCCGCTCGGCGAGCGCCACGAAATCCGAGGTGGTCGCGTTACCGGCCGCCCGCTCGGCGGTCCAGGTCCGCAGGATGCGGAAGAACGTGTCGTCGCCGACGGTGCGGCGCAACGCGTGCACGGTGAGCGCGCCACGCTTGTAGACGGCGGTGCCGAACATGTGCTCCCGGCCCGGCTCGACCGACGGTTGGGTCCAGTCGGTCGCCGCGTACTGGAGATCGAAGTTGCGCTGCGCGGTCCGGCCGCCGTCGTGCTCCTCCCACAGCCACTCGGCGTAGCTGGCGAAGCCCTCGTTCAGCCAGATGTCACCCCACCTGCTCAGCGACACGCTGTCGCCGAACCACTGGTGGGCCAGTTCGTGGGCGACGACCCCCGGGTTGGGGCGGTCGCCGGTGAAGAAGGCGGGCCCGTAGACGGGCCGGGACTGGGTTTCCAGGGCGTAGCCGATCCGGTCGTCGGCGACGACGATCCCGCCGTACGAGTCGAAGGGGTACGGACCGAATCGGCTGGCCAGGAAGTCGACGATCTCCCCGGTGCGGGCGACCGAGCTGGCCGCGCCGCCGCTCGCCGGCAGGCTCGCGGCCACGGCGGTGACCATCGGCCGGCCACCGTGCGTGCCACTGGTCACCCGGTAGTTCCCGATCACCAGGGTGCTCAGGTAGCTGGCCATCGGGGCCCGCTCCGACCAGCGCCAGGTGGTCCAGCCGTCGGCGCTGCTCGTCGGACCGGGCACCCCGTTGCTCAGCGCCGACAGCCCGTCCGGGACGGTCACCACGATGTCGTAGCTGGCCTTGTCCGACGGGTGGTCGTTGACCGGGAACCAGGTCGCCGCGGAGTCGGGTTGGCCGAGCGCGACCGCGCCGTCGGCGGTGTGCAGGAAGCCGCCGCTGCCCAGTTCGCCGTCGGTGACGGCGGCGGGTACGCCCGCGTACTCGATCGTCACCGTGAACTGCCGGCCCCGGGAAAGTCCGTCGCGTGGGGTCACGACCAGTTCGTCGCCGTCGCGTCGATGGTCGACCCGCGCGTCGGAGATGCTGACCGAGTCGACGTCCAGACCGTGCAGGTCCAGGTTGAACTGGGACAGGTCCTGGGTGGCCGTGGCCGTGACGACGGCGCGGCCGGTGAGCCGGTCGGTCGCCGGGTCGTAGCGGACGTCGAGGCCGTAGTGCGTGACGTCGTAGCCGCCGTTACCGCGCCCCGGCACGTACGGATCACCGGCGTCGGTGGCACCGGGCCGGAATCCGTCGGTGTCCGCACCCGTGCAGCCGGCCGTGATGAGCGCGATCACACAGGTCAACGCGGTGGCGGTGGCGGCCAGCCGGCTGCCGGTCGGTGTCTGTCCGGTCCGGATCATGCACCCTCCTCCTGCGACGATCCCGATCAGGACGAGCGTAGTCAGCGCCGACGGACCCACGGCCAGTATCGACGATCATCAGTCACTTTCGTCGATACAAACAAAAGTTAACCTCGATCGATACTTTCTTTCGGCTTCGACCGCCGTTAGTGTCTGTCTCCAAGCTGTAACGCGTTCGGAACATTCAGACGCGGACCTGGGCGCTCGGCGGCACCCCGCGACCGGACTCTCGTCGCACCCTCTGCTGATCGTCATCGACGGCCACCGCCGTCGCGAAAGGTGGAACGATGCCAGACCAGACCGCAACCGACGCCTCCTCTGCCGGCCGGCTCAGCCGCCGGTCCCTGCTCGCCGCCTCCGCCGGCGCCGCCGCGCTCGGCGCGGCCGGTCTGCCGGTGCTCGCCACCGGCGCCCCCGCACTCGCGAACCCCAAGGACAAGGGCAGGAGCAGGCTGCGGGTCGAACCGCTGATCCCGTCGAAGAACCGGGGCATCAT
Organism: Micromonospora sp. NPDC050695; assembly: GCF_040654415.1. Lineage (NCBI taxonomy): Bacteria > Bacillati > Actinomycetota > Actinomycetes > Micromonosporales > Micromonosporaceae > Micromonospora > Micromonospora sp. NPDC050695. The sequence goes on from NZ_JBFAHZ010000008.1 coordinate 53,574, forward strand.
CCTCTACAGCGTCCGGGACCGGATCACCGCCGCGCCCGACGACAGTGGCGTGCCGTACGGCTTCGAGCGCGTTCTCGCCCGGCTCGCCGAGATCGGCTACAAGGATATCGAGTTCGCCGGATACACCCAGAGCACCGAGATCCTGGGCCGGCAGATCACCCCGCGCGAGATCCGCAAGATCCTCGACGACAACGGTCTCGTCGCCAACGGCACCCACGCCTCGATCCAGGCGGCCACCTTCCAGCAGCAGATGGACATCGCCGAGGAACTCGGCATGAAGAACATCGGCACCGGCAGCGACCCGACCAACAGCGCGTACAAGGCCGACTGGGACGCCGCCGCCGACACCTGGAACGAGTTGGGCCGGCAGGCCCGAGCCCGGGGCCTGCGGCTCTACACGCACAACCACGACGTCGCGTACAGCTTCCTGCTCGACTCCGGGCCGCTCGACGAGCAGGGCCGCCCCACCCGCTCCTCCGGCATCCGGCGGCTGGAGTACTTCTTCGGCAGGACCGACCCCCGGTACGTCTTCTTCGAGTTCGACATCTACTGGGGTTACGTCGCCCGCTACAAGCACCAGAAGTACGTCGACCCGGCCGGCCGCGAGCAGACCGACCTGTTCGACCCGATCCTCAACGTGGCCGACCGGACCACCCGGTTCCCGCTGTTCCACGCGAAGGACGGCGACCGGGACACCAGCGTGCCCAACGGCCACCAGATGACCCCGCTCGGCGAGGGCGACATCAACTTCCAGCAGTTCTTCCAGACCATCGGCGAGCGGGACTTCCACCACGCCAACTGGGAGATGGACACCGCCCCGGGCGGCACCACCAACCGGGCCCAGTCGCTCGACTTCGCGGCGCTCAGCTACCGCAACATGTCCGACCTGACCATCTACCTCAAGAAGTAACGGAAAAGGCCGGCCCCGCAGCGTCGCGGAGCCGGCCTCTCGCCGAGCGGGTGACGGTCAGCGGTCGAGGACCAGACCGACCTTCTGGAACTCCTTGAGATCGCGGTAGCCGCACTTGGCCATCGCACGGCGCAGCCCACCGAACAGGTTGAGCTGACCGTCGGCCTCGTCGGCCGGGCCGAAGAGCAGCTCCTCCATCGACCCGAGCGGCTCACCCGCCACCTCGAACGCGCCCCGGGGCAGCGACGGGTGGCTGGCCGCCGAGTGCCACCAGGCACCGCCGGCGGGCGCCTCGTCGCAGAGCGACAACGGCTCGCCCAGCATCACCGCGTCCGCGCCGCAGCCGAGCGCCTTGGCGATGTCACCGGAGGTCTGGATGTCGCCGTCGGCGATCAGGTGCACGTACCGGCCGCCGGTCTCGTCGAGGTAGTCACGGCGGGCCGCCGCCGCGTCGGCGATCGCGGTGGCCATCGGCACCCGGATGCCCAGCACCGACTCGGTGGTCGACCACTCGTCACCACCGATGCCCACGATCACGCCGGCCGCGCCGGTACGCATCAGGTGCAGCGCCGTCTTGTAGTCGGTGCAGCCACCCACGATCACCGGCAGGTCGAGGTCGGCGATGAACTCCTTGAGGTTCAGCGGCTCATCGGTGGTCGACACGTGCTCCGCCGACACGATGGTGCCCTGGATGACCAGGATGTCCACCCCGGCGTCCAGGATCACCGGGGCCAGCGCGAGGGTGTGCTGCGGGGAGACCCGCACCGCCACCGTGCCGCCACCGGCGCGCAGCTCACGCACCCGCTCGGCGATCAGGTCCGGACGGATCGGCTCCGCGTACACCTCCTGGAGCCGCTTGGTGGCGCGGGCGTCCTCGTCGAGGCCGGCAAGCTCGTCCAGCACCTTGGTCGGGTTCTCGTAGCGGGTCCACAACCCCTCGACGTTGAGCACGCCGAGGCCGCCGAGCTGACCGAGCCGCACCGCCGAGGACGGGCTCATGGTGGCGTCGGAGGGATGCCCGACGCACGGGATGCCGAACGGGTACGCGTCGAGCTGCCAGGCGGTCGAGACGTCGTCGACGTCCCGGGTTCGCCGGCTCGGCACGATGGCGATGTCGTCCAGGTGGTAGCCGCGCTGCGCGGTCTTGCCCAGCCCGATCTCGACCACGTCACGCATGGGGGACTCCAGGTGGTTGGGGGTGGAGGGGTCAGCGGGTGTGGTAGTTGGGCGCCTCGACGGTCATCTGGATGTCGTGCGGGTGGCTCTCCTTCAGCCCGGCCGCGGTGATCCGGATGAGCTGGCCCCGGTGGTGCAGGTCGGGGATGTTCTCCGCGCCCGCGTACCCCATGGCCAGACGCAGCCCACCGACGAGCTGGTGGGCCACCCGGGACAGCGGCCCCCGGTAGGGCACCTGGCCCTCGACGCCCTCGGGGACCAGCTTGTCGTCGCTGAGCACGTCCTGCTGGAAGTAGCGGTCCTTGCTGTACGACTTGGCCTGGCCCCGGGACTGCATCGCGCCGAGCGACCCCATGCCGCGGTACGCCTTGTACTGCTTGCCGTTGACGAAGATCAGCTCGCCGGGGCTCTCCTCGCAGCCGGCCAGCAGGCTGCCGAGCATCACCGTGTCGGCGCCGGCGACCAGCGCCTTGGCGATGTCGCCGGAGTACTGGATCCCGCCGTCACCGATCACCGGCACACCGGCCGGACGGGCGGCCCGGGCCGCCTCCATGATCGCGGTGATCTGCGGCACGCCGACCCCGGCGACGATCCGGGTGGTGCAGATCGCGCCCGGACCCACGCCCACCTTGATCCCGTCGGCGCCGGCGTCGACCAGCGCCTTCGCACCGGCGTACGTGGCCACGTTGCCGCCCACGATGTCGATGCTGACATCGGCCTTGAGCCGGCGGACCATGTCCAGCACGGCCCGCTGGTGGCCGTGCGCGGTGTCCACGATCAGCACGTCCACGCCCGCGTCGACCAGGGCACGGGCCCGCTTGTACGCGTCCTCGCCCACACCGATGGCGGCCGCGACCCGCAGCCGGCCGGCGTCGTCCTTGCTGGCGTCCGGGTACTGCTCGCTCTTGGTGAAGTCCTTCACGGTGATCAACCCGCGCAGCCGGCCGGAGTCGTCCACGATCGGCAACTTCTCGACCTTGTGCTGGCGCAGCAGGGCCAGCGCGTCGTCCTTGCTCACCCCGACCTTGGCGGTGACCAGCGGCGTGTGGGTCATGATCTCGCGGACCGGCGTGTCCGGTTCGGAGACGAAGCGCATGTCCCGGTTGGTGACGATGCCGACCAGCTGACCGTCGGAGTCCACGACCGGCACGCCGGAGATGCGGTAGCGGCCGCACAGCTCGTCGACCTCGCGCAGCGTGTCGTTGGGGCTGGCCGTCACCGGGTTGGTGATCATGCCGGACTCGGAGCGCTTCACCAGGTCGACCTGAAGGGCCTGGTCCTCCAGCGAAAGGTTGCGGTGCAGCACGCCGATGCCGCCCTGGCGGGCCATGGCGATCGCCATCCGCGCCTCGGTGACGGTGTCCATGGCGCTGGACAGCAGGGGGATGGACAGCTCGACGTTGCGGGTGAGCTTCGTCCGGGTGTTGACCCTGCTGGGCACCACGTCCGACTCGCCCGGCTGCAGCAGCACGTCGTCGAAGGTGAGACCGAGCGGAACCACCCGCGCGGAGCCGGCCGGCAGCTCGGGCAGGTGGCCGCCCAGGTCGGCGTGCTCGGCGCCGGCCGGAAGATCGGTGCTGGGCGAATTTTCCACGATTGCTCCCCTGAGCTGCTCGAATGGGCTTCAGCGAGGTGGCGCGGGCAGGCACCGGAACGCGCCACGGTGCCGGCACGTCGTCCCATCGTACCCAGTGAGCTGGGCGACTCCCTCGTGGCGGGCCGGCTCGTCGCGCAGCCGGGGGGCGGACGTCCCCGCCGCGTTGGGTCTACGGTGAGGGGGTGCACGACGAGCCCATCGACCCGTTCAACGGCGACCCGGCCGACCCGACTGCGGGGCTGGACGATCCGGGCGACGACGCGACGCCGGATCCACTGACCGACGTCGAGCGGCAGGACGTGCTGGAGGACCTCGCCGACCTGGAGATCTACCAGGCCCTGCTGGCGCCGATCGGTGTCCGCGGGCTGGTGATCGAATGCGAGGACTGCCGGGAGCCACACTACTTCGACTGGGATCTGCTCCGGGGCAACCTGCATCACCTGCTCAACTCCGGTCGGCCCCGGGTGCACGAGCCCGCCTACGACCCGGACCCGGACCACTACGTGACGTGGGACTACGCCCGCGGATACGCCGACGGGGTGCACGACACCCTGACCGAGGGCACCGAGGACGAGTCGGGCACCACCACCGCCACCGACTGACCCCCGCGGTCCCACCCCCGGCAAGCAAGCCCGGCCGCCCGCAAGATCGTGCTGCAACAACGATGTAGTGGCCTCCCAGTCCGGGGAAGCCACTACATCCTGGTTCGAGCACGATCTTGCGGCGCGGCGCGGCGCGGCGCGGCGCGTGCGGCGCGGCGCGTGCGGCGCGTGCGGCGCGGTGCGGCGCGTGCGGCGCGTGCGGCGCGTGCGGCGCGGTGCGGCGCGTGCGGCGCGGTGCGGCGCGTGCGGCGCGTGCGGCGCGTGCGGCGCGTGCGGCGCGTGCGGGACCGGGGTGCGGGGTGCGGGTCAGGCGACCAGGCCGGCGCGGAAGCCGGCGGCCACCGCGTGTGCCCGGTCCCGGGCACCGAGCTTGCGGAACAGCCGGCGGGCGTGGGTCTTGACGGTGTCCTCCGAGACGAACAGCTCCCGGCCGATCTCCGCGTTGCTCTTGCCCTCGGCCATGCCCAGCAGCACCTGAAGCTCCCGCTCGGTGAGCCCGATCGACGCCCGGGCGGGCCGGGTGCTCTGGGCGCTGCGGGCCTGGTCGGTCTGGTCGGGCGAATCGCCGTTCGCGGACTCGGCCTCATCGTCACCTCGCTGTACCGGCACCGACGGCACGCCTGCCGGCCCCTCGCCGGTCGCCGTGGCGGACCGGCCGGGCTCGGCGGAGCCGCGCAGGGACGGCCCGGAGCGGCCCGCGCCGCCGACCGTCGCGGTGTCCCGGGCCGGATCGGTGATCCGTTGCCGGGTCGCCCGGCCGGGAGCGGTGAGCAGCAGCAGGGCCTTCGCGACCGCGCTGGTCAGGTCGTGGTCGGCGTTCTGGATCAGACCGCGGGCGCCGGCGCTGATGCTCGCCGCCGCGGCCTCGGACTCCTCGGCACCGAGCAGCACCACCGCGGCCTGCGGCGCGCGGGCCAGCACCCGGCGGACGAAGCCGGCGCTGTCCGGCCGCGTCAGGGCCGTGTCGGCCAGCACCACGTCGGCCGGTCGCTCAGCGAGCCGCAACATCACCTCGGGATCGGAGACGGCGGTACGAACGATCGCGGACAAACCCAGTCGCGCGGCAGCAGAAGTCAGGTGCTGGGCGGCGAGTGGTGTCCGAACGCACACGAGAACGGTACGCACTGTGGTCTCCTCTCCGCCAACGAGCAGACCATGACGGGGTCGGCTGGGGAGGAGGTTCCCGGCAATCCTTCGAACTTTTCCGACAGATGGGGCAAAAGCCGCAACTTGGAGGTCGTTTTCGATCACACACGTGTGAGTCGGCGACGGCCCGGGTACCGGGAGGGCCAGGCCGGGAACGGTGCGCCTGCGCGGCCCGCCGCCCGGAAGCCGGCCACAAGGATCTCGCGGTGCCGCGCGGGAGGAGGGGTGCTGATGTCGAACGTACGTAGACTGCCCGGACCCATCGTCGATCTGTGGGACTGGCAGCGGCTCGGTGCCTGTCGAGGGCGGGACAGCGCCCAGTTCTTCCACCCCGACGGTGAGCGGGGCTCCTCCCGACTGCGTCGGGAGTCCTCCGCCAAGGCGGTGTGCCGGGCCTGCCCCGTTCGCGCCGAGTGCGCCGCGCACGCGCTGTCGGTCCGCGAGCCGTACGGCGTGTGGGGTGGCTTCAGCGAGTCGGAGCGGCTGCGGCTGCTCGCCGTCGGCTGGGAGGACCTGGCGGACCGCCGGCACGCCCGGGTGGACGTGGCCCGACTGGAGGCCCGACTGGGCCGCCCGCACAAGTCGACCGTCCCCGCCCAACGCAACGTCGCCTGACCCGACTCTTCCCAGCACCGCGAACCGCGCCCCCACCGGGGCGCGGTTTCCGCGTCATGCGGGCGGGGTCAGCGGACGTTGACCGTGACGGTGTGCCAGCCGGTGGCGCCGTCCGGGGCGACGCCCTGCGTACGCTCGGTCTGCGTCTCACCCGTCGCGTCGGTGGCCCGGACCTGGAGCCGGTGCTCGCCCGGCGTCGCGTCCCAGCGCCACGACCACTGCACCCAGGTGTCCACCGACACCGTCGGGGCCAGCTCCGCCTCCTGCCAGGCGCCGCCGTCGACGCGTACCTCGACCCGGCGGATGCCCCGGTGCTGCGCCCAGGCCACCCCGGCCACGGTGACCGGGCCGGCGGTCAGTCGGTTGCGGGCGCGCGGCGCGTCGATTCGCGACTGGGTCTTGATCGGTCCCTGGGCGGACCAGCCCCGCGGCACCCAGTACGCGTCGAAGTCGGCGAACCGGGTCAGCTCCAGCTCGGTCACCCACTTGCAGGCCGACACGTAACCGTAGAGGCCGGGCACCACCATCCGGACCGGGAAGCCGTGCTCCACCGGCAGCGGCTCCCCGTTCATGCCGATCGCCAGCAGGGCGTCCCGCCCGTCGCGCAGCGCGGCGGTGGGGGTGCCACAGGTCCAGCCGTCGACCGACCGGCCGACGACCTGGTCGGCGCCGTCCTCCGGCTCGACCTCGTCGAGCAGTTCCCGCAGGGGTACGCCGAGCCAGCGCGCGTTGCCGATCAGGTCGCCCCCGACCTCGTTGGAGACGCAGGCCAGCGTGACGTACCGCTCGACCAGCGGCCGGGCCAGCAGGTCGGCGTAGCTGTAGGTGCGCTCGGTACGGACCCGGCCGTGGATCCGCAGCCGCCAGGTGTCGGGGTCCACCTGGGGCACCACCAGGGCGGTGTCGATCCGGTAGAACCCGAAGTTCGGGGTGACGTACGGCGCGAGCTGGGTCACCGACAGGTCCGCGCCGGCGGGCACGGCGGGTGCCGGTGCGACCGGCGCGGGCAGGCTGATCGCGTCCCGGGCGGCCGACACCCCGCGCCGCCCAGCCAGCCACCGCCCGCCCAGGCCGGCCACGGCGGCGGTGCCGAGCAGCGCCCCGGCACCGCTGAGGAACCGCCGACGCGACTCCGGGTCGACCCCGTCGGCCGCGCTCACCGCTACCGGCGCGGCGGGAGTAACCGGCACCGGCGCGGCAGGGGTCACCGGCACCGGCAATCCGTCACGGCCCGAGGGGCCAGCCGGCGACACCGGACCCGCCGGGGACACCGGGGCCACCCGGGGCGCGGGTGAGGTCCAGGGCCAGGGGTCCAGCTCGAACGGGCCGGCGATGAACAGCCAGAGCACCAGGGCACCGAGGCCGCCGCCGACGAGTGATGGCAGCGCGTCGAGGACGTCCGCGCCGGGGCGGGTCAGCGCGGCGGCCACGCCGATGACGCCGAACGCCGCGATGCCGGCCAGACCGAGGGCCAACCGGCGCACCGCCAGCACTCCGAACAGGGCGGCGAAGCCGCCGAGCAGCACGGCCGTACCGACCAGCAGGGCGATCTTGTCGGCGGTGCCGAAGACGTCGATGGCGAACTGCTTGACCGACTCGGGGACGGCGTCGACGACCACCCCGCCGACCGCGACCAGCGGCGCCGACCGGGGGCCGGTCAGCACCGCCACCGGTTCGGCGATCCCGATCGCGACGGCGGCAGCGGTCACTCCGGCCAGCGCGGCGTACCGCCGTGACGTGGTGCTCATCGGCCCAGTGTGCGCGATCACCGCGCCGGGTCGCCAACGACGTCAGCGCTTGGTAATGACCGGCGAAGACGGACCGGGGCACACCGTCGTACGGCGGTGTGCCCCGGGGGGTGTCGCTACCGGGTCAGAAGCCCGGGCCGTGCTGGTGGCCGTGGCCGTGGCCGTGCCCACCGGCGGCGGCCGGCTCGGCCTGCTCCGGCTTCTCCACCACGAGGCTCTCCGTGGTGAGCAGCAGACCGGCGATCGAGGCGGCGTTGGTGACCGCGTTGCGGGTCACCTTCACCGGGTCGATGATGCCGGCCTTGGCCAGGTCGACGTACTCGCCCTTGGCGGCGTCGAGGCCGTTGCCCCACTTCAGGTCGGCGACCTTCTGGGTGACGACGTAGCCGTCGTGACCGGCGTTCTGCGCGATCCAGCGCAGCGGCTCGACGAGCGCCTTGCGCACGACCGAGACGCCGACCTTCTCGTCACCGGTGAAGCCCAGGTCGTCGTCGAGCACCGGGAGGATCTGCACCAGGGCGGCGCCGCCGCCGGGCACGGTGCCCTCCTCGACCGCGGCCTTGGTCGCCGCGATGGCGTCCTCGATGCGGTGCTTGCGCTCCTTCATCTCGACCTCGGTCGCCGCACCCACCTTGATCACGGCGATGCCGCCGGAGAGCTTCGCCAGCCGCTCGGCCAGCTTCTCCCGGTCCCAGTCGGAGTCGGAGGCCTCGATCTCCTTGCGGATCTGGGCCACCCGGTCGGCGACGTCGGTCTTCTGGCCGCCACCGTCGACGATCGTGGTGTTCTCCTTGTCGACCACGACGCGCCGGGCGGTGCCGAGCACCTCCAGGCCGACCTGGTCGAGCTTGTAACCCAGCTCCGGGGCGACCAGCTCGGCGCCCGTGGAGATCGCGATGTCCTGCAGCATGGCCTTGCGCCGGTCGCCGAAGCCCGGGGCCTTCACGGCGCAGACCTTGAGGGTCTTGCGCAGCGAGTTGACCACCAGGGTGGAGAGCGCCTGACCGTCCACGTCCTCGGCGATGATCAGCAGGGGCTTGCTGTTCTGCAGGACCTTCTCCAGCAGCGGCAGCAGTTCCTCGATCGCCGAGATCTTCTGGGTGGTGACCAGGATGTACGCGTCCTCGAGGACGGACTCCTGACCCTCCAGGTCGGTGACGAAGTTCGGCGAGATGAAGCCCTTGTCGAACTGGAGACCCTCGGTCACGTCCAGCTCGGTGGTGAGCATCGAGCCCTCCTCGACGGTGATGACACCGTCGCGGCCGACCCGCTCCATCGCCTCGGCGATCAGCTCGCCGATGGTGGCGTCCTGCGCGGAGATCGTCGCCACGTTCGCGATCGACTCCTTGCCGGCGACCTCGACGGCCCGGCCGAGCAGCGCCTCGGAGACCTTGGCGGCCGCCGCGTCGATGCCCCGCTTGAGGCCGGCCGGGTTGGTTCCGGCGGTCACGTTGCGCAGGCCCTCACGGACCATCGCCTGGGCCAGCACGGTCGCGGTGGTGGTCCCGTCGCCGGCGACGTCGTTGGTCTTGGTCGCCACCTCCTTGACCAGCTGCGCGCCGAGGTTCTCGTAGGGGTTGGTGAGCTCGATCTCCTTGGCGATGGTCACACCATCGTTGGTGATCGTCGGCGCACCGAATTTCTTGTCCAGGACGACGTTGCGCCCGCGCGGGCCGAGGGTGACCTTGACCGCGTCCGCGAGGGCGTTGACACCGTGCTCCAGCAGGTGCCGGGCGTCGTCCGAGAAGCTCAGGATCTTCGCCATGAATGTCCCTTCGAAGCGTCATTGCCCCGGCCCGGCGAGCCGGACCGGGGCAATGGCACTGATCGGTTGCTTACTTCTCGATGACCGCGAGGACGTCGCGGGCGGAGAGCACCAGGTACTCCTCGCCGGCGTACTTGACCTCGGTGCCGCCGTACTTCGAGTAGAGGACGGTGTCGCCGACCTGAACGTCAACCGGAACCCGGTTGCCGTTGTCGTCGACGCGCCCCGGGCCCACAGCGAGGACGGTGCCCTCCTGCGGCTTCTCCTTGGCGGTGTCGGGGATCACGATGCCCGACGCCGTGGTGGTCTCAGCCTCGTTCGCCTGGACCACGATGCGGTCCTCGAGCGGCTTGATCGCAACCTTGGTCGCGGTAGTCACGGGCATACCCTCCTGGGGTACTGGTTTCGTTGCTGGCCAGCGGGGCTGACCAGCGTCAATCTGCCTCATGCCACCGGGCGGGACCGTCGTCGCGGGTGCCGGTCCGCCTGGCGTGCGCACCCGGGTCGCGAGACCCGGAAGCTGGCACCCTCAGGGTGAGAGTGCTAATCGCAGGTTATTCCGTGGCTAGCACTCCGTCAAGGAGAGTGCCAGCGCGTCGCGCCCCGCCAGCCAGGATTTCCGGGTCGCCCGGGACAATGGCGGAGTGGATCTCGACCAGCTGGCGACGCTGCGTACCCCCGAGGGGTCGGCCGCGCTCGCGGCGGCGGCCGAGCTGGCCGGCGGTGATCCGCTGACCGCGGCGTCGGCCCTGCGCGCGGCCGGGGTGCCGCCGCCACTGGCCGCGGCGGCGCTCACCCAGGCCGAGCTGCGCCACCGGGCGATCGGCAAGTTCGGCCCGGGTGCCGCCGGGATGTTCCTCACCCGGGCCGGACTGGAGCAGGCCACCCGCCGGGTGGTCGCGGACCGCCGCGCCGAACGGCTGCGAGCGGCCGGCGTCCACACCCTCGCCGACCTCGGCTGCGGCCTGGGCGCCGACGCGCTGGCCGCGGCCCGTGCCGGCATCCGGGTGTACGGGGTGGAGGCCGACCCGGTGACCGCCGCGATGGCCGCCGCCAACGCGGCCGCGGCGGGGCTGGCCGACCTGTTCACGGTCGAGTGCGGCGACGCCACAGCGTTCGACGTCACCCGGGTCGACGGGGTCTTCTGCGATCCGGCCCGCCGGACGACCGGCACCGGGCGGCGGATCTTCGACCCGCGCGCCTACTCGCCACCCTGGGACTTCGTGACCGGGTTGGCCGAGCGGGTGCCGCGCACCGTGGTGAAGGTGGCGCCGGGCCTGGACCACTCGCTCATCCCGCCCGGCGCGGAGGCCGAGTGGGTCGGCGTGGACGGCGACCTGGTCGAGGCCGCGCTCTGGTGCGGGGAGCTGGCGGAGGTGCCCCGCCGCGCCACCCTGTACCGCCAGGAGAGCGGCGAGACCCGCCGCCACCAGCTCACCGGCTCAGGTGCCACCGAGGCGCCGGTCGGGACGGTGGGCCGCTACCTCTACGACCCCGACCCGGCGGTGGTCCGCGCGCACCTCGTCGCCGAACTGGCCGACGAGCTGCACGCCACGCTGGGCGACCCGAGCATCGCCTACCTCTACGCCGAGCACCCGACCCGCACCCCGTACGCCCGCTGCCTGGAGATCACCGACGTGCTGCCGTTCTCGCTCAAGCGCCTGCGGACGCTGCTGCGGGACCGCCGGGTGGGTCGGGTGGAGATCCTCAAGCGGGGCTCGGCACTCACCCCGGAGCAGCTCCGGCGGGACCTGCGGTTGACCGGCGACCAGGCGGCGAGTCTGGTGCTCACCCGGGTCGCCGGGGCGCCGACCGTACTGATCGGCCGGCCGGTCGACTAGCGTCGTCGGTGTGGCGGGACAGGGCACTCCGGCGACGGCACTACTGGTCAAGCGTGGCATCGCGCATCGCACCCACCCGTACCGGGTGGCGCCGGACGCCCCGAACTACGGCGCGCTGGTGGCGACGGCGCTCGGCGTGGCACTGGAGCGGGTGTTCAAGACGCTGGTGACCGACGTGGACGGCGCACTCACCGTGGCGGTCGTACCGGTCAGCGGTGAACTGGACCTCAAGGCGCTCGCGGCGGCGGTCGGCGGCAAGCGGGCCGCGCTGGCCGACCGGGTGGTCGCCGAGCGGGCCACCGGCTACGTGCGGGGTGGGATCAGCCCGCTCGGGCAGCGCCGGCGACTGCCCACTGTGCTCGACGACTCCGCACTGGACCTGCCGACGATCTACGTCTCCGCAGGCCGACGCGGTCTGCAACTCGAATTGGCCGCTGCGGATCTGGTGGCGCTGACCGAGGCGCGCACCGCGCCGTTGCACACGCGCTAACACCTGTCGTTACGTCGACTCCCCGGTGGGATGACCGGGGAGTAACAGTCGCGTTGCTGAATTGTTATCGCCCCCAACAAACTTGGCACCTGCGCAGTCTTGTGGAGCTGGTGTGACGCGAAATACGTTGCCGGACACAACAAAACAACACCTCCCCCACCCCCGAAAGGACCCTGCACATGCGTAAGGGGATCCTCACCATCGCCGCCGTGGGCCTGCTCACGGCCGGCGCCTTGACCGCCTGCGGCGACGACTCCAGCAACGACCCGTCCGGTTCGGCCAAGACCCCCAAGATCGGCGTGATCCTCCCGGACAGCAAGTCCTCCGTCCGCTGGGAGACCGCGGACCGTCGATTCCTGGAAGAGGCGTTCAAGGCCGCCGGCGTCCAGTACGACATTCAGAACGCCCAGAACGACAAGACCGCCTTCCAGACCATCGCCGACCAGATGATCACCGGCGGCGTCACCGCCCTGATGATCGTCAACCTGGACTCCGGCACCGGCAAGGCCGTGCTCGACAAGGCCAAGTCGCAGGGTGTCGCCACCATCGACTACGACCGGCTCACCCTCGGCGGCTCCGCCCAGTACTACGTCAGCTTCGACAACGAGACCGTCGGCAAGCTGCAGGGCGAGGGGCTGACGAAGTGCCTGACCGAGAAGGGTGTCAAGAACCCGGTCGTGGCGTACCTCAACGGCTCCCCCACCGACAACAACGCCACCCTGTTCAAGGCCGGCTACGACTCGGTGCTCAAGCCGAAGTTCGACTCCAAGGAATACGTCAAGGGCCCCGAGGACGCGGTTCCGGCGTGGGACAACGCCCAGGCCGCCACGATCTTCGAGCAGCAGCTCACCAAGGCCAACGGCAAGATCGACGGTGTGCTGTCGGCCAACGACGGTCTCGGCAACGCGGCCATCTCGATCCTCAAGAAGAACAAGCTCAACGGCAAGGTGCCGGTGACCGGGCAGGACGCCAGCGTCGAGGGCCTGCAGAACATCCTCGTCGGTGACCAGTGCATGACCGTCTACAAGGCGGTCCGGGAAGAGGCCAAGGCCGCTTCCGACCTGGCCATCGCGCTCGCCAAGGGCGAGAAGAAGGAGACCGGCCAGACGGTGAAGGACCCGGAGGGTGGCCGCGACGTCCCCTCGGTGCTGCTCACCCCGAAGGCCATCTACAAGGACACCGTCAAGGACGTCATCGCCGACGGCTACGTGACCAAGGAGCAGGTCTGCACCGGGACGTACGCCAAGCTCTGCGCCGAAGCCGGCATCAGCTGACCGACGCCGCAGTACCCGCCGGGACGACCATCGCCGCCCGGCACGGGAGCACCACTCCCGTGCCGGGCGGCGCCCGCCGGACGGGCCCCGACCTCCCTTGCGAAGGAGACCCCCCGTGTCCGCGACCCCCCTGCTGGAACTTCGCGGGATCGACAAGAGCTTCGGTCCCGTCCAGGTGCTCCGCGACGTCGCATTCACCGTCCACCCGGGCGAAGTGACCGCGCTGGTCGGCGACAACGGCGCCGGCAAGTCGACCCTGGTCAAGTGCATCAGCGGCATCTACCCCACCGACGCCGGCGAGGTCCTGTTCAACGGTGAGCAGGTCCACATCAACAGCCCCCGCGACGCCGCCGCCCTCGGCATCGAGGTCGTCTACCAGGACCTCGCGCTCTGCGACAACCTGGACATCGTGCAGAACATGTTCCTCGGCCGGGAGAAGCGCAGCGGCATCGTCCTCGACGAGCCGACCATGGAGCAACTCGCCGCCGAGACGCTGGCCGGGCTCTCCATCCGCACCGTCACCTCACTGCGTCAACACGTGTCCAGCCTCTCCGGCGGTCAGCGTCAGACCGTGGCCATCGCCAAGGCCGTGCTGTGGAACAGCAAGCTGGTCATCCTTGACGAGCCGACCGCCGCGCTCGGCGTGGCACAGACCGCCCAGGTGCTCGAACTGGTCCGCCGCCTCGCCGACAACGGCCTCGCCGTGGTGCTCATCTCGCACAACATGAACGACGTCTTCGCCGTCTCCGACCGCATCGCCGCGCTGTACCTCGGCCAGATGGTCGCCCAGGTGAAGACCACCGACATCACCCACGCCCAGGTGGTCGAGCTGATCACCGCCGGGCGCTCGGGCGGGCTCGGCCTCGCCACCGACCCGGGTACGGGCGGCAACGGCAACGGCCCGCAGCCGGCCGACTCGACCTCAGGAGGCCACCGATGACCACCACCGCCGTGCGGAAGGACGGCCCCGCGGCCGTCACACCGGCGCCGACCGTCGGGAGCCACGTCCGCACCTACCTGAGCCGGGTACGCGGCGGCGACGTCGGCGCGCTCCCCGCCGTCCTCGGCCTGATCGTGCTCTGCACGGTCTTCGCGGTCATGCGGCCGTCGTCGTTCCTGTCGGCCGGTAACTTCGCCAACCTCTTCACCCAGGGTGCCGCGGTCACGCTGATCGCGATGGGCCTGGTCTTCGTGCTGCTGCTCGGCGAGATCGACCTCTCTGCCGGCTTCGCCAGCGGGGTCTGCGCGGCGGTACTGGCCAATGTGGTCACCGTACTCGGCTACCCCTGGTGGGTCGCCGTGCTCGCCGCGGTCGGCACCGGTCTGGTCATCGGCACCACCCTCGGCCTGCTCGTCGCGAAGATCGGCGTTCCGTCCTTCGTGGTCACCCTCGCCGGCTTCCTCGCCTTCCAGGGCATCGTGCTGATGCTCGTCAAGGACGGCACCAACATCTCCGTCCGCGACGAGGTGCTCGTCGCCATCGCCAACCGCAACCTCACCCCCACCCTCGGCTGGGCGCTGGCCGCCCTCGCGGTCGTCGGCTACGGGACGGTGCAGCTGCTGCGCCACCGCAACCGGGTGGCCCGCGGTCTGATCACCGACCCGATCGCGGTGGTGGCGCTGCGGATCGGCGGGCTCGCCGTCATCCTCGGAGCGGCGGTGTACGTCCTCAACCTGGAGCGCAGCCGCAACGTACTGGTCGTCTCGCTCAAGGGTGTGCCGATCGTCGTGCCGATCATCGCGGTGCTGCTGGTCATCTGGACCTTCGTGCTCCAACGCACCAGCTACGGCCGGCACATCTACGCCGTGGGCGGCAACCGGGAAGCGGCACGCCGGGCCGGCATCGGGATCGACCGGATCCGGATCTCGGTCTTCGTGATCTGCTCGTCCATGGCCGCGATCGGTGGCATCGTGGCGGCCAGCCGGGCCAACTCGGTCGACCCGAACACCGGGGGCAGTAACGTACTGCTCTACGCGGTCGGCGCGGCGGTGATCGGAGGCACCAGCCTCTTCGGTGGCAAGGGCCGTGTCCTCGACGCCGTCCTCGGCGGCGCGGTGGTCGCGGTCATCGAAAACGGAATGGGCCTGATGGGGTACAGCGCGGGAGTCAAGTACGTGGTGACCGGCGTCGTGCTCATGCTCGCCGCCACCGTCGACGCGCTCTCCCGCCGCCGCGCGGCAGCCACCGGCACCCGCTGACCGCGGGGAGGGGCACCACCATGCGCCCGGCACCGAGCCAGGACGAGGTCCGGCGGCAGAACCTCGGGGCCCTGCTCCGGCACGTACACGTCCACGGGGCGACCACCCGCGCCGAACTCACCACCACGCTGGGACTGAACCGCAGCACCATCGGCGCGCTCACCGCCGACCTCGCCGGCGTCGGCCTGGTCAGCGAGGGAACACCGAAGGAGACCGGCCGGGCCGGACGGCCGTCACTGGTCGTCCGGCCCGAGTCGGCCCGGGTGTACGCGTACGCGTACTCCGTCGAGGTGGACCGGCTGCGCGCCGCCCGGGTCGGCCTGGGCGGCGCGGTGCTGGACCGCCGGGAGCTGGACCGACCGCGCGGCCTGCTGGCCGCCGAGGCCGCGCCGCTGCTGGCCGGCGCGGTCAAGGACATGCAGCAGGCGGTGCCCGGCGACGCGATCTGCGTCGGTGCCGGTGTCGCCGTCTGCGGGATGGTCCGCCGCGAGGACGGCCTGGTCCGGCTCGGCCCGACCACCGGCTGGGTGGACGAGCCGATCGGCGCGGCACTCGGCACCGAACTGGGCCTCGACGTGCCGATCACGGTCGGCAACGTGGCCGACGTGGCCGCGTTCGCCGAGCACGCCCGGGGGGTGGCGGCCGGCTGCGACAACGTCATCTACCTGTACGGCGATGTCGGTGTCGGCGCCGGCATCATCGCCGGTGGTCGCCGGCTCACCGGGCACGGCGGGTACGGCGGCGAGGTCGGCCACATGAAGGTGGTCCGCGACGGCATGCCCTGCGAGTGCGGCACCCGGGGCTGCTGGGAGACCGAGATCGGCGAGCACGGCCTGCTCCGCGCGGCGGGACGCTCCGACGCCCGGGGCCGCGAGGCGCTGCTGGCCGTCTTCGACGCCGCCGACCGGGGTGACGCCCGCGCCCAGACGGCCGTCCGCCAGGCCGGTGACTGGCTCGGCTTCGGGGTCGCCAACCTGGTGAACGTCTTCAACCCGGAGATGGTCATCTTCGGCGGCACCATGCGGGACCTCTACCTCGCCGCGGCGGCCCAGATCCGCAGCCGGCTCAACTCCAACGCGCTCGGCGCCTGCCTGGAACACGTCCGGCTGCGCACCCCCAAGCTGGGCGAGGACGCACCTCTGATCGGCGCCGCCGAACTGGCCTTCGAACGGCTCCTCGCCGACCCCCTCGACGTGGGCTGATCCGCGTACCCTGTCCGGCGTGGATGTCGAGCTGCGCGCCTCCGACGACGACCGCCACCGGGTGGTCGCCGAGTTGCACCGGCACACCACAGCCGGTCGGCTCACCCTGGACGAGTTTTCCGACCGGGTCGGTGCGGTGTGGACGGCCCGTACCCTCGGTGACCTGGCCGCGCTGACCCGCGACCTGCCGGCCCTGCCCGACGACCCGGCCACCGGGGCGACCACGATCGGGCACGGCCGGCGGGAGCTGCTGGTGCTCTTCGCCGTCGCCGCGCTCACGCTGCTGCTGCTCGGTGGCTTCCTCGCCGTCACCCGCTGAACCGCGCCGCCGACCGGTGAACTGATCGCACGATCAGTCCGTACCACTGGGCGGGCGGGCAGCCGGCAGGTACGGCTGCCCGGTCCCGACGCGTTTCGGTCCGGACCGAGGAGGCACCGCAGACATGGCACCGCTCAGATCCGCCCGTCGCCGGCTGGGCAACCGGACCCACCGGGCGGCGATGCTGCTCATCGCGATCATCGCCGGGGTGGGCGTCCTGCCCGGCGTGGCCGTCGCCGCACCCGCCGGGCAACAGCTCAACGCCGCCGACATGACCCTGCTCAACGGGGTCCGGCTGGCCGGGCTGTGGGAGATGCCGGCCGGTCAGATGGCCGCCGAGAAGGGACAGTCGGCGAAGGTCCGGGAGATCGGCGCCGGCATCGCCGGCGAGCACCAGAAGCTCGACCAACTCGTCGTGGACGCGGCCAACAAGCTGGGCGCGACCATCCCCACCGAGCCGACGGCCGAGCAGAAGGGCTGGCTGGCGGAGATGCAGAAGGCCTCCGGCGCCCGCTTCGACCAGATCTTCGTGACCCGCCTGCGGGTGGCCCACGGCAAGATCTTCCCGGTGATCGGCGCGGTACGGGCCAGCACCCGCGACGCCACCGTCCGTAAGCTCTGCGAGGACGCCAACGCGTTCGTCCAGCACCACATGCAGATGCTGGAGAGCACCGGGCTGGTCCGCTGGCCGGAGCTGCCACCGGCCGCGCTGCCCGCCCCCGGCCAGGACGGGCTGCTGGCCGCCGCCGCGGCGAACACCGGCCCGCAGGTCGGGGTCAGCAGCACCGTCGTCTGGCTGGTCTTCCTCGCCGCGCTGGGCACCGGCGGGATCGCCACCTACCGGATGCTGCGCCGCAGCTGACCGCCTTGTCGGTGGCCCGGGTCAGCGGTCGACCTGGGTGAAGTCCCAGGAGCGCGGGGCGCGGGCCACCAACAGGGCGGGCGGATCGGGCAGTGGGCGCGGATTGCTGCGCCACTTGGAGATGACCACCACCCGGTGGTCGGTGGAGGAGAAGACCTCGCTGGACACGTGCAGCGGGTCGTGTTCCACCTCGGGCAGAGCCGTGTCGCACACCCAGGTGATCAGGTCGGCGACGCCGTACGCCTCCGCACGCGCCTCCCACATCCGCACGATCATGTCCGTCGCCCCCGTCACACGCTGACGGTGGTCAGCGGCAGCGCGGAGTCGGCCGGCAGGTCCAGCCGGCTCGGCGCGACCCCGGCGGCGACCAGGTGCGAGCCGAGCGCCGCCACCATCGCCCCGTTGTCGGTGCACAGCTTCGGCCGGGGCACCCGGACCCGGATGCCGTACTTCTCGGCCCGCTGCTCGGCCAGCGCCCGCAGCCGCGAGTTCGCGGCCACTCCCCCGCCGATCACCAGGGTCTCGATGCCCTGTGCGCGGCAGGCGGCGAGCGCCTTCGTGGTCAACACGTCACACACCGCCTCCTGGAAGGACGCGGCCACGTCGGCCACCGGCACCGGCTCGCCGGCGCGCTGCCGCGCTTCGACCCAGCGGGCCACCGCCGTCTTGAGGCCGGAGAACGAGAAGTCGTACCGGTGCGCCGCGAGATCCTTGGCGGCGGTGAGACCGCGCGGGAAGGCGATCGAGGCGGCGTCGCCGGCGCGCGCCTCCCGGTCGATGGGCGGGCCACCCGGGAACGGCAGCCCGAGCAGCCGGGCGACCTTGTCGAACGCCTCACCGGCCGCGTCGTCGATGGTGGCGCCCAGCGGGGTGACGCCCCGGGCCAGGTCGTCGACGAGCAGGAGCGACGAGTGCCCGCCGGACACCAGCAGAGCGATGGCGGGTTCCGGCAGCGGGCCGTGCTCCAGGGTGTCCACCGCGACGTGCGCGGCCAGGTGGTTGACGCCGTACACGGGCTTCTCGGCGGCGAGCGCGTACCCCTTGGCGGCGGCGACGCCGACCAGCAGCGCGCCGGCCAGCCCGGGGCCGGAGGTGACCGCGATCGCGTCGATGTCGGCCAGGGTGACACCGGCGTCGGTCAACGCCCGCTGCATGGTCGGCACGATGGCCTCCAGGTGCGCGCGGCTGGCCACCTCGGGCACCACGCCTCCGAACCGGGCGTGCTCCTCGACGCTGGAGGCGAGCGCGTCGGCCAGCAGGGTGTGCCCCCGGACGATGCCGACGCCGGTCTCGTCGCAGGAGGTCTCGATGCCCAGGATCAGCGGTTCGTCAGCCATGGTCGTGTGGTCCGTCCCCGGTCAGCTCGGCGTCACGCTGCATGACCAGCGCGTCGGTGTTGCTCGGTTGGTAGTAGCCGCGTCGTACCCCGATCGGCTCGAACCCGTACGTCGCGTAGAGCCGCTGGGCGGCCACGTTGTCCACGGCGACCTCCAGCAGGGTGCTGCGGGCACCGCGTCGGTTCGCCTCGGCGAGCAGGTCTTCCAGGAGGACGCGTCCGATGCCGCGCCGTTGGGCGTCCCGCCGGACGGCGATGACCTGCACCCACACCTCGTCCGGTGGGGCTCCGGCGAGCCCGGCGTAGCCGAGCACGGCGCCGCCGTCGTCGGTGGCGACCCGGTAGTAGTGGCGGCTGGCCAGCTCGTTCCAGAACATGGCCGGGGACCACTGTCCGGCACCGAAGAGGTCCGCCTCGATCGGCAGCACCTCATCGACGTGCCACCAGCGGAACGCCCCCAGCCGCACGGCCGTCACGGCAGGACCGGTTTGCGGCCGGTGGCCGCCACGGCGTCCGGGCGGCGCAGGTAGAGCGGGGTGAGCCGCTCACCGGGTGCGCCGGCCCGGATCCGCTCGGCGGCGAGCAGCGCCAGCACGGTGGCGTCCGGGTAGCGCGGCTCCACCCGGACCGGCAGGTCCAGGACATCGGCGTACCGGTGCGCGCCGTCACCGACCGCGACCAGCGCGCCCAGCTCGCGGGCCCGGGCCGCCGCCACCACGGGCGTGGAGACCTCCGGTCCGACGATGCGCTGGCCGGCACCGTCGTAGACGGCCCAGTAGAGCTCCTTGCGGCGGGCGTCGCTGGCGGCCAGCACCGGCTCGCCGGACGCCGCCGGGTAGCCGATGGCGTCCAGCGAGCAGACACCGTACGTGGGGATGCCGAGCACCTGACCCATCGTGGCGGCGGTGACCAGGCCGACCCGCAGCCCGGTGAACGGCCCCGGGCCGAGCCCGGCGACGATGGCGGTCAGGTCACGCGGGCGCGCGTCGACGTCGGCGAGCACCGCGTCGACCTGGGGCGCCAGCAGTTCGCCGTGCGCACGGGCATCGACCGTGCACCGGTGCGCCCGGGACGCGACACCGTCCGCCGAGACCTCCACCAGCGCGGCGGTCACCGCAGGGGTCGAGCTGTCCACCACGAGTACGAGCACGGTAAGCCAGCCTAGCGGCCCGGCCACCGCCCCCGGTCACGCCCCGCCCCGCCGCACGGCCCGGCCGTGCCACCTTCGTCCCCCCGGCGGGCGCTGAGCGGCACCGAGTCCTTCTTTGAGCGTGATGCCTGTGAGTCATCAAGATGACTCACAGGCATCACGCTCACTGGGACACACCTGGTCGGCCGGCAGTCAACCCGCGACGATCGCCGGCCAACAGGGTGGCGCGCGGCGAGTCGTCAATCCGCCGCAGAGGTACCGCGGACACGGCGACCTGGTCGACCATGCCGGGATGCCATCGACTCGTCTCGTCACTCTCATCGGCACCGCGGTGCGACACCAACGACACCGGCGCGAGCTGAGCCAGCGTCAGTTGGCTCAGCTCGCCGAGGTCAGCCAGGCGGCGGTGGCCCGGATCGAACGCGGCGAACGCGCACCGACCATCCCCGTGCTGGAGCGGTTACTCGCCGCCATGGACGTGCAGTTGGTCGTCGCCGTGGAGCCGCTGGACGCGCACCTCGACGCCCGGATCGACGACCTGGCCGCCCGGCCGATCGCCGAGCGGATCAACGAGCTGGACCTGGATCGGACGTTGGACCGACTCACCGACTTCCCGCAGGTGATCACCGGTTGCACCGCGGCACTGCTGCAGGGCGCGCCGGTGCCGGTCGACGCGCTGGAGATCGCCGTGCGATGGCAGGATTCGAAACTGTTCACCCGATGGCTGGAAGCGGCCTACGGACAGCGGTGGAACGACCGCTGGGGCGAGTTCGGCGGCGTGTGGTTGGAACCCGAGGAGCCGGGCGAGCATCGTTGGTCGACCCGCTACGGCGAGATCAGGGCAACGATGTGCGACGAGCTGCCCGAGACGATCGAGGTGCACCACGGTGGGCGGAGCTACCGGGTGGTCCCGCTGGTCGAGTTGGAGCTGACCGAGCCGCGGGCCGCCGAGCTGCTGCGCCGCTACCGGGCCCGGCAGTCGGCCAGCGGGGGTTGACCCACCGGCCGGCTGACCGGGGCGGCCGGCCTGGTCAGCCGGCGGTGCGTTCCCAGTCGACGGTGGGCAGACCGGCGTCGGCGAGAGCCTTGTTGGCGGCGCTGAACGGGCGGCTGCCGAGGAAACCGCGCGGGTTCATCGGGCTGGGGTGACCGGCCTCCAGCACCACGTGCTGCGGGTTGGTGACCAGGGCGGCCTTCTTACGGGCGTACCCGCCCCAGAGCAGGAAGACCACCCGCTGCGGCGACGCGTCCAGCGCCCGGATGGTGGCATCGGTGAACTCTTCCCAGCCGGCGTTTGCGTGCGAGCCCGGGGTGGCCCGGCGGACCGTCAGCACCGCGTTGAGCAGCAGCACACCCTGGGCGGCCCAGCCGTCGAGGTTGCCGCTGCGCGGCTTGGGCACGCCGACGTCCTCGCCCAACTCCTTGAAGACGTTACGCAACGACGGCGGCACCGAGACGCCCTCGCGGACGCTGAAGCTCAGCCCGTGCGCCTGCCCGGCCCGGTGGTAGGGATCCTGCCCGAGGATCAGCACCCGAGTGGCCTGCGGCGGGCAGAGCCGATATGCCGAGAACAGGTCCTCCAGCGGCGGGAAGACGGTCTGCGTCGCATATTCCCGGGCGACGAACTCGGCCAGCGCGGCGGTGCGCTCCGGGTCGAGGTGCGGGGTGAGCACGGCACGCCACTGCTCCGGCAGCAGAGCCAGCAGATCCAGGGCGGGGGTGTCGTCGGGCATCAGGAACCTCTCAGGTCGTCCAATCGACGCGCCCAGTCTCCACCCACCGGGTCCAGCTCGACGATCCGGGTGTCGTCGTCACGGCGGTCGATGCGGACCCGCAGGTGGGCGTCCACCAGCTGCTCCACCAGGCCCTCGCCCCACTCCACCACGGTCACCGAGTCGTCCACCGAGGCGTCCAGGTCGAGGTCGTCGATCTCGGCGCGCGGGTCGGAGGCGTCACCCAGCCGGTACGCGTCGGCGTGCACCAGAGCCACCCGGCCGCCCCGTGCCGGATCGGGCCGGTGCAGCCGGGCGATCACGAAGGTCGGCGAGGTGATGTCGCCGAGGACACCGAGCCCGGCACCGATGCCCTGTGTGAGGGCGGTCTTGCCGGCACCCAGCGGACCCGTCAGCAGCACCAGATCACCGGCCCGCAGCAGCCCGGCCAACCGGCGACCGAAATCCCGGGTGTCCTCGACGGTCGGCAGCTTGACGACGTGACTCACCGTTCCTCCACGCTCTGCAATGACTCGAGAAACCGCGCCAGCGCGGCGTTGACCTCGTCGGCGTGCTCCAACATCACCACGTGCCCGCTGTCCTCGATCTTCACGAACTCGGCGTGCGGCAACCGCCGGACGATCTCCTCGGAGTGGGTCACCGGAGTGATCATGTCCTTGTCGCCGACCACCACCAGCACCGGCGTCGCGGCCAGCGCCGCGAGCGCCGGGAAGCGCGAGTGGGTGGCGAGAGTCCGCAGATAGCGGGTCACCGTGTCGGCCGACGTCCGGGAGTTCATCGTCTCCACGTAGGACACCAGCGACGGGCTCGGTTTACGGGTGCCGAAGCCGTACTTGCGGGTCAACAGCCAGGCGACGTTCGACGTCGACTTGCGGGCCTTGTCGATCACCGGTCCGCCGTAGCGGGTGGCGTTGCTGACCATGTACAGCACCGGGCCGCCGACCCGGCCGAGCAGCGCCGGCGCGACCAGCTTGGTCTCCGCGATCAGACCGCCCGAGGTGGCCATCAGCACCGTGCCCACCACCCGGTCGCCGAACAGCTCCGGGAACGACTCGGCGAACGCCATGATCGTCATGCCGCCCATCGAGTGCCCGACCAGCACCAGTGGCCCCTCCGGGGCGGTCCGGTCGATCACGTCACGCAGTGTGCGGCCGAGCACCGCGAGGTCGTACTCCCCGGTCTCCAGACGGCCGGACCGGCCGTGGCCGGGCTGGTCGTACGCGACGACCCGGTAGTCACCGCGCGCGGCCAGCATCTGGCGCTGGAAGTGGAACGTCCCCATGTCCAGGCAGAAGCCGTGCACCAGCACCACCGTCGGGTGCCCGGGCACCGGCCGGGTCGGCTCGACCACCTCGACGTGGATGTCCGTACCGTCCGGCAACTCCAGCCGGAACGCCTCGTCGTACCGCTGCTCGCCGAACGTCTCGTGCGCGTAGCGGTCGGCCGGGTCGGCCTTGAGCCGGCGGACCAGCGTGCGTTCGGTCGCGACCCCGGCGGCCAGGCCGGCCGCCGCGACGCCGACGATCCCCGCGACCCGACCGGCCGCGGTCCGCGGACGCGGGATGCGGTACGGGCTCATGCCCGCTCGCCGTCGTAGACGCGCGGCACCCGCGTCCCCCCGAACCGGGTGACGATCTCGTAGTTGATCGTGCCGACCGCCTCGGCCCAGTCGTCGGCGGTCGGCTCTCCGTCGGCGCCGCTGCCGAAGAGCGTCGCCACGTCGCCGTCGGCCACCGGGTCGTCGCCGCAGTCGAGCACGAACTGGTCCATGCAGACCCGTCCGGAGATGGTCCGTCGCTTGCCGGCGAGCTGGACGGGACCGCTGTTGGACGCGTGCCGGGGCACCCCGTCGGCGTACCCGAGCGGCACCACGGCCAGGTTCGCGTCGGTCTCCGTGGTGTAGGTGTGCCCGTAGGAGACACCGGTGCCGGCGGGCACCCGCTTGGTGAGCACTACCCGGGCGCGGGCGGTCATCGCCGGCCGCAGCCCGTACGTCTCGCCGGCCACCGGGGAGAGCCCGTAGATGGCCAGCCCGGGGCGGACCAGGTCGAAGTGGGTGTCCGGGCGGGTCAGGGTGGCCGCCGAGTTGGCCAGGTGCCGCCAGCGGGGGCGCAGCCCGGCCCGTTCGACCATGGCCAGCCCCTCGTGGAAGACGGCCAACTGGCGATCGGTGGTCGGGTGGCCGGGCATGTCCGCGTACACGAAGTGGCTCCACACGCCGACCACCTCGACCAGGCCGTCGGCCTGGGCCTTCGCGGCGGCCTCCAGCAGGGCTGGCCAGTCGGCGACGGTCGCCCCACCCCGGGACAGCCCGGTGTCGATCTTCAGGTGCAACCGGGCGGGGCGCTCGGCGAGCCGGCTCGCCTCGATCATCTCGTCCAGTTGCGAGAGGCTGGCCGCGGCGAGGTCGACCCCGGCGCGGACGCCCTCGTGCAGCGGCAATCCGGGGGCGAGCAGCCAGGCGAGCACCGGCGCGGTGACCCCGGCCCGGCGCAGCGTGAGCGCCTCGTCGAGGGTGCAGACCCCCAGCCAGTCCGCACCGGCGTCGAGGGCGGCCCGGGCGGCCGGAAGCATGCCGTGGCCGTACCCGTCGGCCTTCACCACCGCCATCAACTCGGCGGTCGTGCCGGAACGGAGCCGGCTCACGTTCTCACGGATCGCGTCAAGATCGACGCGTACCTCGGCCTGCCACATGCGCCCAGCCTACTTTCCGCTGTGATCACCGCGGGCGGCGACGCACGGCGGGGCGGTTGATCCGGTCGCCGTGCCCGCAACGGTGACGTTCAGCCCAGCCGGGCGACGACCGGGCGAAGTGCCGTCGCCACGTCGGGCGCGGTCACCGGCCCACCCCGGCCCGCCTCCCGGCCGGCCAGCCCGTGCAGGTACGCGGCCGAGGCCGCCGCCTGCTCGGCGGGCAACCCGGACGCCAGCAGCGAACCGAGCAGCCCGGCCAGCACGTCGCCGGTGCCACCGGTGGCCAGCGCCGGGGTGCCGGTCGGGTTGACGTACGCCCGACCGTCCGGCGTGCCGATCACCGTGCGGTCCCCCTTGAGCAGCACCACGGCGTTCATCCAGGCGGCCAGCCGCAGCGCGGAGCCGACCCGGTCGGCGCCCGGCTCCTCCCCGCAGAGTCGGGTGAACTCCCGGTCGTGCGGCGTGACCACGATGGGCGCGTCCCGGCCGCGCAGCCGGTCGGCGAGTGAGCCGTCCACCAGCAGGGTCAGCGCGTCGGCGTCGAGCACCGCCGGCACCGGCGCGGACAGGACGGCCCGCAGCTCCGCCGCCGCGTCCTCACCGGTGCCCAGCCCGGAGCCGCACACCCACGCCTGCACCCGACCCGCCTCGGCGACCCGGCCGGTGGCGATCACCGACGGGTGCTGGTGCAGCACCTCGGCCCGGGCGCCGCCGGCGTAACGGACCAGGCCGGTCGGCCCCGCGAGAGCCCCGCCGACGGAGAGGACCGCCGCGCCCGGGTACGTCGCCGAGCCGGTCGCGACGCCGACCACGCCCCGGGTGTACTTCTCCGACGACGGGCTCAGCCGCGGCCACCAGCTGACCAGGTCGGACCACTCGGTGACCCGCAGCGCGGGGGTGCCGCGCAGCCATGGCCGCAGCCCGATGTCGACCAGCTCCACCTGGCCGGCGAGGGCGGCGGCCGGCCCGACCACCAGGGCGGGTTTCAGCGCGCCGAAGGCCACCGTCACGTCGGCGCGGACCGCGGTGGGCCGGCCGGACGCGGACAGCGGCACGTGGCCGGTGTCCACCGCCACGCCGCTGGGGACGTCGACCGCCAGCACGGTGGCCCGGCCGCCGTCGCGGCCACGCAGCTCGCCGAGGCGCTGGGCCACGTCGTCGGCGTTCGCCCGCAGCCCGCCGGTGCCGCCGATTCCGACGATGCCGTCGAGGACGACGTCGACCGGGTCGGTCGGGCCGTCCACCAGCCGGCCGCCGGCGGCGCGCAGGGCCGCCATCCCGGCCGCGTGCGCCCGCCCGGGGGTGAGCAGCAGGGCGGACACCTCGACGCCCCGGCGGGCCAGCCGCGCACCGGCGTAGAGCGCGTCTCCGCCGTTGTCGCCGGAGCCGACCAGCAGCAGCGCCCGGCCGCCGTACACGCCGCCCCGCTCGGCGAGCAGCAACGCGGCCCGGCGAGCCAGCCCGGCGGCGGCCCGCTGCATCAGCGTGCCCTCCGGCAGCGTGCCCATCAGTCCCGCCTCGGCCGCCCGTACGTCGGCCACCCGCCACACCGGTCTCATACCACCGTGTCCCATTCCGTGCGCGGACGAGCCGGTCGGCCCGCCCGGTCGACGTCACCGTTCCGCGACCACCATCGCCGACGCGATCCCGCCGTCGTGCGACAGCGAGAGATGCCAGTGGTTGACCCCGCGTTCGTCGGCCGCCGCCGCGACCGTGCCGGAGACGGTCAGCCAGGGGCGCCCGTCCGGGTCGGGCACGATCTCGCAGTCGTGCCAGTTGAGCCCCGCCGGGGCGCCGAGCGCCTTGGCGACGGCCTCCTTGGCGGCGAAGCGGGCGGCCAGCGACTCCGGTGAGCGCGGGTGCCCGGAGCGGGTGGACCGCTCGGCCCGGGTGAAGAGCCGGTCGGCGAGCAGCGGCGTCCGTGCCAGGGCCCGGGCGAACCGGTCGACCAGGACGACGTCGATGCCGACAGCGACGATCACCACTTCACCCTACCGGCGGCGAGGGCGGCAGATTAGCCGTCGGGCCCGCCGTGGGCAACGCCTGTGGACAGGCCCGGGGGTACGACCGCCGCCGCTGTCCACAGGGCACCTCCGGCCGCCCGGCACCCGCCTAGCGTCAGCGCGTCGATGCCGATCTGTGGGGGTGGGTCATGACCGAGGAGCCGTTCGCCGTTCAGCCGGAGTCGTTGCGGGTGGTGGCCGCGGCGCTCGACGGCGAGGCGCACCGGTTGGCGTTGGGCCTGTCCGGGGTGCCCGGTCTGCTGGTGGCGGCGCCCGGTTGGCGGGCCGCCGCGTCCCTGGTCGAGCTGGAGGCGGCCGGGCAGGCCTGGTTCGGCCGGCTGGGCGCGCTGGTGGCGGCGGCCTCGGGCGGGGTGCGGGCGGCGGCGGAGGCGTACGAGTCGGTGGACGACCGCGCCGCCGGTCGGTTCGCCGCGCTGCCGCGATGACCGCCGTCGGCTACCGGCAGCTCTGGGCCGCCGACCCGGGCGGTTGGCGGGTCGCCGGAATGGCCTGGGCGGGGTTGACCGGGCCGGTCGACAGGCGTGCCGCCGAGCTGGCCGAGGCCGCCGGGCGGCTGCGGAGCGGTTGGTCCGGGGCGGCGGCCACGGCGGCCGACGCCCGGCTGGGTGGTCTGCGCGGTGAGCTGACCTCGGTCGCGCCCGTGTTGATCGAGACCGATCAGGTGCTGGCGGAGCTGGCCGCTCGCCTCGTGGTGGCGAAGGCGCGGCTCGTCGAGGCGGTCGCCCGGGCCGAAGCGGCCGGTCTGGTGGTGGACCGGTCCGGCGGTGTGCGGGTCGATCCGGCTCGGCCTCGATCGACCGAGCAGGCGGGCGTGGCGGGGGCGGGCGTGGCGGCCTCGGCGGTGGCGGCCGGAGTGGCTGCGGCGCTGCGGGACGCGCTCGGCTGCGCCGATGCGGCGGACCGGGCGGCCGCAGACCGGTTGGACGAGCTGGCCCGGGCGGCCCGCTCCGGCTGGGCGTCGCCGCCGCCACCGGGCCGGCCCGCGCCCGGTGCCACACCGGCCCTGGTGAGGGCCTGGTGGTCCGGGCTGACCCCGGCGCAGCGACGGTGGCTGGTCGGGCACGAACCGGCCCTGGTCGGCAGCCTGGACGGGGTGCCGGTGACCGCCCGCGACCAGGCGAACCGGCTGCGGCTCGACGTCCGGCGCGAGGAGCTGCTGGCCGAGCGTCGACGGTTGCTGGCCCGGGTGCCGCCGGGGCCGGTCGCGTCGCTGCGGCTGCGGGCGGTGGCGGCGAAGCTGGCCGGCCTGGACGCGCTCACCGAGCGACTGGCGGCCGGGGAGCCGCGGGCGTACCTGTTGGGGCTGGACCCGGCCGGTGAGGGCCGGGTGGTGGTGGCGCTCGGCGACCCGGACCACGCCGATCGGGTGCTGACCTACGTGCCGGGGATGACCGCCGGCCTGGACGACGCCCCCGGTGAGCTGGGTCGGGCGGCCCGCGTGTTGGACCGGTGCGCGGCGCTCGCCCCGGGCGAGCGCAGCGCGGCCGTGCTGTGGTTGGACTACGACGCTCCCGATTTCCTGACCGAGGCGGCCTCGGCCGAGCAGGCCCGGGACGCCGGCGGGGCGTTGCACCGCTTCCAGGAGGGCATGCGGGCCAGCCACGAGGGGCCACCAGCCCGGCAGACGGTGCTGGGGCACAGCTACGGGTCGCTGGTGGTGGGCGTGGCGGCCCGGGAGCACGGCCTGGCCGCCGACGCGCTGATGTTCGTCGGCTCACCGGGGGTCGGCGCGGCGCACGCCACCGAGTTGGGTGTTCCACCCGGGCAGGTCTGGGCGAGCAGCGCCCCCGACGACGTGATCCGGCTGGCCCGACCGGTCGACGAGCTGGGCCGGCGTGCCCTGCTCGGCGTGGCGCCGCTCGCCGCGGTGCTGGGCTGGCCCGACCGGAACGCGCACGAGTTGTGGTTCGGCCGCGACCCGGCCGACCCCGGCTTCGGTGGCCGGGTGTTCCCCAGTGGCCGCGGCGGGCACGCCGGTTACTGGGAGCCGGGCAACCCGGCGTTGGACGGGATGGCCCGCGTCGTGCTGGGCCGCTGACGGTCGAGCCCCGGCCACCACCTGTACGGGTGACCGGGGCTCGCAGCGACGGTGCTGGCTACTCGACGGTGACCGACTTGGCCAGGTTGCGGGGCTGGTCCACGTCGTGCCCCCGAGCGGCGGCGATCTCGGCGGCGAGCACCTGCAACGGCACCGTGGTGACCAGCGGAGCCAGCAGGGTGGGCGTACGCGGCACGTAGATCAGGTGGTCGGCGTACCGGACGACCGCCTCGTCACCCTCCTCCGCGATCACGATGGTCCGTGCGCCGCGCGCCCGGACCTCCTGGATGTTGGAGACGACCTTGTCGTGCAGCATGCCCCGGCCCACCGGCGAGGGCACCACGCAGATGACCGGGGTGCCCTTGTCGATCAGAGCGATCGGGCCGTGCTTCAGCTCACCGGCGGCGAAGCCCTCGGCGTGCATGTACGCCAACTCCTTGAGCTTCAGCGCGCCCTCCAGGGCCACCGGGTAGCCGACGTGCCGGCCGATGAAGAGCACCGTCGGTTCGGACTTCAGCTCCCGGGCCAGCTCGCGGACGGGCTCGATCCGGTCGAGCAGCTCGCGCAGCTTGCCGGGAATCTCCTGCAACTGGGCGACCACCGCGCCCACCTCGTCGGCGAACTTGATGCCACGCACCTGGGCCAGGTGCAGGCCGATCAGGTAGCAGGCGACGACCTGGGTGAGGAACGCCTTGGTGGAGGCGACGGCGATCTCCGGCCCGCCATGGGTGTAGAGCACGGCGTCCGACTCACGGGGGATGGTCGAGCCGTTGGTGTTGCAGATGGCCAGCACCCGGGCCTTCTGCTCCTTGGCGTGGCGCAGCGCCATCAGGGTGTCCATCGTCTCGCCGGACTGCGAGATGACCACGATCAGCGTGGACCGGTCGAGCACCGGGTCGCGATAGCGGAACTCGCTGGCCAGCTCCACCTCGCACGGGATCCGGGTCCAGTGCTCGATGGCGTACTTGGCGACCATGCCGGCGTGGTAGGCAGTGCCGCAGGCCACGATGAAGATCTTGTCGACGTCGCGCAGATCCTGGTCGCTGAGGCGGACCTCGTCGAGGGCGATCTCGCCGCTCTCGGTGAGCCGGCCCAGCAGCGTGTCGGCGATGGCCTGCGGCTGCTCCTCGATCTCCTTGAGCATGAACCAGTCGTAGCCGCCCTTCTCGGCGGCCGAGGAGTCCCAGTCGATGTGGAAGTCCTTGCCGGCGGCGGGCTGGCCGTCGAAGTCGGTGATCTCGATGCTGTCACCGGTGATCAGCACGATCTGGTCCTGGCCCAGCTCGACCGCTTCCCGGGTGTGCTCGATGAACGCGGCCACGTCGCTGGCCAGGTAGTTTTCACCGTCACCGCGGCCGACCACGAGGGGCGAGTTGCGCCGGGCGCCGACGACCGCGCCGGGCACGGCGGCGTCCACCGCGAGGAGGGTGAACGCGCCCTCCAGCCGCTGGCAGACCACCCGCATGCCGGCGGCGAGCAGCTGCGGGCTGTCCGGCTGGCCGGCGGCGCGCAGGTCGGCCAGCGCGGCGGAGAGCAGGTGGGCGGCGCACTCGGTGTCGGTGTCGCTGACGAACTGGACGCCGTCGGCCTCCAGCTCGGCGCGGAGCCGGGCGAAGTTCTCGATGATGCCGTTGTGGATCACCGCGACCCGGCCGTCGGGGGCGACGTGCGGGTGGGCGTTGCGGTCGGTCGGGCCGCCGTGGGTGGCCCAGCGGGTGTGCCCGATGCCGGTGGTGCCGTCACCGATGCCGATCGGGCTGGCCGCGCAGTCGTCGGGGTTGCCGGCGGCCCGCTCGGAGAGCACCTTCTCCAGGTTGGCCAGCTTGCCGGCCTTCTTCTCGGTCAGCAGCTGGTCGTCGCAGACGATCGCCACGCCCGCCGAGTCGTAGCCGCGGTATTCCAGCCGCCGCAGCCCGTCGAGCACGATCCCGAGTGCGGGGCGCGCGCCCGCGTATCCCACGATTCCACACATGGCCCGCAGCCTAACCCAGTTTCGCTCATCGTGGGTGCTCGAAAGTCGGCTAATCGAGCACGGGATCTGAGCGATCGGCACCTGGAGGGGCACAACGGGACGAGCGTCACAGGCCACGCGGCGCAGTGACCGGCGACGGGGTTGCGCCGAGACGCGGGGTTAGGACAGTCTCTCGGCGGGTTCGGCGCGTCCCTTCGATGGCCCGTTCGTCCCATACCCACTCCCGCCCGGAGCAGCCATGTCCGACGCGCCGCCGCCCGATCCGTCCCCCTCCCCGCCCGCGGACCCGCCTCCCGGCGGCTCGGCCGCGCCGGAACCGTCGGCCGCCCCGGGCGCCGGCCCGCCACCGTCGCCGGACCCCACGGCACCGCCGTCGTCGACCCCGTTCCCGGCGCCCGACCCGCTGGCCCCGGGTCAGCCGTGGGCACCACCGGCCCCGTGGACCGCCTCCCCCTGGACGCCGGCCCCACCGGCCGCCCCGTGGGCGCCGACCCCACCGGCCCACCAGTGGACGCCCCATCCGCCCGCGACGTCCTGGTCGGCGGAGCCGTCGGCGACCCCGTGGATGCCACCCCCACCCGAAGCCCAGGGTCCACCGCCACCCGGCGAGCCGACACCCGCAGGCTGGCCGGTACCCGTCGGCCAGGCACCGCCGGCGGGCTGGCCACCAGCAGCCGGGTGGCCGCCGCCCGGCTTTCCACCGCCCTACGCCCATCCCGGGTACCCACCGGCCGGCGGCGCCCCCGCCGGCACCGGTCGGGTCGTCGGGATCGTGATCGCGGTCGTCGTGACGCTGGTGTTGATCGTCTGCGGCTGCGTCTGCGGGGCCGGCCTGCTGCTCGAAGCGTCCAGCCCGGATCCGGTCGCCGGAGAGCCGTACCCCGTCCCCGACGACGGCTGGACCGCCCCCAGCGCCGAGCCGGGCACCGCCGGGCCGACGACCGCGGCACCCATCCCGACCAAGAAGCCGATCACCCGACCGACGTCGGGGCCGGCACCGGTGACGGTGGTCTACGAGGTCACCGGTTCGGGTACGGCGGACATCGCCTACTACGACGCCGAGAGCGACCTCATCCACGTCGACGCCGCGAAGCTGCCCTGGCGCACCACCATCCGGACCGACGGCCAGAGCCGGGTCATGGTGGAGGCCACCTGGCCGGACATCGACTATCACGGGCCGATCGACTGCACGGTCACGGTCACCGGCACCGACGCCGGCAAGCCGATCGTCGACAAGACGCGGGGGTACTGGCGGACGACCTGCGAGGTCGGATGAGGCCGAGCGCAGCCGGGCGCGGCTCCGTCGACCAAGCACGCGGCGGTGAGGCTGGGGTTCGACCGGCGGGTGCCCGTAGGCTGGCGCAGGTGACGACGAGCACCGATGTCGACCCGCTGGTGGCCCGGATGCGGCCGTTCGGCACGACGATCTTCGCCGAGATGTCCGCCCTCGCCGTGCGCACCGGCGCGGTCAACCTGGGCCAGGGCTTCCCCGACACGGACGGCCCTCCGGAGATGCTGGCCGCAGCGGCCGAAGCGCTGCGCGGCGGCCACAACCAGTACCCGCCAGGCCCGGGGATCCCCGCTCTCCGCGCGGCGGTCGCGGCCCACCAGCGGCGGTTCCACGACCTGGCGTACGACCCGGACGGCGAGATCGTGATCACGGCGGGCGCGACCGAGGCCGTCGCGGCGAGCATCCTCGCCCTCTGCGAGCCGGGCGACGAGGTGGTCTGCTTCGAGCCGTACTACGACTCGTACGCCGCCTCGATCGCGCTGGCCGGCGCGGTCCGGCGGCCGGTGACGCTGCGCCCCGCGGCCAACGGCCGGTACGCCTTCGACCCGGCGGCGTTGCGCGCGGCGTTCGGGCCACGCACCCGGCTGGTGCTGCTCAACTCACCGCACAACCCGACCGGCAAGGTGTTCACCCCGGCCGAGCTGACGCTGGTCGCCGAGTTGTGCCAGGAGTTCGGCGCGTACGCGGTCACCGACGAGGTGTACGAGCATCTGGTCTTCACCGACGCGGCGAGCCCGCACGTGTCGTTGGCCAGTCTGCCCGGGATGCGGGAGCGGACGCTGCGCATCTCCTCGGCCGGCAAGACGTTCTCCTGCACCGGGTGGAAGGTCGGTTGGGCGAGCGGCCCGGCGGCGCTGGTGTCGGCGGTGCTGCGGGTGAAGCAGTTCCTGACCTTCGTCAACGCCGGACCGCTGCAACCGGCGGTCGCCGTGGCGCTGGCGCTGCCGGACGACTACTACCTCGGCTTCCGCGACGGGCTCCAGCAGCGCCGCGACCAGCTCGTCGGCGGTCTCACCGACGCCGGCTTCGACGTGCTCGCCCCGGAGGGGACGTACTTCGTCACCGCCGACATCACGGCCCTCGGCGGCACGGACGGGGTGGAGTTCTGCCGCTCCCTGCCGGAGCGGTGCGGGGTGGTGGCGGTGCCCACCCAGGTCTTCTACGACGACGTCGACGCGGGCCGGCGGCTGGTCCGGTTCGCCTTCTGCAAGCGCCCGGAGGTGCTCGCCGAGGCGGTCACCCGGTTGCGTGCCCTGACCCCGGCCGGCTGATCCCGGCCCTGACGCTGTGGAGCTGAGTCGGTCCACGACCTCGGCTCCACAGCGTGAACCGTCAGGACGCGGTGGGGCTGGCGGTGCGGACCAGCGCGGCGATCCGCTCGGCGACCGCGCGGGCGGTCGCCTCGGTGGCCGCCTCGACCATCACCCGGACCAGCGGCTCGGTGCCCGAGGGCCGCAGCAGCACCCGCCCGGTCTCGCCCAGCTCGGCCTCGGCCCGCTCGACCTCGGCGCGGACGGCCGGCGCGGCGGCACCGACGGTGCGGTCCCCCACCGGCACGTTGATCAGCACCTGGGGCAGCTTGGTGACCACGGATGCCAGTTCGGCGAGGGACTGGCCGGTGGCCGCCATCCGGGCCATCAGGTGCAGCCCGGTGAGCACCCCGTCGCCGGTGGTGGCGTGGGCGGGCATGACGATGTGGCCGCTCTGCTCGCCGCCGAGCGCCAGCCCGGACGCCCGCAGCTCCTCCAGCACGTACCGGTCGCCGACCTTCGTCTCGATCAGCCGGATGCCCTGTGCGGACATGGCCAGTCGCAGGCCGAGGTTGCTCATCACGGTCGCGACCAGGGTGTCCTGGGTGAGCGTGCCGGCGTCGCGCATGGCCAGCGCGAGGATCGCCATGACCTGGTCGCCGTCCACCTCGTCGCCGTCGGCGGTGACCGCCACGCAGCGGTCGGCGTCACCGTCGTGGGCGATGCCCAGGTGGGCGCCGTGCTGCACCACGGCCTCGCGCAGCGCCTCGATGTGGTTGGAGCCGCACTCGTCGTTGATGTTCAGCCCGTCGGGCTCGGCGTGGATCGCCACGACCTCCGCGCCGGCCTCCCGGTACGCGACGGGGGCCACCTCGGCGGCGGCGCCGTTGGCGCAGTCGACCACGACCTTGATCCCGTCGAGCCGGTGCGGCAGGGTGCCGACCAGGTGCTGGACGTAGTGGTCGGCGCCGTCGAGCAGGTCGTGCACCCGGCCGACGCCGGCGCCGATCGGCCGGTCCCACGCGGTGGTGGCGTTCGCCTCGACGGCCGCCTCGATCTGCATCTCGATCTCGTCGGGCAGCTTGTGGCCGCCGGCGGCGAAGAGCTTGATGCCGTTGTCCGGCATCGGGTTGTGTGACGCGGACAGCATCACCCCGAGGTCGGCCTTCGCCTCGGCGGTGAGGAACGCCACGGCCGGGGTGGGCAGCACGCCGACCCGCACCACGTTCGCGCCGGCGCTGGTCAGGCCGGCCACGACGGCCGCCTCCAGCATCTCGCCGCTGGCGCGGGTGTCCCGGCCGACGACCGCCAGCGGCGGATGGCTGCGGTCCGTCTCGGCGAGTGTGTGCGCGGCGGCCACCGCGAGCGCGAGCGCCAATTCGGGTGTGAGATCCGCGTTCGCGCGCCCGCGTACGCCGTCCGTGCCGAACAACCGACCCATACCCGCCAACCTCCGATGAGCACTGCCGATGAGGAGAAAGCGGAACGGCCGGCCCACCTCCCCGGTCGAGGGGAGGCGGACCGGCCGTCCGTCAGAAGTACAACGCGCTGGTGAAGATCAGCGCTTCGAGTACTGGGGAGCCTTACGGGCCTTCTTGAGGCCGTACTTCTTGCTCTCCTTGACCCGGGCGTCCCGGGTGAGGAAGCCGGCCTTCTTGAGGGCCGGGCGGTCGTCCGGCTCGTTGACGATCAGCGCACGGGCGATGGCCAGCCGCAGCGCACCGGCCTGGCCGGTGGTGCCGCCGCCACGCAGGTTGGCGATGACGTCGAACGCCTCGGGCTTCTCGGCAGTGACCAGCGGGTCCTTGATGAGCTGCTGGTGCACCTTGCTCGGGAAGTAGGCCTCGAGGTCGCGGCCGTTGCAGGTGATCTTGCCGGTGCCCGGAACGATACGGACCCGGACGATTGCCTCCTTGCGCCGACCCACGGTCTGGATCGGGCGGTCACCACGCGGCGCGCGGGCGACGGGCGCCGGCGCCTCGGTGGCCTCAGGGGCAACCTCGGTCTCGGTGGTGATGTCGGTCATGCTGCTTCCTTCGCCCGCGCTCACTGCGCGATCTGCTTGATCTCGAACGGCACCGGCTGCTGCGCGAGGTGCGGGTGCTCGGCACCGGCGTAGACCTTCAGCTTCTTGATCAGCTGACGGCCGAGCTTGTTGTGCGGGAGCATCCCCTTCACAGCCAGCTCGATGGCCCGCTCGGGGCGCTTGGTCAGCAGCTCGTCGTAGCCGACCTGCTTGAGACCACCCGGGTAACCCGAGTGGCGGTAAGCGACCTTGGTCTGGCGCTTGTTGCCGGTCAGCGCAACCTTGCCCGCGTTCACGATGACGACGAAGTCGCCCGTGTCGACGTGCGGCGCGAAAGTCGGCTTGTGCTTACCACGCAGCAACGTGGCGGCGTGGGTGGCCAGGCGGCCCAGCACGACATCAGAGGCGTCGATGACGTGCCACTGACGCTCGATCTCACCCGGCTTCGGGCTGTACGTACGCACAGGTCTACCTTGTCTCGTCGTCGGTCTGGGGTCGCGCGCCGAGGTGACCAGATCTTGCAGGCCGGACCAGCGCGCACGAACGACCAAGCGTACCTGATGGGGCACGCCTCTGGATGTCGTACAACAGCAGGCAACGATACCCGGCGCCCCATCGGCAGGTCAAAACGGGGGTCCGGCCTCGCACGCCGACGCGCCGGGCATGGCCCAGCTCACACTCCGGCGAGCCGTCCGGCCCTCGGACGACGGTAGACGACCCAGGTGGCCACGAAGCACAGCGCGTACCAGCCGATGAACGCCAGGTAGGCGGCGTCGGCGTTGCCCGAGCCGAGGAACGACTGGCGGAAGGCGATGTTGACCAGCACCCCGCCGGAGGCCCCCACCGCACCGGCGATGCCGATCAACGCTCCGGTCATCCGCCGCGCCCACCGTGCGGCGGCCTCCGGGTCGCGCCGGCCGGTGGCCACCGCGTCCGCCGCCCGGGCCCGGAAGATCGCCGGGATCATCTTGTACGTGGAGCCGTTGCCGACGCCGGAGAAGACGAAGAGGGCCAGGAAACCGGTCAGGTAGAGCCCGAACGAGCGCTCCCGGCCCGCGTACAGGACGACGGCGGCGCCGGCCGCCATCGCCACGAAGTTCCAGAAGGTCACCCGGGCGCCGCCGAGCCGGTCGGCGAGGTGCCCGCCCAGCGGCCGGATCAGCGAACCCACCAGCGGACCCAGGAAGGTCAACCAGGCGGCGTCGACGGGGGTGGGGAAGCGCTCGGCGAACTGGAGCTGGAGCACCTGGCCGAACGCGAAGCCGAACCCGATGAACGAGCCGAAGGTGCCGATGTAGAGCAGCGACATGACCCAGGTGTGCGGATCGCGGGCGGCCTCGCGCAGCGCGCCCGGCTCGTTGCGCGCCCCGGGGACCGTGTCCAACCAGCGGGCCGCCGCCAGCGCGGCCAGCACGATGAGCGGCAGGTAGACGGCCGGGACCAGCCGGGGGTACGCGGCACCGGCGGTGGCGAGCACCGCCAGCCCGACCAGTTGCACCGCGGGTACGCCCAGGTTGCCGCCGCCGGCGTTGAGGCCGAGGGCGCGGCCCTTGAGCCGGGACGGATAGAACAGGTTGATGTTCGCCATCGAGGAGGCGAAGTTGCCGCCGCCGACCCCGGTGAGGCACGCGAGCACCATCAGCGTGGAGTAGGACACCCCGGGTTCCAGCAGCACCGTCATCGGCACCGTGGGCACGAGCAGCAGCAGCGCGCTGATGATCGTCCAGCGCCGCCCGCCGAAGCGGGCCACGGCCAGCGTGTACGGCAGTCGCAGCACCGCGCCCAGTGCGGCCGGCACGGCGGTGAGCAGGAACTTGCCGGCCGGGTCGATGCCGTACGCGGGGCCGAGGAAGAGCACGGTCACCGACCAGAGGCTCCACACCGAAAACCCGACGTGCTCGGCGAAGATCGACACCCAGAGGTTGCGCCGGGCGATGGGCGCACCGGTCGTCCGCCAGAAGTCGGGGTCCTCGGGACGCCAGTCGTCGAGGGCGCGCGGACGGCCGGTGACGGCAGGCGGTCCGGCGGTGACTGCGGTGCTGGTGAGCGTGCTCACGGCGGCTCCTCCTCGTCGATGTGACGAGGGGAAACGCTAGGAACGCGGGGTTACCTGGCAGTGCCCGTCGCGGGTCGGACGGGAAACGGGGAGCGCACCACGGGCGGGCGGCGGTGGTGAGGTCGGCGTCAGAGTTGCTGGAGGATGCGCAGCGCGCGGCCCACCCGGAGCATGGTGTCGGTGTCGGCGACGTCCACGCAGTCGGTGAACCACTTCTTCATCGGCGAGGAGATGCGGTCGGGCATCACCACGTACCGGCCCATCGACACGGCGAGCGGGGAGTCGCGCAGCAGCGACTCCTCGACGACCTCGACCACGATCACGATGGGTACGTCGGTGGAGTTGTAGACGTCCGAGCTGATCACGAGACCGAGGCGTTCCCGGGCGCCCTCGATGCGCCAGACCTCACCCCTACGCAGCACGCGGCCGGCCGCCGGAGAGCAGGTCGTTGACCATGCCCACCTCGCGGGCGTCGGCGAGGGCGGCGGACTCCAGGTCGAGGTTGGCGCGGCCCACGGCGGCGGCGTGCGCGGTGAACACCTCGCGCAGCGCCTTCTCCCGGGCGGCCTGATCCATCCACGCGGAGAGCGACAGCCCCTCGCGCTTGGCGAACCGCCGCGCCTCCTCGATCGTCTCGTCGGTGAACGACAGAGTCACCTTGGCAGTCATGTCGAGCAGACTACCCAGCGGTATGACCGTCAGTCATCCACGCGCTCACCGACTCGTCCCCCGCCGACGAAAGGCACATTCCGCCGCTTCTCACCGGGCCTGTCCGCCGAACACCGCGAAGCGCCACTCCTTGAAGTAGCAGTCGACGTCGACCAGGCCGGCCTCGGTGAGCCAGCGGCACTGGTCGGCCACGGTGGCGGGACGGTCGTGCCGCATCCGCGCCTGGGAACCCGCGATCTCGTCGGGGGACGCGCCCAGCTCGGTGATCCGCGCCAGCCACACCTCGTCGTAGCGCCGGTCCAGGAAAGGGGTGGGGCCGGCCACCTGCTCGGCGTTGACGAACACGCCACCCGGTGCCAGCGCGGCCGCGGCCCGTCGGTAGAGCGCCCGCTTGCCGTCGTCGTCCAGGTGGTGGATCGCCAGCGCGCTGACCACCGCGTCGTACCGGCCGGGCGGCAGCTCGTCGGACAGGTCGGCCCGGACGGTCCGGTGCGGCACGCCCCGGCCGCGCAACTGCTCGGTGGCGCGGGCGAGCATGGCCGGCGCCCCGTCCACCAGGGTCAACCGCACCCCGGGCACGGCGGCGGCGAGCAGCAGCGAGAGCAGCCCGGTGCCCGCGCCCAGATCCAACACCTCCGGCGTACGACCGGCGGCCACCGCGTCGAACACGTCCGTCACGCTCATCGCACCCTCCCGGAATTTGAGACACATTTCCCACATCATAAGCACTGGACGACGCTGATGTCGTCAGCGATCCAGCTCCAGAAGGCGACCAACTCATGCCGCCCGCGACGTCACCGCGGATCCCGCTGCAGCGAAGCCGGGACCGTCACGAACGGTCGACATGGGGAGCGTGGCCGCGCTTGCGCTACCTGCGGGTGGTGACCCCGGACACGCGAAGGTCCCCGGCGCTTTCCTGGTTTCAGGAGCCGGGGGCCGTCCGCGTCATGCTGGTCAGGCTGGGTCGTGCGCCTTCGCCATAGCAACAAACGCCCGCCAGGCCGCTGGCCCGAAGACCAGTTCCGGCCCTGCCGTGTCCTTCGAGTCCCGCACGCCAACGATGCCAGGCAGGTTGTCCGCAACCTCGACGCAGTCGCCGCCATTGCCGCTGCTGCGGGTGCTCTTACGCCACTGCGCGCCGGCCAGTTCCATGTCTTCGCCGTCCCCGTAAGTAGATCGACGGATTGCCAGTAGGACAGCACCTCACCGCGTACGTTCTCCCACGCCGCCAGTATCGCCGCTATGGCCTCGGCACCGGTAACGACGTGGCCCTGGAGCTGATTGTCGAGATAGCCGGCTATCCGATGCTCGGGCCCCACAGCGATGACGAAGGGACCGTTCAGGCCAGCGTACGCGCCGACGGCAGAGGGGACGATGTGCACGCGGACGTGCCGGGCCCGCACGCGGTGATGAGAGCCTGCACCTGCTCACGCATGGTGGCTCGTCCGCATTGGCTCGCGGCGTCTTGAGGTGTCCGGCCAGATGTCCCCTATGGGCCGTCGGAGCGCACTCGCCGCCGCCTCACGGTGTCGAGGGTGGGGAATGTGGTCGTGGTTCAGCCAACGCGCGACCGTCTTCCGATCGACCCCGACCAACCCTGCCAGGGACTCGATCGAGCGTCCCGTCTCGGCTAGTGCTGCGCGTAGCGCATCGTTCACGACTTCCCCCATCGGATGCGCGGAATGTCTCGTGACCATATGGCTACGGGGTGTTCTTGTCCCATCACTGAAAGCAACCTGGGATCGGACGGCGCGGCCGGTAGGGACCACTGGACCGGCGGACGCGTTCGTACCGAGGTCGCCCTTGAGCTGCCCAGATCTTGGACAGTTTCCGTTAGGAGAGAACGGAAACTGTCCAAGATCTCCGCGGGCGAGCATTCATGGGGGCGGCTTCTTCCCGACGTGACGGCCAGGGGGACACCGTGCCGGACACGCCACCCGATCGGAGACCCGAGCCGAAGCCCAGACCGCGGAAGCCGCACCCGGGTGAGGTCGTGCACCTGACCCGCGCCGCGAGCGTGCAGTTCATGCGCCCGATCTTCGTCCGCGTGATTCGCGTTCTCGACTGGCCGACGTACGACGGGTGGCTGTGGGTCGACGGTTACGAGCTGGCCGCGAATGGGGATGCGGTCGCACGCCGGTCCCTGTTCGTGATGCCCGCCGGCCTGATCTGGCCGGAGACGCCCGCCCCGGCGGCCCGTCGCCCTACCACCCGCGCTCCCGTCAAGCGCGGTCCGGTGCGGGTCGGATGACCCGCCGCCCACGTCCGCACCATCCGATGCGCCCGGCGTGGCGCTGCCGTAACTGCGCTGCTCCCTGGCCGTGCGCGCCGGCTCAGCTTGACCTCGCCGCCGAGTTCTACGGCCATTCGATCGCCCTGGCGTTCTATCTGGCAGCGAACATGCAAGACGCGGTTGACGATCTGTACTCCCTGGGCGTTCGTCCTGACCCGCGAGCACTCCACGCCCGTTTCCTGGGTGGCTGTCAGTGACCCGCCGACCACGCCGCGCCGACGTGCGCTGACCACCGGCGACCATCCGTTCGTCGCCGAACCACGGTGCGGTGTGAGCCCCACTTGACAGGACCGAAACAGAAGGGACCCGGACCGGAAACCGCCCGGCGGCACGCTTTGCCGACATGACAGACGGTGCATGGTCGGCCACTCGGCCGGGGCTGGCGCCCCGGGAGGTGGCGACGCACTGCCCGTACTGCGCCCTTCAGTGCGGCATGACCCTGCGCGCGGACGGTGACGGGGTGACCGTGCACCCCCGCCAGTTCCCCACCAACCGCGGTGGGCTGTGCCAGAAGGGCTGGACCGCCGCCGACCTGCTCGACCACCCGGACCGGCTGACCACTCCCCTGCTGCGCGACCCGGCCACCGGCGAGCTGCGCCCGGCGAGCTGGGACGCCGCACTGGACCGGATCGTCGCGGGCATCCGCACCGTGCAGGACGACGCCGGCCGGGACGCGGTCGCCGTCTTCGGCGGCGGTGGCCTGACCAACGAGAAGGCGTACGCCCTGGGGAAGTTCGCCCGGATCGGGCTGCGCACCCG
Source organism: Micromonospora sp. NPDC050695 (assembly GCF_040654415.1). NCBI lineage: Bacteria > Bacillati > Actinomycetota > Actinomycetes > Micromonosporales > Micromonosporaceae > Micromonospora > Micromonospora sp. NPDC050695. The sequence continues at coordinate 94,611 of NZ_JBFAHZ010000008.1, forward strand.
GCACATCGACTACAACGGACGGTTCTGCATGTCCTCGGCGGCCGCCGCCGGGATGCGCGCCTTCGGCGTCGACCGGGGGCTGCCGTTCCCGCTCGCCGACCTGGGCCGGGCCGACACGCTGCTGCTGGTCGGCGCCAATCCGGCGGAGACCATGCCGCCGCTGGTGCGCTGGCTCACCGAGCAACGCCGCGCCGGCGGCCGGCTGATCGTCGTCGACCCCCGCCTCACCGCCACCGCCCGCCAGGCCGACCTGCACCTGCAACCGCTGCCCGGCACCGACCTCGCGGTGGCCAACGCGCTGCTGCACATCGCGCTCACCGAGGGCTGGGTCGACCAGGCGTACGTGGCCGAGCGGACCACCGGTTTCGAGGCGGTCCGCCGCAGCGTCGCCGCCTGGTGGCCGGCCCGCGCGGAGCAGCTCTCCGGGGTGCCGGTCGCCGACCTGGAGGCGACCGCCCGCGCGTTGGGCACCGGCGGACGGGTGATCATCCTGACCGCGCGCGGCGCCGAGCAGCACGCCAAGGGCGTCGACACGGTCACCGCGTACGTCAATCTGGCTCTCGCCCTCGGCCTGCCCGGCCGCGACGGCTCGGGGTACGGCTGCCTCACCGGCCAGGGCAACGGCCAGGGCGGGCGGGAGCACGGGCAGAAGGCCGACCAGCTCCCCGGCTACCGGAAGATCGACGATCCGGTGGCCCGGGAGCACGTGGCCGGGGTCTGGGGCGTGCCCGCCGACGAGCTGCCGGGCCCGGGTGTGCCGGCGTACCAGCTGCTCGATTCGCTCGGCACGCCCGACGGCCCGCGCGCGTTGCTGGTGTTCGGCTCGAACCCGGTGGTCTCCGCGCCCCGGGCGGCCCGCATCGAGCGCCGGCTGCGCGACCTCGATCTGCTGGTCGTCGCCGACCTGCTGCTGTCCGAGACGGCGGCGCTGGCCGACGTGGTGCTGCCCACCGCGCAGTGGGCCGAGGAGGACGGCACGATGACCAATCTGGAGGGTCGGGTGCTGCGCCGGCGTGCGCTGCGCCCGCCGCCGCCCGGCGTCCGGACCGACCTGGCCATCATCGCCGACCTCGCGGCGAGGCTGGCCCCCGAACAGGCGGCGGCCACCAACGCGGCGGCCCGGTTCCCGACCGACCCCGCCGCCGTCTTCGCCGAGCTGCGCCGCGCGTCCGCCGGCGGCACCGCCGACTACGCCGGCATCACCTGGGCGCGGATCGACGCCGCCGACGGCGTCCACTGGCCCTGCCCCAGCGAGGACGGGCCGGACACACCCCGACTCTTCGCCGACCGCTTCGCCACCCCGGACGGCCGGGCCCGGTTCCACCCCGTCGACCACCGGCCGGCCGCCGAGGAGGTCTGCGACACGTACCCGCTGCACTTCACCACCGGCCGGGTGCTGGCCCAGTACCAGTCCGGCACCCAGACCCGCCGCGTTGCCGCGCTGCGCCGCGCCGCACCCGAGGCGTTCGTCGAGCTGCACCCCGACCTGGCCGTCCGGCTGGGCATCGACGACGGCGACCCGGTGCTGGTCACGTCCCGCCGGGGTGAACTGCGCGCTCCGGCCCGCCTCAGCGCGGGCATCCGACCGGACACCGTCTTCGCGCCGTTCCACTGGGCCGGGGCCGGCCGGGCCAACTCGGTGACCAACGACGCGGTGGACCCGATCTCCGGGATGCCCGAATTCAAGATCTGCGCGGTACGGGTGGAGAAGGCATGACGACCCGGGTGGTGATCGTCGGCAACGGGATGGCGGGCGCCCGCCTCGCCGGTGAACTGCACGCCCGCGAAGGCGACCGGAAGGTCACCGTCCTCGGGGCCGAGCCGCACCGCGCGTACAACCGGATCATGCTCTCCACCCTGCTGGCGGGCCGGATCGGCGAGCCGGACGTGGAGCTGACCGAGGCCGCCGGGCACGGCATCGACAGGCGCACCGGCGTACCGGTGACGACGGTGGACCGCTCCGCCCGGGAGGTCCGCACCGCCGACGGCGAACGGATCGGATACGACCACCTGGTGCTGGCCACCGGCGCCCGGGCGGTGGTGCCGCCGCTACCCGGCCTCGACCCGGCCGACCTCCCGCCGCGGGTGGTGTCGTTCCGGACCCTGGACGACTGCCGGCGGATCATCGCGGCGGCCCACGGCGCGCGCAGCGCGCTCGTGCTCGGCGGCGGGCTGCTCGGCCTGGAGGCCGCCCGAGGGCTCGCCACCCGAGGGCTGGCCACCACCGTGGTGCACCACACCGGGCACCTGATGGAACGGCAGCTCGACCCGGCGGCCAGCGCGGTGCTCGCCGGCACCCTCACCGGCCTCGGCGTCACCATCCAACTCGCCGTGCCGGCGACCGGCGTGGTCGCGGACGACACGGGTGTACGCCTCGACCTGGCCGACGGTCGGTCGCTGCGCGCCGATCTGCTGGTGCTCTCCTGCGGCGTACGCCCGGACACCGCCCTCGCGCGGGCCGCCGGCCTGACCGTGCGACGTGGTGTGGTGGTGGACGACCGGCTGCGCACCGACGACCGGAGCATCTCGGCGATCGGCGACTGCGCCGAGCACGACGGCGCGCTCACCGGCCTGGTGGCACCCGCCTGGGCCCAGGCCCGGGTGCTCGCCGACGTGCTGAGCGGCACCGACCCGCTGGCCCGCTACCGGCCCCGGCCGGTGGTGACCCGACTGAAGGCGGCCGGGATCGACCTGGCCGCCATGGGTGACGCGGTGGGCGGCGAGCCGGGCGAGGAGCTGACCTTCGCCGACCCGACCCGGGGCACGTACGCCCGGCTGCGGATCCGCGACGAGCGTCTGATCGGCGCGATCCTGCTCGGCGACAACCCGGCGGTCGGCACGGTGATCCAACTGTTCGATCGTGGCCATCCGGTGCCCGCCGACCGGCGGGCGCTGCTGCTGGGCCGAGCGCTCGGCGCGACCGGCGCGGCACCGGCCGCGTCACCGGCGCTGATGCCGGACGCGGCCATCGTCTGTCAGTGCAACACGGTGACCAAGGGCGCGCTGGTGCGCTGTTGGCGCTCCGGTGCCCGGACGGCCGACGCGGTGGTCGCGGTGACCCGGGCCGGCACCGGATGCGGCGGCTGCCGGGACGCGGTGGGCGGCATCGTCGACTGGTTGTCCGAGGCGGAATCGGTGGAGGTGACGCGATGAGCGGCGACCTGGTGGTCATCGGCAACGGGATGGTCGGGCAGCGTTTCGTCGACGCGCTGCGCGCCCGGGATCCGCAGGGACGCTGGCGGGTGACCGTGCTCGGCGAGGAGTCCCGTGCGGCGTACGACCGGGTGCGGCTGTCGGCGTTCTTCGACGGGGTGAGCGAGAGCGACCTGAACCTGCACACCCCGCACGACGGGGTGCGGGTGCGTCTCGGCGAGCCGGCCACCGCCATCGACCGGGACCGGCGGGTGGTGACCACCGCCGTCGGCGAGTACCACTACGACGCGCTGGTACTGGCCACCGGTTCGTACGCGTTCGTGCCACCGGTGCCCGGCGCGGAGCTGCCCGGGGTCTTCGTCTACCGGACCCTGGACGACCTGGCGGCGATCCGGGCGTACGCGGACGGCCGCCGGGTCGGCGCGGTGATCGGCGGCGGGCTGCTCGGGCTGGAGGCGGCGAACGCCCTGCGGCTGCTGGGCCTGAGCACCGACGTGGTCGAGTTCGCGCCCCGGTTGATGCCGGTGCAGGTGGACCAGGCCGGCGGCGCGATGCTGCGGCGCTACGTCGAGGAGCTGGGTGTGCGTACCCACCTCGGGGTTGCCACCACCGCGATCCGTCCCGGCCCGGACGGTGCGGTCGCCGCCCTGGAACTCTCCGACGGCAGCGCGGTCGACGCCGAGCTGGTGGTGGTGGCCGCCGGCATCCGACCGCGCGACGAGCTGGCCCGTACCGCCGGTCTGCCGACGGGGCCGCGCGGTGGGGTGCTGGTCGACGGGACGTGCCGCACCGCCGACGAACGGATCTGGGCGGTCGGCGAGTGCGCGGCGGTCGACGGCACCTGCCACGGCCTGGTCGCGCCGGGCTACGCGACGGCCGAGGTGGTGGCCGACCGGTTGGTCGGCGGCGCGGCGACGTTCCCGGGAGCGGACACCGCCACCAAGCTGAAGCTGCTCGGCGTCGACGTGGCCTCGTTCGGCGACGCGCACGGCACCACGCCGGGCTGCCTGGACGTCACGTTCACCGATCCGGCGACCCGGGCGTACGCGAAGCTGGTCCTCTCCGACGACGCGCACACGCTGCTCGGCGGGGTGCTGGTCGGCGACGCCAGCGCGTACCCGACGTTGCGGGCCAGTGTGGGCGGCCCGCTGCCGGCCGCGCCGCTGGCACTGCTCGCCCCCGACGGCGGCGGCGCGGACGCGGGCGCGTTGCCCGCCACCGCGCAGGTCTGCTCCTGCAACGCGGTCACCCGTGGCGACGTGGACGCCGCCATCGCCGACGGCTGCGCGGACGTGCCGGCGTTGAAGGCGTGCACCAGGGCCGGCACCAGCTGCGGCTCCTGCGTGCCGATGCTCAAGCAGCTGCTGGACGCGGCGGGGGTGGCGCAGTCCACGGCCCTGTGCGAGCACTTCGACGTGAGCCGGCGGGAGCTGTTCGAGATCGTCCAGGTGCGCGGCATCCGCACCTTCTCCCGACTGGTGGCCGAGCACGGTCGGGGCCGTGGCTGCGACATCTGCAAGCCGGTGGTGGCGTCGATCCTCGCCTCGCTGGGCAGCGGGCACGTGCTCGACGGGGAGCAGGCGTCGTTGCAGGACACCAACGACCACTTCCTGGCCAACCTGCAACGCGACGGCAGCTACTCGGTGGTGCCCCGGATCCCGGGTGGCGAGATCACCCCGGAGAAGCTGATCGTGATCGGTGAGGTCGCCCGGGACTTCCAGCTCTACACGAAGATCACCGGTGGGCAGCGGATCGACCTGTTCGGGGCACGGGTGGAGCAGTTGCCGCTGATCTGGCGACGACTGGTGGACGCCGGGTTCGAGTCCGGTCACGCGTACGGCAAGGCGCTGCGCACGGTGAAGTCCTGCGTCGGCGAGACCTGGTGCCGCTACGGCGTACAGGACTCGGTGGGGTTGGCGGTGGCGCTGGAACTGCGCTACCGGGGGCTGCGCGCTCCCCACAAAATCAAGTCGGCGGTGTCGGGGTGTGCCCGGGAGTGCGCCGAGGCCCGCAGCAAGGACTTCGGCATCATCGCCACGGAGACCGGCTGGAACCTGTACGTCGGTGGCAACGGCGGCTTCCGGCCCCGGCACGCCGACCTGTTCGCCACTGATTTGTCGACAGAAGTGCTGATTCGACTAATCGATAGATTTTTGATGTATTACATCCGTACCGCCGACCGGCTGCAACGCACCGCCGGCTGGATCGAGGCGATGGACGGCGGCCTGGACCACCTGCGCGCCGTGATCGTGGACGACTCGCTGGGCCTCTGCGCCGACCTCGACGCGGCGATGGCCCGGCACGTGTCGTCGTACTCCGACGAGTGGCGCGACGTGCTCGACGACCCGGACCGGCTGCGCCGCTACACCTCGTTCGTCAACGCACCCGACGTGCCCGACCCGTCGATCACCTTCGCGCTGGAACGCGGCCAGCCGGTGCCGGTGCGGGACCGGCAGCCGGTCGCACTGGGCCTACCGGAGGTACGGCGATGAACTCCACCACCACACTGGACTGGACCACGATCTGCCCCCTCGACCGGCTCGAACCCGATCGGGGGGTCGCCGCCCTGGTCGACGGCGTGCAGGTCGCTCTCTTCCGCACCGCGGACGGGCTGTTCGCGATCGACAACCGCGATCCCGTCTCCGGCGCCTACGTGTTGTCCCGGGGCATCGTGGGCAGCCGCGGCGGGGTGCCGACCGTCGCCTCGCCGCTGCACAAGCAGGTGTACGACCTGCACACCGGGCGGTGCCTCGACCTGCCCGGCGTCGCCGTGGCCCGACACGACGCGCGTTGCCGCGACGGGCTGGTCGAAGTGCGGCTGCGACGGGAGGGTTGATGCGGGAAGAACTGGCCGGCTTCACCATCGGGGTGACTGCCGACCGGCGGCGCGACGAGCTGGCCGCGCTGCTGGAGCGGCGGGGTGCCCGGGTGGTGCTCGCCCCGGCACTGCGGATCGTGCCGCTGTCCGACGACACCGAACTGCGCGAGGCGACCCGCGCCTGCCTGGACCAACCGCCGGACATCCTGATGGCCAACACCGGCATCGGCATGCGCGGGTGGCTGGAAGCGGCCGAGGGCTGGGGGCTCGCCGAGCCGCTGCGTTCGGTGCTGGCCGGGTCGTACGTGGTGGCCCGAGGACCCAAGGCACGCGGCGCGATCCGAGCGGCGGGACTGCACGACCAGTGGTCGCCCGCCTCGGAGAGCTGCGACGAGGTGGTCGACCACCTGCGTCGGCGCGGCGTGGCCGGGCAGGTCATCGCCATGCAGCTGCACGGCGAACGGCAACCGGAGTGCACGCTCGCACTGGAGGCGGCCGGCGCGACGGTCATCGAGGTACCGGTCTACCGGTGGGCACCGCCGACCGACCCGGCACCGTTGCACCGACTCATCGACCTGATCGCCGGCCGGCTGGTCGACGCGGTGACGTTCACCTCGGCGCCGGCGGCCGAGGCCCTGCTGCGCGCCGCCGGGGACCGCAGCGAGGCGGTGCTGTCCGCGTTCCGCACCGACGTGCTCGCCAGTTGCGTGGGCGCGGTCACCGCCGAACCGCTGCTGCGGCACGGGATACCGGTCAGCGCCCCGGGTCGGGCCCGGCTGGGGGCGCTCGTACGGACCATCGTCGACGAGTTGCCCCGCCGGACCATGACGTTCAAGGCCGCCGGGCATCTGCTCACCCTGCGCGGTCACGCCGCGGTGATCGACGGCGAACTGCGACCGCTCGCTCCCGCGCCGATGGCGGTGCTGCGGGCGCTGGCCCAGTCCCCCGGCCGGGTTCTGTCGCGGACCGCCCTGCTGCGCACGCTGCCCCGCGGCGCGGACGAGCACGCGGTGGAGATGGCCGTCGCCCGCCTCCGGGCCGGCCTGCGCGCCCCGCGCGTGGTGCAGACCGTGGTCAAGCGCGGCTACCGGCTCCGGGTGGACTGACGCGTCGCGGTCGGCCGGTGCGGACCGGCCGACCGCGACGGGATCAGCCGACGGGCGTGGGGAAACCCCGGCCGTGCTCGGCCTGGAGCCGGAGCATGGCGTGCTCGACCACCGTCACCAGCACCTGCTTGACCGAATCCCGGTGCCGGGCGTCGGTCATCACCAGCGGCACCTGCGGCGAGATGGCCAGCGCTTCGCGGACCTCCTCCGCCTCGTACTCGGGAGCACCGTCGAACCGGTTCAGCGCCACCACGTACGGCAGATTGCGGTTCTCGAAGTAGTCCAGCGGGGCGAACGCGTCGGTGATCCGGCGGGTGTCCACCAGCACGGCGGCGCCCACCGCACCCCGGATGATCTCGTCCCACATGAACCAGAACCGGGTCTGACCCGGCGTACCGAACAGGTACAGGATCAGGTCCTGGGCCATCGTGATCCGGCCGAAGTCCATGGCGACCGTGGTGGTCTCCTTGCCCGGCACCTTGGACGGGTCGTCGATGCCGACACCGGCCGCGGTCATCACCGCCTCGGTCCTCAGCGGCGTGATCTCGGAGATCGCGCCGACCAGCGTCGTCTTACCGACGCCGAAGCCGCCCGCGACGACAATCTTCGCGGAGACGATTCCCCGGCCCGGCCGCCCCCCAGCGGGGTCATAGCCTGCGAAGTCCACTTAGCACCCTTCCAAGCAGTTCCATCCGCTCCTCGAACCCCTCGGCGGGAGCAGCAGTGTGTAACGTCAGCAGGCTCTCGGCCACCATGTCGGCGACCAACACCCGGGCGACGCCCAGCGGCATCCGGGTGTACGCGGCGATCTCCGCCAGCGACTGTGCACGGCCCTCACAGACCGTGGCGATTCGGTGCTTGTCGTGCCCGGCGAAGCGGGACTCGGCGACCTGGGTGGGTGAGGCCGTGAGGACCGCCTCGAGAGCGATGTCCTGCCGGGGCTCCGTACGACCACGGGTGACCGCGTACGGACGCACCAGAGCACCGCGCGGGTCAACGCGCCGTTGGTCCATCCCCGATCACCTCCTCGTCCCGTACGGAGTCGGCGTACACCGCCCCCCATCCCTGGTCCGGCGCGCGGTCCGCGCGCCGGGTCTCGGTGCTACGAACGCACCGCGTCTCGCGGCAGCGGCACCAGCGCGGCACCGACCCGCTCGACCAGCAACGCCATCTCGTAGCCCACCTGGCCCACGTCGCAGCTCCGCGCGGCCAGCACGGCCATCGACGAGCCGTCGCTGATCGACATGAGGAAGAGGTAGCCGCTGTCCATCTCGATGACGGTCTGCAACACCCCGCCCGCGCTGAACATCCGGGCCGCGCCCTCGGTCAGGCTCACCACGCCAGAGGTGATCGCGGCGAGCTGGTCCGCCCGGTCCCCCGGCAGGTCCCGGGAGGACGCGAGCAGCAGCCCGTCGGCGGACACCGCCACCACGTGGGCGATACCCGCCACGCTGTCGGCGAAGTTGGTGAGCAGCCAACCCATGTCCTGCATGGCAGCTGGCCTGTTCATCGGCTCTCCTTGGTCGAGGTGCTGTTCTGGTCCGTCCCGGCCGTCCGGCCACGCTGCACACCGCGGTGGTAGGCCGACAACAGGCCGCGTACTTCATCGGGGGTCCGCCGGCTGCGGTCCCGGCCACCCTTCGGTTCGATGCCGCCGGGCACGAGTTGCGCCTGCGGCACCCGCTTGGGCAGGCCCGACCGGGTCGTACCGGCGGGAGCCGGCTCGGCGGCCCGGCTGGCCCGCGACCAGCCTTCGTCCGCCGCCGTCCGCCAGGCGCTCGAATCCACGGTGGGTGCGCTCGGCGCGGCGGGCTGGACGGGCGCGGCCGGTGCGGCCGGCGCCGTGCGGGGCACCGGCGGCGGCGTGTACGACGGCGGTGGCGTGGGCGTCGAGGCGCCCCGGCTGCCGCCGCCGTTCCCGTTGCCGAAACCGTCCATGCTTCCCGCGGTCTGCACTCCGGCGGCCTCACCGGAGCTGCCCGGAGTGCGGGTCGGCAGTGGCGGACGGGCTGGCGCGGCGGCCGGCGCGAACGCGGCGGCCTGCTGACCGCCTCCGTTCGACCGCAGAGCGGTGTCGGCCGTCCCGGTGGAGGGCGGCGGCCCGTCGAACTGCGGCCGGGTGAAGATCGCGGTCGCGTCGTCGCCGTGCGACCGGAACCAGACCGCCTCCATCTCCCGGAAGATCGGCGCCTCGGCCGGGAAGTCCGGACGGGTGCTGACCGGGGCGGCCGGCACCGAGGGCACGGTTGGCGCGGCCGGCGGCGCGACCGCACCGAGCCCGGCGACCGGCCCGACCGGCAACACCGGCGCGGTACGTCCGTCGGGGGTGTCCGCCCCCGAGCCACGCCGGGGCAGCGGGTCGATGGTCGGGTACGCCACGGTCGGGCTGCCCACCGAGGGACCGCCGCCGTTGCTGTAGGCGGGCCGGGCCGGCGGAACCGGGGCGGCCGGGGCAGGCGCGGGCGGCACCGTCTGGTGCGCGCCGGTGAAGCCGCCGGCCTGCACGGACGGGGTGGTGTCGCGGGAGTCCAACGGGGACTGCCACTGCGCCGGCGCGGGCGTGCTGGTCCGCCACTGGTCGGGCAGCGTCGCCGCCGCGGCCGTGGCACCGGAGTACGACTCGGCGTGACCGATCGGGGTCAGCGGCGTCTGCTCGACGGCCATCGGCTGGCGCGGCCGGGTCAGCACCTGCTCGCGGCCCCGGTTGCTGGGCAGGATCACGGTGGCGGCGGGCAGGGTCACCTGAGCGACGGTGCCGCCCTCGACGTTGCGGCGCAACTCCACCCGGATCCCGTAGCGGGAGGCGAGCCGGCTCACCACGGCCAGACCCATCAGCCGGAACGCGGCGACGTCCACGCTCGGCGGCGCGGCCAGGCGCCGGTTGAGCGAGTCGAGCTGGTCATCGGTGAGGCCGAGCCCGCGGTCCTCGATCTGGATCAGCACGTAGTCGCGGATCCGGCGACCGTCGGCGACCACCGTGGTGGTCGGCGGCGAGAACCGGGTCGCGTTGTCGAGCAGCTCGGCGACGAGCCGTACCACGTCGTTGACCGCGTGCGCGGCCACCGAGATGTCGGTGTCCACGGTGCCGAACTCGATGCGGTTGTACAGCTCCACCTCGGACTGCGCGGCACGCAGCACGTCCACCACCAGCGCGTCGTCGCGACGCGGCACGGCGGAGTCGGCACCGGCCAGGACCAGCAGGTTCTCGTCGTTGCGGCGCATCCGGGTGGCCAGGTGGTCCAGCTCGAAGAGCTGGGCCAGCCGCTTCGGGTCCTCCTCGCCACGCTCGATCGCGTCCAGCTCGCCGATCATCCGGTCGACCAGGGTCTGACTGCGGCGGGCCAGGTTGAGGAACATCGCCGAGACGCTGGTCCGCAGCGCGGCCTGCTCGGCCGCGACCCGGACCGCCTCCCGGTGCACGACGTTGAAGGCCAGAGCCACCTGACCGACCTCGTCGCGGTTGGTGAGCTGGATCGGATCTCGGACCTGCCGGACGATCTCCTCCACCCCGCCGTCGCCGACGCTGCCCATGTTCTGCAGCCGCTGCACCGCGTCGGGCAGGTCGTGGTTGGCCACCGACAGGGCACCCTCGCGCAGTCGGCGCAGCGAGTGGTTCAGCGAGCGGGCCAGCACCACGGCCAGCGTCACCGCGATGATCAGGGTGAGCAGCACCAGCACCGACTCGACCACGGCCTGCCGGATGACGTCCGAGCGGGCCTGGTCGGACTGCTCGAGAAGTCGGTTCTGCAGTTGGACCTCGGCCCAGCGCATCAGGTCGGTGACCGCGCCGATGGCGGCGGTGGCGTCCTGCGCGTTGACCAGTGAACGCTGCCCGACCGAGCGGGTGAGGTCGGTGGCCACCCGGTCGGACAGGCCGACCGCGTCACCGGAGACGGTTCTGTCGACCAGGGCGCGCTGCACCGGGTCGGCGGCGAGCGAGAAGGCGACCAGGGCCTCCTGCTGGCTGGTCAGGGTGGCTACGAAGGAGGAGAACTGCTCCTCGTCGAGCTGGCCGGCGGTGAGCGCGGTGAAGGCCACCGCTTGTTCCTCGGCCACCGACGCCTTGGCGCGGGCGAACGCGGCGACGGCCCGGCGGCTGTCCGACAGACTCTCGTCGCCGGGCAGCTGGGCGAGCCCGTCACCGTAGCCGACCAGGTCGGTGAGAATGACGCCGTACCTCAGCACCGCCTCGGCGACCGCCATCTGACGACGGTCGAGCACCTCCTGCCGGGTGCCGTCCAGGGTGGCCAGGTGACTGTCGATGGCCGCCAGCCGGTCCCGCAGAGCCGCCGGCACCTCGCCGATCCGGCCCCGCTCGGCCCGGTACTCCTCGACCCGCTGCTGCGTCTGACGGACCCGCAGGTTGAACGCGTCGGCCGGCTGCTGCGGGGCGGCCAGGTAGGCCGCCGCGGCCATCCGCTCGGACTGGAGATCCTGGGTGAGCGCGCTGACGTCGATGGAGAGCGCGGTGAGCGATCGTGCCTGGGTGGCGTCGACGGCGCCCTCGCCTACCGAGATCAGCCGGACCGTGGCCAGTGCGATCACCGCCGCCACGGGGACGACCAGGATCAGCGCCAACTTGGACCGGATCCGGGCGTCACGCAGCCGCGGCAACCCGCGGCGCGAACGCCGCGTGGAGTCGCCAACTGCGGGCAGGGTCGTCGGTCCGGTGCTCACGACATCGCCTCCGTCGTTTCTTCCCCGCCTGGCCCGCCGAACCGTGCCGTAGGCGGAGGGGACCACGCGCGGCACGGCCGCGATTTCATCAGAGAAGATCCTGTTTGGGAAGCCGCAGCGAGGTAGGAAACGGTCCGACGGCGCGGAACCCGTGATCCGGTCAACTGATACCTTCATTTCCGCAAGCCCCTGAACAGGGGTTGTAACTCCAGAGTGGTCACACGTGTGTGCAAAGTGAGCTTTTGCAAACGTTGCGTTACCCCAGCATGTGGGATGGCCGTCCCGAAAATGCAACCGGGGTCCGCGCTTGACCACAGCGCCGGCCATTGGCAAGGTTTTGCAGGCTTCGCGCACACCGTACGGCAGAGGAGATCCCGTCCTCCACTGAGGACGGATTAGCGGCGGTGACCGGGCAGCGCCCGCGCCCGCACCTGGAGGACTGAGTTGAGCCCCATCCGCTCCGCGACCATCGCGGCGCTCGCATCGGCCGTAGTTGCCACCACGCTCACCGGCTGCCAGTTCGGCGGGGCCGACAAGGACACGAGTCCGATCGTGATCGCTGCGGACCTCGAACTCTCCGGCGCGGCCGCGCCGGTGGGCCGGGCATACCAGAGGGCCCTGGAGCTCAAGGTCGAGCAGTTGAACTCCTCGGGAGCACTGAACGACCGGAAGATCAAGCTGAAGGTGAAGGACAACCGTTCCGACGCCGCCGAGTCACTGCGCAACATCGCCGACTTCAGCAGCGATTCCCAAGTCAGCGCCATCATCATGGGCGGCTGTAACGAATGCGCGGTCGGCGCGGTCGGAACCATCAACGAGAAGCGGATTCCCACCATTGCGCTCGCCGCTTCCGGGGCGATCGCCGCTCCGGTCGCCGATCGGCGCTACGTGTTCAAGCTGGGCCCGAACGCCGCCGACAGTGCGGCCGCACTCACCACCGAACTGCGTCGCAAGTCGGTCCGCAAGGTGGGCCTGCTCTACAGCGACGACGACTACGGCCGGGAGGGCGTGGCCGCCCTGCGCCGCGAGCTGACCAAGGCCAACATCAAGCCCGTCGGCGAGCAGGCGGTGAAGACCACCGACACCGAGGTCGGCCAGCAGGTCGGCCAGCTCACTTCGGACAGGCCCGACGCGCTGGTCATCTGGACGCCTCCGGAGCAGGCGGCGCTGGCCGCCACCAGCGCCCAGCAGGCCGCCTTTCGCGGTTCGCTGTTCTTCGACGCGGGCGCGGCCGGTGACCTCTTCCTCGGCGCGGCGGCCCGCGCCACCGAACGGGCCACGCTGATCTTCACCCAGACGATGGTGATCGACGACGTGATCGCCACCACGCCGGCGAAGGCGGCCCGGCGGCAGTGGTTCCAGGACTACACGGCGCGCTACGGCGGCTACAACGGATCGTCGTCGTTCGCCGCCGACGCGGTGCAACTGATCGCCGACGCCGAGCTGCGCGCCGGCGGCGAGGCCGGCACGGTGGACCGCAACGGCATCCGCGACGTGCTGGAGACGTCCCAGATGGACGGCCTCTCCGGCCCGATCCGGATGACGCCGGACAACCACTCCGGCCTCATGCCGCAGGCACTCACCACGCTGGTCGCCCGCAACGGCCGCTGGCGACTCGCGGGCTGAGCCGCAGCGCGTCGCCCACGAACGGCGAAAGGGCCGGTCTCCCGAGCGGGAGGCCGGCCCTTCGCGTTGTCGGGGATCGAGCGATCAGCGGCTGCTGGTGGTCTCGCGGACCCAGGGCAGGGCGATCCGCTCGATGAGCAGGAGCGCCGAGTAGAGCAGGATGCTCACCAGCGCCACCAGCATGATCGCCGCCCAGGCGGTGGCGGTGTCGCCGACGCCGGCGTACTGGAGGATGACGTAACCGAGGCCACTCTCCCCGGCCTGGAACTCGCCGATCACCGCACCGATCGCGGCCAACGGCATGGCCACCTTGAGGCCGACGAAGATCTGCGGCAGCGCGGCCGGGAAGCGCACCTTGCGGAACGCCTGCCAGCGGGAGGCGTTCCAGGACCGGACCAGCTCCGCCAGGTCGGCCGGCGTGGTGGTCAGCCCGGTCGCGGTGGAGAGCACGATCGGAAAGAAGCAGAGCAGGAACACCATGGTCAGGATCGGCTTCTGACCCCAGCCCAGCGCCACCACCAGCAGCGGGCCCAGCGTGATCTTCGGCACCGCGTTCACCGCGACCAGCAGCGGGGTGAACATCCGCTCCACCGTGCGGGAGCTGGCCAGGGAAAGTCCGATCAGGACACCGGCCGCCGCCGACAGGGCGAACCCGAAAAGGATCTCGAGCAGCGTGTCCCAGGTGTGTTCCAGCATCCGGGCGGGCTTGTCGACGAACGCGGCGAGCACGTCATCCGGCGGCGGCAGGGCGGCCGGGTGGACCAGCTCCAGCCGGGCGATGAGCCACCACGCCGCCAGGGCGACGAGGATACCGGCCGCGGGCAGCAGCGCCGCCCCGGTCCCGGCGCGCAGGCCGGCGCCCCGACCCGCGTCGCGGCCGGTGCCCGCCGGCGGGGGCACCGGCACGGCCGGCTCTGCTGAGCGGACGTCGGTCATCTTGATCTCCTCGAAATCCCACGGCCGCGGGGGCCGACGAGCGACGGGGGTACGTCCCACCGGAGCCGGCGGGACGTACCCCCTGGTGACGACCGGACGGTCAGGCCTTCGGCGCGAGGCTGAAGTCGATAATCTGCTCGGGGGTGATGTTCTGCTTGAGCGCGCCGGCACCCCGCAGGACCGCGATGCTCTTGGCGACCCGGCCACTGTCCAGGGTGCCGATGGCGGCGCCGGCAGAGTTGTCGGAGCGGACGTACGAGGCCATCAGCTCCAGCTCGGCGGCGGCCGACGCCACGACGGTGGCGTCGACGTTCTTTTTCAGGAGGTCAGCGGCCTCGTTCGGGTTCGCCAGGCTGTACTCCAGGCCCCTGAGCAGCGCCGCAGTGAACCGCTTCACCATCTCGGGCTTCTCCTTGGCGATCTGGGAGGAGGTGATCAGCACGTTGCCGTAGAGGTCCTGCATCACGTTGCTGTACGGCAGCATGACGGCCTTCTTCTTCGCCACCGCCTCGATCGTCGGCTGACCGACGACGAACTGGCCGATGCCATCCACCGAGCCGGCGGCCAGCGTGCCGATCAGAGCCTGCGCCTCACCGTTGACCCAGGTCACCTTGCTGGCGTCCACGCCGGCGAGCCGGGCGTACGTCGGGAACAGGTTGCGGACCACGGAGCCGGGGGTGTCGGCGAGCTTCTTGCCCTCGAGATCCTTCGGCGAGGCGATGTTCTTGCCCTCGAGGGTGGCGATGCCGGCCATCGTGCGCTGCTGGATCGCGGCCACCGCGACGAAGTCCTTCGCCTGGCCGTTCCCGAGCTGGAGCAGACCGCCGGTGAGGTCGATCGGCCCGAAGTCGGCCTGGCCGCCGACGACCGTCTGGATGACGCCACCGGTGCCCTGACCGGCCTTGATCTCGACGTCGAAGCCGGCCTCCTCGAAGAAGCCCTTCTCCTTCGCCACCCAGGCGTAGGAGTCACGGCCGAAGTTGCCGAAGGAGGTGAGGTAGGTCACCTTCTCCAGCGCCCCGCCGTCGCCGCCCTTGGCGTCGTCGGACGAGTCCGACCCGCTGCCGCAGGCGGAGACGAGGGCGAGGGCGAGGGCGAGCGCGGCCGTAGCGACCGTACGGGTCAGCCTTCTCATCAGTGCACCAGGTCCTTTCCGACCGGGGCCGCAGACCACCGGAGGGGTTGTCGCGGCGGGAACCGACGGGAGGGGTGGAAGCCGGCACCGCCATCGTGAGGGGACTCTTCGCGGGCACAGCGTACGAGAAACCCACAGTTGCGACGCCAGACGCGTCTGGTTACGGAACGGAAACAACCTGACGACCACCTCGGACGGTGCGATACACCAACGACCCGGCTAGCCTTTGTCGGATTCTTGACCGTCCACTCAGCGGAGGTCCGCCGGAGATGATCCGACTGTCCGGGGTGTCGCGCACCTTCGAGGGCCGGTCCGGCCGGGTCGAGGCCCTGCGCGGCATCGACCTCGACGTCGCCGAGGGTGAGTTCGTCGCCGTACTCGGCCGCAAACCCCGCGTGATGCTGATGGACGAGCCGTTCTCCGCGCTGGACACGCCCACCCGCGAGCAACTCTCCGGCGAACTCCAGCGGGTGCACACCGACACCAAGTCGACCATCACCTTCGTCACCCACTCGATCGACGAAGCGGTGCTGCTCGCCGCCTGGGTGGTCGTGCTGAGCCCCCGCACCCTGGGCCGCAACGCCCACCTGGCCGACGTGGCCCAGGTCAGCGCCGACCTGCACGAGCTGTTGATGGAACGCGACCAGCCGGCGGCGGCCGGCGCGGAAGGACGATGAACATGCGGGTGTCGGTCTTCACCGAGCCGAACCGCGGCGCCACCTACGACACCCAGCTCCGCTTCGCCCGGCTGGTCGAGGCCGGCGGCTACGAGGGATTCCTCCGCGCCGACCACTACCAGTCGATGGGCAACGACCCGGGCCTGCCCGGCCCCACCGACGCCTGGCTGACCCTCGCCGCCCTCGCCCGGGAAACCGAACGCATCCGGCTCGGCACCCTGGTGACGTCGGCCACCTTCCGGCTGCCCGGCCCACTCGCGGTGCAGGTCGCGCAGGTCGACCAGATGAGCGGCGGCCGGGTCGACCTGGGCATCGGCACCGGCTGGTACGAGCGCGAGCACACCTCGTACGGCATCCCGTTCCCGGCCGTCGGTGAACGCTTCGACCGGCTGGCCGAACAGCTTGAGGTGATCACCGGGCTGTGGCGCACCCCGCTGGGCGAGACGTACAGCTTCACCGGCGACCACTACCGGCTGGTGGACGCGCCCGCCCTGCCCAAGCCGGTGCAGGTGCCCGGCCCACCGATCATCGTGGGCGGACGCGGTCCCAAGCGCACCCCCGAACTGGCCGCCCGGTACGCCGACGAGTTCAACATGCCGTTCAAGTCCGTCACGGAGACCGCCACGGCGTACGACCGGGTCCGGGAGGCGTGCGACCGCGCGGGTCGGACGGAGGCCGGGCGTGCACCGCTGGTGCTCTCCGCCGGGATCGTGGTGGCCATCGGCCGGACCGACGCGGAGGCACAGCGGCGCGCCGCGCCCCTGCACGAGAAGAGCGCGCTGCCGCCGGAGGACCCGGTGGTCGGTTCGCCCGCGCAGCTCGTGCAGCGGATCGGTGAGTTCGCCGAGATCGGCACCACGCGGGTGCACCTGCGCATGACCGACCTCGCCGACCTGGACCACCTCGAGCTGATCGCCGCCGAGGTGCTCCCCCAACTGGACGGAGAACGATGAGCGACGTGATCGACGGCACCGAGCTCGGGCCGGTGGGCCAGGAGATCGTGTACGAGAACGACCGGGTCCGGGTCTGGCACATCCGACTCGAACCGGGTGAGCGGCAGCCCCTGCACCGGCACGACCACCCCTACCTCGTGGTGGCGATCGAGGGCGCGAAGAACGTCGTACAGACCGTCGACGGCACCCGGATCGACGCCGACGAGCCGACCGGTGGAGTGGTCTACCGCGACCCCGGGGCGGTGCACATGCTCACCAATGTCGGGGACACGACTTACCTGGCCCGACTGGTCGAACTCAAGTAGACCCGCCGGGCGCGGGCCGACGCGCCGCGCGGCGCGCCGGTGGCGATCCGGTGTACCGGGTGCGTAACGTGCCGGACATGGCCTTTCGGACCTGGGGCAGACTGCTGCTCACGGCGCTCGGGGTGAGCGTGCTGGCCGGGGCCGGTCAGCTCGGTGTCGCGTACGGCTTCGGCATCGTCCGGCTCACCGGCGCCTTCACCGGCACGACCGTCAACCAGTGGCCGGCCCAGCTCGTCTGGGTGGGCTGGTTCGCCGCGAACGCCGCCGTCGCCGGCGCCGTCCTGACCGGACGCCTGGCCCGCCGAGACATCCCGGCGGCCAGCACCGGCCGGCAACTGGCCATCGGCGGTGCCGCCGCGCTCGGCGCCACCGCCGTCGCGCCACTCTGCATGCAGCCCGCGCGAGCCGCCGAGCTGATCTCGGTTGACCCGGTCTGGGCGGTCGGCATCTGCGCCGTCCTCGGAGCGGTCATCGGGGCGGGCGCGGCCATCGCCGTCCTGCTCCGGCCCGAGCTGGGCTGGAACATGGCGGCCGTGGCCGGCGCCGTCTGGCTGCTGGCGTTGATCTCCGTCCTGCCGTCGCTCGGTACGGCCGGCCCGCTGCCCACCGTGCGGCTCGGCGTGCTGGAGCCGAGCTGGCTCGACGATGACGTCGCACAGCGCCTCGCGCTGCTGCTGCTGCCCATCACGGCGCTGCTCGCCGGCGCGGCGACCGCCGGCCTGGCCCGATGGCGGGGCCAGGTCCCGCTGATCAGCGGAGCCACCGGAGTGGCCGGTCCGGTCCTGGTGGCGTTCGCCTACCTGACCGCCGGCCCCGGTGACACGGTGGACCGCTACCAGACCACCCCCTACTACGGCGCGCTCATCGCGGTCCTCGCCGGTGCGCTCGGCGCGGCGGCGGCCGCCCTGCTGCGCTGGCCGGTACGCGCCAACCGCACCGATTCGCAGGCGATCGAGCCGACCACCATCCTGCGTCCGCTGCCCACCGGTCTCGCCCTGCCCAACGCCCGGCCGGCGGGCTCGGCGGACGACAGCACCGACGACAGCACCGCCGACGACAGCACCACGGGCGAGCCGACCGCCGGCGCGCGTACCGCACTCGGAACCATCGCGGGCGAGCCTTCCGCCATCGAGCGGACCGGCACCGGGCGCCCCCCGCACGCCGCCGACAGCGGGGTACGCACCGTCCCGGCGCACTGGGACTGGCCGGCGGCCACGGCGGGCGGCCAGCACGGCCCGGTCCCCGCCGACCTGACCGGGCCGGACGAGGCCGGCGCTTCCCGACCGGCCGCCGCCCCCTGGGTGACCGCGCCGACCGGCGAGTTCAGCGCCGCACGGCACGAGCCCGCCGCGGGCCGGGACGAGGCGGCAGCCGTCTCCTCTCCGCTGGCCGGGCTCGACTCGTCGCTCGCAGCCGATCCGACCGACCGCCCGCTGTCGAACGCCGCAGCGACCGTCGAGGGTGGCACGACCCCACCGACCGAGGCCATCCCGACGGGCGATCGCCGCCCCACCGGCCGGACCGGCACGGACGCCGACAACCCGACCATGACCGACCGGGACACGCTCGACCCGACGACCACCGACCCGACCACGCCCGACCGGGACATGACCAGCGCGAGCAGCACCGACCTCGGCGACATGACCACGACGGGTGCTGACGCCGCCCCCGGAGCGTCGACGCCGAAGCCACGCCGGTCCCGCAAGCCGAAGTCCACCCCCGTCGCCTCGGCCCGGGACGAGGCCGGCACGCTGTCGACCACCGAGGCCGCACCGACCGACCTGGCCGCCGCCGGCACCGCCGCGCCAGTCAGCACGCCGGCCCACGCGCCAGCCAGCACGCCGGCCGACGCGCCAGCCAGCACCACTGCCGACGGGCCAGCCAGCACGCCGGCCGACCCGCGCGCCGGAGCGGGCACGCCAGCCGGAGCCAGCACGCCAGCCGGAGCGGGCACGCCAGCCGGGCCCGGGGCCGTTGCGCCGGGCAGGGCCGAGGCCGACGCATCGGCCAGGGCGGCGACCGACGCGCCAGCCGGGAGCGGCACCACCGCGACGGCCACGACCGCCGCGACCGCGATGCCCACGACCGCCGCGAGCACCGGGCGAGCCAGGAAGGCCGCCCGGTCCGGCACCGACGGCCCGCAGCCCACCGTCGACGTCCCCGCCGCCCCGGCCGCTTCAGCAGTCCCGGCCGCTCCCGCTACCTCGGTCGCTCCGGCAGCCGCGGCTGCTCCCGCTACACCGGCTGCTCCCGCCACCTCGGTCGCTCCGGCAGCCCCGGCCGCTTCCGCCGCCCGGCCCTCGCCCGACGAGGCCGGGCGAGGAGCGACGACCCCGTCGGCCACCGAGGCCGCCACGGCCACCCGGAGCACCGGCACCACGCGACGGACCGACCACACCGGCACCGAGCAGACCGGAACCGACCGCTTCATGGCCGGGGACAGCTCGCACGCTTCGCTGTTCGGCTCGGAGCCCGCCGGTGGCGCCCAGCCGGACCGGTGGACGCCGGCCCCGCCGGCCTGGCCGGTCACCCCGGGGCGGACCGTGTCCGCGCCGGCCGAGGACGCCGGGTCGACGGTCCCGGAGGCCCGGAGTACGCCGGATCCGGCCGAGTGGACGCTCCGCCCCCGGCACCGGGCACCGCTGCCGGACCTGAGCCGCGCCAGCACCTGGGACGCCTTCAATACCACCCGTCGGGGAGGGTCGACAGACGCGCAGCCCGGTTCGACGGACGACTCCTCGACGGCACCGACCGGCACGACCGAGCCGAGCGATCCGCCGGCCCCCGCCGAGGCGGCGAGTGCGACGACGCCGGACGAGCGTGGCGAGAGCGCGTTGGACCGGGCGGCCGCTCGCTGGCGCCGGGCCGTCGGCACATCGGACCGGAACACCGGGTCGGCACCGTCCGGGGCGGACCCGGCGACGGACCCGGTCCCGACCTCGTCGTCCCCGGTCGTACCGGGGCAGGCGGGAACGCTCACCGACGACGGTCCGGCGAGCGTCGACCCGGCGCCGGTCGTGCCGACGCCCCGGGACGAGCCGGAGCAGCCGACCCGGCGCGGACGGCTCGGCGGACTGTTCCGCCGCAACCGGTCCCGCACCGACGAGGAGACCCCGAACGTGTCGAACGGGGAGGAGCCGCTGCCGGCGCAGGACGAGGAGTTCGTCGACTGGGTCGCCGGCCTGGGCAAGCCGGTGCCGGACAACGAGCCGGAGCAGGAGAGCGGTCGCCGGTCGATGCGCTCCACCGGACGGCACCACCGCGACTGACCGTCCCCCGCCGACACGTCGACGGATCAACCCACCTGCCTGATCGACTCGGGTTCACTGATACCGGGCTGTCCCGCCCACGTGGACACCGCGACATCAATGAACCCGAGTCGATCATCGCCTCACACCGGCCGGCCGGCACACTCGCCAGCCGCAGACCGGCCGGCAACGGTCAGGCGGATCAGGTCAACGGCAGGTAGACGCGGCTCCCGCCGGACACGAACTCCTCCGACTTGTCCTTCATGCCACGGGCGGCGTACTCCTTGAGCTCCTGGGTGATCTTCATGGAGCAGAACTTCGGCCCGCACATCGAGCAGAAGTGGGCCGTCTTCGCCGGTTCGGCCGGCAGCGTCGCGTCGTGGTACGAGCGCGCCGTGTCCGGGTCCAGCGAGAGGTTGAACTGGTCCTCCCAACGGAACTCGAACCGCGCCTTCGACAGCGCGTCATCCCAGTCCTGTGCGCCGGGGTGCCCCTTGGCCAGGTCCGCCGCGTGCGCCGCGATCTTGTACGCGATCACGCCCGCCTTCACGTCGTCGCGGTCCGGCAGTCCGAGGTGCTCCTTCGGGGTGACGTAGCAGAGCATCGCGGTGCCGAACATGCCGATCATCGCAGCGCCGATCGCCGAGGTGATGTGGTCGTACGCGGGCGCGATGTCGGTGGTCAGCGGACCGAGTGTGTAGAAGGGCGCCTCGTGGCACCACTCCTGCTGGAGGTCCACGTTCTCCTTGATCTTGTGCATGGGTACGTGCCCCGGCCCTTCGATCATCACCTGGACGTCGTGCTCCCAGGCGACGGTCGTCAGCTCACCGAGGGTGCGCAGCTCGGCGAACTGCGCCTCGTCGTTGGCGTCCGCGATCGAGCCGGGCCGCAGCCCGTCACCGAGGGAGAACGTCACGTCGTAGCGGGCCAGGATCGCGCACAGCTCGGCGAAGTTCGTGTAGAGGAAGTTCTCCTCGTGGTGCGCCAGGCACCAGGCCGCCATGATCGAACCGCCTCGGGAGACGATCCCGGTGACCCGGTCCACGGCCAGCGGCACGTACGGCAGCAGCACTCCCGCGTGCACGGTCATGTAGTCGACGCCCTGCTCGGCCTGCTCGATGACGGTCTCCCGGAACACCTCCCAGCTCAACTTCACCGGGTCACCGCCGACCTTCTCCAGCGCCTGGTAGATCGGGACCGTCCCGATCGGCACCGGCGAGTTCCGCACGATCGCCTCCCGGGTCTCGTGGATCCGCTTGCCGGTGGACAGGTCCATCACCGTGTCCGCACCCCAACGGGTGGCCCAGGTCAGTTTCTCCACCTCCTCGGCGACCGACGAGCTGACCGCCGACGTGCCGATGTTGGCGTTCACCTTGACCAGGAACGCCTTGCCGATGATCGCCGGCTCACACTCCGGGTGGTTCACGTTCAGCGGCAACACCGCCCGACCGGCGGCGATCTCGGCGCGGACCAGCTCCGGGTCGACGTTCTCCCGGATCGCCACGAACTCCATCTCCGGCGTCACCACACCGGCCCGTGCGTACGCGAGCTGCGTCGGACGACGCCCGTCCGCACCGGCCAGCGGCGTACCCGCGCCACGCACCGGTGCCACGTCACCCCGCTCGGCGATCCACGGCCCCCGCAGGGGCGGCAGCCCCACCTCCGGGTCCGACCCGGGACCGGACGTGTCGTAGAGCCGCACCGGTGGATGATCGCCGGTCAGCGCCACCTCCGCGAACGGCACCCGCACATCCGGCCGCGAACCCTCGACGTACACCTTGCCTCGTGCCTGCACGACAACCTCCCTGGTGATCAAGCGGACCAGCCGAAGTGATCCAACGGCCCACGTCCCGCGCCCAGCTCCCAACTCCGCGCACCGGTCAGCGCGCGGAGCACGTACTCCTTGGCGGCCTCGACCGCCGTCGGCACCTCATCGCCCAGCGCGAGCCGCACCGCGATGGCCGCCGAGAACGAACACCCGGTGCCGTGGGTGTGCCGGGTGTCCACCCGGGGCGCGCGCAGCAGAGTGGTGACGCCGCCGCCGTGCAGCACGTCGACCGCCTCGCCGCCGTCCAGGTCACCGCCGGTGACCACGACGAACTCCGGGCCGCCGGCCGCGAGCGCCTCGGCCGCCACGACCATCCCCGCCACGTCGTCCACCCCGCGTCCGGTGATGGCCGCGGCCTCCGCGCAGTTCGGTGTCGCCACCCGGGCGTACGGCAGCAGCCGCTCCACCGCGCCCACCACACCGAGCCGGTGGCCGCTCGTGGCGACCAGCACCGGGTCGACGACGAGCTGGGGCAACCGGCCGTCCCGGGCGGCCTCGGCCACCACGTCGGCGACCGCCGGCGTGCCGAGCATCCCCGTCTTGACCGCGCCGACGGTGAAGTCGCCCAGGACGCTGTCCAACTGCTCGGTGACCGTGCGCGGCGGCAACGGCAGGACGGCGTCGACACCCCGGGTGTTCTGCGCGGTGACCGCCGTGAGGACGCTCGTGCCGTACGCGCCGAGAGCCGCGAAGACCTTGAGGTCGGCCTGGATGCCGGCGCCGGCACCGGAGTCGGAGCCGGCGATGGTGAGGATTGTGCGCGGGGTCATGGTTTTCCCTGGTTGCGGTTGGGGGCTGCCCGGGAGACCTCCGTGCACCCGTGCCGGCCTTCGGACAGCTCAGGGGTGACCGCCTCGACACAAGCGCTGCTCAGGGTGGCGGCTGTTTCTTCTGGGTCTGCTGCCCGCATCAGTGCGCCCAGTACTGCTACTCCGCTGGCTCCCGCTTGGACGCAGGCGGTCACCTGTTCCGGGGTTTCCACTCCGCCGAGGGCCAGCAGGGGCACCGGGCTGGCGCGGACGAGGCTGCCCAACCCCGCGACGTGCAGGGGCGGACCGTAGCCGGGCTTGGATGGCGTTGGCCAGACCGGGGAGGCCGTCGCGTAGTGCTCGGTGGTGAGACGGGCCAGCTCGGCCTGGTTGTGGCAGGAGCGGCCGACCAGCTGGTGGGTTGGTGGCGGGTACGGGCCAGCGGCGGGCAGGTGGACGGCGTCGCCGCCGAGCGGGTCGGGGCCGGCCACGATGAGGGTCCCGCCGACCTGAGCGAGGATCGCACGCAGGTCGGCGGCGAGGGCGGCGCGTTCGGCGCGGGGCAGGTCCTTCTCCCGCAGCACCACCCAGCGCACTCCCCCGGCGACGGCTCCCGCCACCACCCGGTCGAGTCCGCCGCGCGCGACGAGCCGGTCGGTCAACACGACGACACCGGACGGCGCGGTCACAGGTCGGGTCTTCCCTCGTCGGGGGTGGAGGCGAGGGCGTGGAAGCGACGGGCGATCCGGCCGGCGCCCGCCGCGAGGCGGCCCGCCTCGACCGCGTACCGCATCGCCGTGGCCATCGCCACCGGGTCGGCGGCCCGGGTGACCGCGCTGGCCAGCAGCACCGCGTCGCAGCCCAGCTCCATCGCCAGGGCGGCGTCGGACGCGGTGCCGATGCCGGCGTCCAGGATCACCGGCACGTCCACGCCCTGCCGGATGAGCCGGATGTGGTGCGGGTTACCGACGCCGAGGCCCGAGCCGATCGGGGAACCGGCCGGCATCACCGCGGCGCAACCCACGTCGGCGAGCCGGCGGGCGAGCACCGGGTCGTCACTGGTGTACGGCAGCACGGTGAACCCGTCGGCGACCAGCTCCTCGGCGGCGCGGAGCAGTTCCACCCCGTCGGGCAGCAGCGTCCGTTCGTCGCCGATCACCTCCAGCTTGATCCAGTCGGTGTCGAACGCCTCCCGGGCCAGCCGGGCCACCTTCACCGCCTCGGTCGCCGTGTAGCAGCCGGCGGTGTTCGGCAGCAGCCGTACCCCGCACCGGTCCAGCAGGTCGAGCAGCCCACCGCCGGTGCCCGGGGCGGTGTCCACCCGGCGCAGGGCCAGGGTGACCAGCTCGGTGCCGGACGCGCGGATCGCCTGCTCCAGCACGTGCAGGTTCGCGGCCCCGCCGGTGCCGAGGATCAGCCGCGAGCCGAACGTCACCCCACCCAGCTCGAACGACACGCCGCTCACCCGCCCTGCGCCGCGGTGAGCACCTCGACGCGGTCACCGTCGCGCAGCACCGTCACCGGCCAACCGGCCCGGGGCACCACCTCGCCGTTGACCGCGACCGCCACGCCACGCTGCTCGGGCACCACGTCGCGGACCAGGTCCGCCACCGACGCGCCACCGGGGACGCTGCGCCCGGCCCCGTTCACCGTCAACTCCACTGGTCGCCCTCCATCGTCCGATCGGGTCCACCGCCGGTCGCCGCGCCGACGAACCGGTCGGGCCGGAACGCGGCGAGCAGCGGGTCGGGCACGCCGGTGACCACCAGGTCGGCGATCAGGTCGGCGGTGACCGGGGTGAGCACGATGCCGTGCCGGTGGTGCCCGGTGGCGGCCAGCACGTCCGGTCGGCCGGGCAGCGGCCCGAGGATGGGCGCGTTGTCCGGGGTGCCGGGGCGGAGCCCGGCGACCGCCTCGACCAGGTCGTACTCGGCCAGTTCGGGCAGCAGGTCGACCCCGGCGCGGAGCAGCCGCTGCACGGCGCCGGCGGTGACCGTGGTGTCCGAGCGTTCCTCGACCGTCGCGCCGAGCACGACCTCACCGTCGGCGCGGGGCACCAGGTAGACGTGCTCGCCGTCGGCGTACCCCCGGATCACGTGCCGGAAGCCCGGCGCGACGCCGCCGGGCGCGCGCAGCCGCAGGATCTGGCCCTTCACCGGCCGCACCGGCAGCCCGGTGAGGGCGGCGGCCCCGCAGCCGGCGGCGACCACGGTGACCCTCGCCTCCACATCGGACAGGTGTCGGACCGCCTGCGGCACGAACGCCGCGCCGGCCCGCTGCGCGGCCGTGCGCAGCGCCGGCACCAGCAGCCGCGGGTCGACCTGGTGGTCGGTGGGCGCGAGCGCGCCGCCGCGCACCCGCGGCGCGAGCGCCGGTTCGCGGTCGCGCAGCCCGCTGGGCAGCAGCGGGGTCACCGGCAGACCCAACCCCTGCTGGTACGCCCAGAGCCGGCGCGCCTCGGCCAGGTCGTCACCGGTCAGCCCGACCATCAGGGTGCCCTCGGTGCGGTAACCGATCGCGACGCCGGTCGTCTCGGTCAGCTCGGCGGCGAACGCCGGCCAGCGGGCCGCGGACGCCAGCAGCAGCTCGGTCAGCCGCCGCTCACCGAAGTACGCCTCGGCGACCGGGGAGAGCATGCCGGCGGCCACCGCCGACGCCCCCGACCCGGGTGCCGCGTCGTGCACCGCCACCCGCAACCCGCGCGCGGAGCAGCGCCAGGCGATCGCCAGCCCGACCGGGCCCGCCCCCACCACCGCCACGTCCAGCCGGGCCCGGTCGCTCGATCGCGGTGCCGGGGACCGGCCGGTCAGCACGTCAGCGCCTCGATCAGCTCGGCGGTCGCGTGGGCCGGGTCGGTGGCGGCGGAGATCGCGCCGACCACCGCCACCCCGTACGCCCCGGCGGCCCGCAGCGCCGGTACCCGGTCGGCGGTCACCGCGCCGATCGCGATGACCGGTACGTCGACGGCGTCGACGACGGCGCGTACCCCGGCGGGGCCGATGGGGTCCGGCAACCCGGGCTTGGTGGTGGTGGCGTGACACGGTCCGACGCCCAGGTAGCTGGCTCCCGCCGCGACGGCCGCGCTCGCCGTACCGGGCGCGCGGGCGGTGGCGCCCAGCACGGCGGTGGGGCCGAGCACCCGGCGGGCGGCGGCGACCGGCAGGTCGTCGGCGCCGATGTGCCCGCCGGCGGCGCCCACCGCCAGCGCCACGTGCAACCGGTCGTTGACCAGGCAGGTCGCCCCGTACGGCCGGCAGAGCGCCAGCACCTGCCGGGCCAGTTCGTACGTCTCGCGGTCGGTGGCCGAGTCCTCGACGCGGACCTGCACCACCAGGTCGGCGCGGGCCACCGTGAGGGCGGCGCGGACCACGGCGAGCGGGTCCCGACCGGGTCGGGTGTCGGTGATGAGATGCAGTCGTCCAAGGGACGGCACGGCAACGCTCCTCCCTGCGCCGGCATTACCCGGATCAGGTTCGACGGTCGGGGGCTGTCAGCCCCCCTCTCAGCCCGGTACACCGGGCTCCCGTGGGTTACTTGCGTGTCACAGTACGACGGATCCGTCGGCCTGCCAAGGGAGGGGTCGACGGGCCCGGAAGGCCGAATCAGTTGGGGTGCTTCATCCCGGTCCTGTTCGGAATGTCGCCCCCCGTTGCAGAACCGTTACCCGCCGGCATCTTGCCCGACATTGAGCGAGCCGAATTAATTTGTTCAGCGATTCGACAAAATGCCGGCGTGGACGCCCTGGCACGGTGTCCCCACCGGCTCCATCTGGGACGGTCTTCGGCGAGCCGGCCCCCGCGATTCCTGTCCACTGCGACATTGGAGGCGGCGTGTCCCGTTCTCGTCGTGCCCGAAAACCCATCACCGCGACCCTCATCTCCCTGGCCCTCGCTTCGACGACCCTGCTCGGGTCGCCGGCGCAGGCGGCTCCCGCCGCCCAGGTCCCCCCGAAAGACGCGCAGGCCGCGGCCCCGGTGACCCAGGTGGTGCCGAAGGCGCCCAAGGCCGCCGCCGATCCCTTCTCCGTCCTGGTCTTCTCCAAGACCGCCGGCTTCCGGCACGACTCCATCCCCACCGGCATCGCCGCCATCCAGCAACTCGGCGCGGCCAACGGATTCACCGTGGACAACTCGGAGGACGGCGCGGTATTCACCGACGCCAACCTGGCCAAGTACAAGGCCGTGATCTGGCTCTCCACCACCGGCGACGTCCTCAACGCCGACCAGCAGGCGGCGTTCGAGCGCTACGTGAAGGCGGGCGGTGGCTACGTCGGCATCCACGCCGCGTCGGACACCGAGTACAGCTGGGCCTGGTACGGCGACCTGGTCGGCGCGTACTTCGCCAACCACCCGGCGAACCAGCAGGCCACGGTCAAGGTGGAGGACCACGCACACCCGTCCACCGCCGAGCTTCCGGACCGCTGGTCCCGCTTCGACGAGTGGTACAACTTCCAGACCAACCCCCGGCCGGACGTGCACGTGCTGGCCAGCCTGGACGAGAAGAGCTACACCCCGGGCGCCGGTGCGATGGGCGCCGACCACCCGACCGCCTGGTGTCAGGACTTCGACGGTGGTCGATCATGGTACACCGGCGGCGGGCACACCCGGGAGTCGTACGCCGAACCGGAGTTCCTCAAGCACCTGCTCGGCGGCATCCAGACCGCCGCCGGTGTGGTGGACGCCGACTGTGGCGCCTCGAAGACCTCCAACTTCGAGAAGGTCTCCCTTGACAGCAACACGAGCAACCCGATGGAACTGGACATCGCCGGAGACGGGCGGGTCTTCTACATCGAACGCGACGGTCGGGTGCAGATCATCAAGCCGGACACCGGCAACACCGTCACCGCCGTCGACCTGGACGTCTTCACCGGCAACGAGGACGGCCTGATCGGCATCCGGCTCGACCCGGACTTCGCCACCAACAAGTGGGTGTACCTGTACTACGCCCCGAACGACGGCGTCACGCGCAACCTGCTGTCCCGGTTCACGGTGACCGGCGACACCATCGACCCGGCCAGCGAGAAGCAGGTGCTGCGGGTCGACACCCAGCGCAACACCTGCTGCCACGCCGGGGGCAGCATGACCTTCGACGGCGCCGGCAACCTGTACCTGGCCACCGGTGACAACACCAACCCGTTCGAGTCGAACTCGTACTCGCCGCTCGACGAGCGGTCGGGCCGCCAGGACTACGACGCGCAGCGCACCTCGGCCAACACCAACGACCTGCGCGGCAAGGTGATCCGGATCCACCCGGAGGACGACGGGTCGTACACCGTTCCGGCCGGCAACCTCTTCGCTCCGGGCACCGAGAAGACCCGTCCCGAGATCTACGCGATGGGCTTCCGCAACCCGTTCCGGATCGGCACCGACCCGAAGACCAACACGCTGTACGTCGCGGACTACGGGCCGGACGCCAACGCGGACAACCCCACCCGCGGCCCGCGTGGCCTGGTCGAGTGGAACATCGTGACCCCCGGCAACTACGGCTGGCCGTACTGCACGGGCACGAACGAGGCGTACAACGACTACACGTTCCCGTCCGGCCCGAGCGGCGCGAAGTTCGACTGCGCGGCGCCGGTGAACAACTCGCCCAACAACACCGGCCTGACCAACCTCCCGCCGGTCGTCCCCGCGACCGTCGACTACGGGTACGCCGGTGACGCCCGGTACCCGGAGATCGGCGGCGGTGGCGCCCCGATGGGCGGCCCGGTCTACCGCTACGACGCGGACCTCAACTCGACCCGCAAGTGGCCGGCCTACTACGACGGCAAGGCGCTGCTCGGCGAGTGGAACCAGAACAAGATGTACACGATGCAGCTGACCCCCGACGGCAAGTCGTTGGTGGACATCAACCAGCTGCTCACCGGGATGACCATGGTCCGGCCGATGGACTTCGAGTTCGGCCCCGACGGCGCCCTGTACCTGATCGAGTGGGGCAGCGGCTTCGGTGGCAACAACGACAACTCGGGTGTCTACCGGATCGACTACACCGCCGGTGACCGCGCGCCGATCGCGGCGGCGTCCGCCACCCCGACCTCGGGTGCGGCGCCGTTGACCGTCACCTTCTCCAGCGCCGGCTCCCGCGACCCGGACGGTGGCGCGCTCACCTACGCCTGGGCGTTCGGCGACGGGCAGACCTCGACCGACGCTAACCCGACGCACACCTACGCCACGGCGGGCAACTACACCGCCCAGCTCACCGTCACCAACCCGAAGGGCCGTACCGCGGTGGCCAACGTGCCGATCACCGTGGGCAACACGTCCCCGACGGTCACCATCGAGTTCCCGCCGGACGGCGGGTTCTTCGACTGGGGTGACCAGGTCCGCTACACGATCAAGGTGACCGACCCCGAGGACGGGGAGATCGACTGTGCCCGGGTGAACCTCCAGGTGCTGCTGGGTCACGACGAGCACGCCCACCCGCTGGAGCAGCACACCGGCTGCACCGGCACCGTCCAGACGTCGCTCGCCTCCGGGCACGGCGCCGAGGCGAACGTCTTCGCGGTCTTCGAGGCCACCTACACCGACGACGGCGGGGCCGGCGGAGCCAGCCCGCTCACCGGTCGGGTCATCGAGGTGCTGCAGCCCAAGCGCAAGCAGGCCGAGTTCTTCACCGCCACCGGTCGGGCACCGGTGAGCACCGGCGGCGGAGACGCCGGCGTGCAGCGGGAGACCGGCGCCGACACCGCCGGCGGCGGTCAGAACATCGGGTTCATCGAGGACGGCGACTGGTGGTCGCTCGCCCCGGCGGACCTGACCAACATCAGCGAGATCCGGTTCCGGGCCGCCTCGGCCGCCGCTGGCGGTCGCATCGAGGTCCGGGCGGGCGCGGTGGACGGACCGGTGGTCGCCACGGCCACCGTGCCGGCGACCGGCGCGTGGCAGACGTACACGGACGTGAGCGCGCCGGTCACCGGTGCCGCGAGCGGCTCGCTGTACTTCGTGGCCCGTGACCCGAACGGCGGCTCCGGCTCGCTGTTCAACGTCAACTGGATGGACTTCGTCGGCCGCGGCGTCACCGAGAACGCGCCGCCGGTGGTCACCGCCACCGCGACCCCGGCCGCCGGCACCGCGCCGGTCACCGTGGCGTTCGACGGCACGGCCACCGACGCCGAGGGCGACACCCCGCTGACGTACGCCTGGGACTTCGGTGACGGCGGTACGGCGTCCACGCTGGACGCCAGCCACACCTACGCCAGCCCGGGCACCTTCACGGCCACCCTCACGGTGACCGACAGCAAGGGCGCCAAGTCGTACGCCACGGTGCCGGTGCGGGTGGACGCCCCGGACACGTCCTGCTTCGGGGCGCGTTCGGACGCCTTCGACGGCACCAGCCTCGACAAGACCCGCTGGTCCAGCGTCATCCGGGAGAACCAGCTCTACTCGGTCAGTGGCGGCGCGCTGCGGCTGCCGACCGGCGTGGGCGACCTCTACGGCGCCCGCAACGACGCGACCAACCTGGTGCTCCAGCCGGCTCCGACCGGCGCCTGGGAGATCACCACCAAGGTCACCCTCCCGGTCACCGCCAACTACCAGCAGGCCGGTCTGCTGGTGTACGGCGACGACGACAACTACGCCAAGGTGGACCTGCTGTACAACGGCAGCCGGCGGGTGGAGTTCATCCGGGAGACGGCCGCGACGCCTCGCAACGAGGGCGCCGACAGCGCCGCCGCACCGGCGGGTGACACCGTGTACCTGCGGATCACCAGCGACGGGACGAACCTGACCGCCGCCGCCTCGGGCGACGGGCAGACGTTCACCCCGGTCGGCCGTTCGGCCGCGCTCGCCGGCATCACCAACCCGCGGATCGGGGTCTTCGCACTCAACGGCGGCACCGAGGCGCCGGTGGTCGACGCGGCCTTCGATTCGTTCCAGGTGACGCCGGACGCTCCGGCCGGCCCGGTCGACCCGTCGGACGAGTTCACCGGCGACACGCTGGACAAGTGCCGCTGGGACGCGATCCTGCGGGAGGACCCGGCCGGTTACCGGGTCACCGGCGGCGCGCTGCGGATCGACGTGCCCAACGGTGACATCTACGGCACCGACAACACCGGGCCGAAGAACTTCATCCTCCAGACCGCGCCGTCAGGCGACTGGACCCTGGAGACGAAGGTCGACGGCAGTCTGCTGAACGAGCAGTACCAGCAGGCCGGTCTGCTCGTGCAGGCCGACGACGACAACTACCTGAAGTTCGACTTCATCGCGGACAACCAGGCCGGCCAGGCGGTGACGCGGCGGATCGAGTTCCGCAGCGAGATCGGCGGGGCGGTGCAGAACCCGCAGCCGGAGGCGACCAGCCTCACCTCGGCGGTGTGGCACCTGCGACTGGCCCGCACCGGCGACACGTTCACCGCGTCGTACTCGGCCGACGGGACGACCTGGACCGCGTTGGAGGCGCTGACCAACAGCGCGGTGGGCGCCACCCCGAAGGTCGGGTTGTTCACCCTCGGCGCCAACCAGACCGCCTCGAAGACCGCCGCGTTCGACTACTTCCGGTTGAGCACGAAGGTCGCCGACGAGACCGCGCCGGTCGCCACGGCGGCGGTTTCGGGCACCCCGACCGAGGGGTGGTACACCGGTCCGGTGACGGTGACCCTCACCGCCGCCGACGAGGCCGGCGGCAGTGGGCTGGCCAGCACCGAGTACCAGCTGGACGGGGCCACCACCTGGACGGCGTACACCGCTCCGGTGGCGATCAGTGGGGACGGCGAGCACGAGCTGCGGTTCCGCTCGACCGATGAGGCGGGCAACGTGGAGTCGACGAAGACCGTCACGGTCAAGATCGACGCCACCGCACCGGTCACGACGGCGACGTTCGCTCCCGCGAACGACGCCGGCTGGCACAACGGGACGATCCCGGTGGTGCTGACCTCTACCGACGCCGGTTCCGGGGTCAAGACGGTGGAGTGGTCGTTGGACGGTGGCGCGTGGACGCCGTACACGGCGCCGGTCGAGGTGACCGGCGACGGGCAGCACGAGCTGCTGTTCCGGTCCACCGACAAGGCGGGCAACGCCGAGACGCTCAAGTCGGCGGTGCTGCGCATCGACGGCACCAAGCCGACGCTGCTGGTGTCCGGGATCGCCGACGGCCAGCTCTACGGCGACAGCCAGGACGTCCGGGTGTCCTGGCAGGCCGTCGACCCCACCTCGGGCATCGCGTCCGTGGTCGGTCAGCTCGACGGCAGGGCGTACGCCAGCGGCACCCTGCAGGCCATGTACGAGCTGCCGCTCGGCCTGCACGAGCTGACCGTCACCGCGACCGACAAGGCGGGCAACACGACCACCTCGACGGTCCGGTTCTTCGTCACCACCTCGTTCCGGGACATGCAGAACCTGCTGGACCGGTTCAAGGCGACGGGTCGACTCTCGGCCACGGCGCACAAGCAGCTGAAGGCGAAGCTCGACGCGGCCCGCCAGGCCGAGGCGGCCGGCAACGACAGCAAGGCGATCAAGCAGTTGACGCAGTTCCGGACGCTCGCCGCCGACGCCACCCTGGTGGCCGAGGCGGAGGTCCGGGACGTCCTGATCCGGGACGCCGACGCCATGATCGTCCGGCTGGGCGGTACGGCCAGTAAGGCCGGAGTCAAGGCGAACGACGGCGAACCGGTCAAGGGCGCCGGGCGGCTCGGTGGCGACACCACCCGGCTGGCACCCGGTCGCCAGCTCTGATCCGACGAGGCCCCTCCCCGGCGCTGCGGCGTCGGGGAGGGGCCTCCCTCATCGGTAGTGAGGAGATGTCCGTGACGGGTATCCGCAAGGTGCTGGCCGCCGTGGTCGCCGGACTGGCTCTGACCCTGCTCGCCGCACCCCCGGCGGCGGCGCAGGCCGACAAACTCAAACTGACGGTGGCCGGCGACGGGGCCGAGGGGGTCACCATCCAGGCCACCTACGCCGACGGTCGTCGGCTGGACAAGCTGGTGCGGTTGGTCCTCACCGCCACCGGCCCGGACGGGCAGAAGGTCGGCCCGGTGCAACTCGAACCGCAGCCCGAGGGGCAGGGCTTCTACACCAGCGGTCCGCTGCTCACGGCCGGCAGTTGGCGGGTGACGGTGAACTCCCCCGCCCCGCTGCAGACCCAGGCCACCGCCACGGTGCAGGCCCGGGCGGCACAGTCACCGCCGGCGCCCAAGCCGGTCGCGGTCACCGCGGACCGGGCCGACGGACGCGGGGGGAACGCCGGGTGGTGGCCGTTCGCGGCGGCCGGGCTGGTGCTCGTCGCCGCCGCGATGGGGGTCGCCATGCTGTTCGGCCGCCGCCGCACCGACTGACCCAGCGGCGCCCCAGCGCCGCACCGACTGACCCAGCGGCGCTCCGGCGCCATCCACTGACCCAGCGGCGCTTCGGCGCCATCCACTGGCCGACCGGGCCGGGCCGCGATGAGCGGCCCGGCCCGCTGTCGTGCGGCCGGCTCCGCCGCGCTCAGAGGATGAAGCGCAGCGCGGCCAGATCGTCGTCGGTGGGCTCCCAGGTGCCGGCGGCCGCGTTGGCGTGCACCTGCTCGGGCGTGGTGGCACCGGCGATCACCGAGGTCACCGCCGGCTGGGCGGCCAGTCCGCCGATTGCCACCTGGAGCATGGTCAGCCCCCGCTCGGCGGCGTACGCCTCGATGGCCTCGATGGTGTCCCAGTCGGCCGCGGCGAGCCGCTCCGCGTACCGGCCGCCACCGGAGAGCCGGCTGCCGGCCGGCGGCTGCTCGCTGCGCTTGTACTTGCCGGTGAGCAGGCCGTTGGCGAGCGGGAAGAACGGCAGCATGCCGAGGCCGAACCGCTCGCAGGCCGGGATCACCTCGGTCTCCACCGACCGCTCCAGCAGGCTGTAGTGGTTCTGCGCGCTGATGAAGCGGGACCGCCCGTTGGACGAGGCGACCCAGTCGGCGTCGGCGATCTGCCAGCCGGCGAAGTTGGAGTTGCCCAGGTAGCGCACCTTGCCGTCGCGGACCAGGTCGTCCAGGGCGGCGAGGGTCTCGTCGATCGGAGTGCCCGGGTCGGGCTCGTGCATCTGGTACAGGTCGATGTGGTCGGTGCCGAGTCGGCGCAGCGACGCCTCGACCGCGCGCGCGATGTACCGCCGCGAACCCCGGGCACCGTGGTCCGGACCGTTGAGGCCGTTCATGTCCATGCCGAACTTGGTGGCCACCACCACGTCGTCGCGGCGACCCTTGAGCGCCTGCCCGAGCAGCTCCTCGGAGCCGCCCTGCGGTTCGCCGTAGATGTCGGCGGTGTCGAACAGGTTGATTCCGGCGTCCAGGGCGGCGTCCACCACCGCGCGGGTGCCGTCGAGATCCAACTTGCGGCCGAAGTTGTTGCAGCCGATGCCGACCACGGACACCACGAGCCCGGAGTCGCCCAGCCGGCGATAGGTCATCTCAGTCACGAGATCCACCCTATGCCGGCCGGACGCACCCCTGCCCGGGGACCGATCAGCCCACGTCCCAGACCGGCTCCGGGGTCTCCACGACCTCGTTGTCGCCCCGGAACAGCACGAACCGGTCGAAGGAGCGGGTGAACCACCGGTCGTGGGTGACCGCGATCACCGTCCCCTCGAACGCGTTCAGGCCCGCTTCGAGGGCCTCGGCGCTGGCCAGGTCGAGGTTGTCGGTGGGCTCGTCGAGCAGCAGCAGGGTCGCCCCGGACAGCTCCAGCAGCAGCACCAGGAAACGGGCCTGCTGCCCGCCGGAGAGCGTGCCGAAGCGCTGGTCACCCTGACCGGCCAGCTCGTAGCGGCTGAGCACCCCCATCGCCGCGTGCCGGTCCATCCCGGTGCGGTGGTCGTCACCCCGCCAGAGGATCTCGACAAGCGTCTTCGACATCAGCTCCGGCCGGTCGTGGGTCTGGGAGAAGTGCCCGGGGCGGACCCGGGCGCCCAACCGGGCCGTGCCGTCGTGGGCGACCGGGGCGAGCGCACCCGCCCCGTCGACCGGGCCGTTCGCCGGGTCGGGATCGGTGCCGCCGCGGGCCAGCAGCCGCAGGAAGTGCGACTTGCCGGTGCCGTTGGCACCGAGCACCGCCACCCGGTCGCCATACCAGATCTCCAGGTCGAAGGGGAAGGTCAGGCCGTCCAGCTCCAGCTGCTCGCAGATGACCGCGCGTTTGCCGGTCCGCCCGCCGCTCAGCCGCATCCGGATGTCCTGGTCCTTCGGCGGTACGGGCGGCGGCCCGGCCTCCTCGAACTTGCGCAGCCGGGTCTGCGCGGCCTGGTACCGCGAGGCCAACCCATCGTTGTACGCCGCCTTCTGCTTGTACATCAGCATCAGCTCGCGCAGCTTCTGGTGTTCCTCGTCCCAGCGTCGGCGCAGCTCGTCGAGGCGGGCGTGCCGGGCCACCCGTGCCGAGTGCCAGCTGGCGAAGCCACCCGGGTGCACCCAGGCGCTGCCACCCTCGACGGCGACCACCCGGTCGGCACTCTGGGCCAGCAACTCGCGGTCGTGCGACACGTACAGCACCGACTTGGTCGACTCGCGCAGCCGTGCCTCCAACCAGCGCTTGCCCGGCACGTCGAGGAAGTTGTCCGGCTCGTCGAGCAGCAGCACCTCGTCCGGGCCGCGCAGCAGCAACTCCAGGGCGAACCGCTTCTGCTGGCCACCGGAAAGCGTCCGCACCGGACGGTCCCGGGCGGCGTCCCACGGCAGGCCGAGCACGATGGTCGCGACGGTGTCGAAGAGCACCTCGGCGTCGTACCCGCCGACCTCGCCCCAGGCGCCGAGGGCGTCGGCGTACGCCAGCTGGGCCTTGCCGGCGGCGGTGCTGTACTTGCCGCGGACCTCGGCCGCCCGCATGGCCGCCTCGGTCTCGGCGAGCCGGCGGCCGGCGTCGCGCAGCGGCGGCGGGGCCAGCGACAGCGCCAGGTCGGCGAGCGTCGACTCGTCACCGATCATGCCGATGAACTGGCGCATCACGCCCAGCCCGCCGGCGCGCGCGACGACACCGGTCCGCACCGGCAGGTCCCCGGCTACCATCCGCAGCAGCGTCGTCTTACCCGCGCCGTTCGGCCCGACCAGGGCGACCTTGGCGCCCTCGCCGACCCGGAACGACACGTCGGCGAAGAGTTCCCGACCGTCGGGCAGGATGTGCCCGACCCCTGCCACGTCCACGTATCCCACGCCGGGATCCTGCCCCAGGCGGCGGCGGGGGGGATATCCAATTACCGGGTGACCCGCAGCACCCGGAAGCCCTTCTGGCTGGCGTGCCGCTCGACCTGCCAACCCTGCTCGGTGAGCCAGCGCTGCAGCGAGTCGCCACCGAGGTGCCGGGCGACCACCAGCCAGCCGACGCCGTCCGGGGCGAGCCGGGGCAGCCAGCGCAGCAGCAGCTCGTGCAGTTCCTCCTTGCCGATCCGGATCGGCGGGTTGGACCACAGCTCGGCGAACCGCAGGTCCGCCGGCACGTCGTCCGGTGCGCTGACCCGGACCCGGTCACCGGCACCGATCCGGGCCGCGTTGGCGGCGGTGAGGTCACGGGCGCGGGCGTTGACGTCGACGGCCCAGACCGTGCTCGACGGCGCCACGTCGGCCAGCACGCAGGCGATCGGCCCGAACCCGCAGCCCAGGTCGAGCAGGTCACCGGTGGTGTCGGCGGTGGGCAGCTCGGCCTTGCGCAGCAGCACCGCGGTGCCCGGGTCGAGTCGGCTGGCGGAGAAGACCCCGCCGGCGGAGGCGAGCCGGTAGTCGCGGTCGGCGACGGAGAACTCGACCTCGCGCGGCGGGGCGTCGCTGGCGGGTTCAGCGGTGAAGTAGTGGTCGCCGGTCACGTCGGCAATTCTCGCACCGGCCGGGACACGTCCCGACACGGCCCACGCACACATTTCCCGTTATTACCCCCTAAAGGGACAATGGCTCCTACTCTAGGCGACATGGTGTATCGGTACGAGTCCGATCAGGACGCTTTCGAGGAGTACCCGGAGCCCGGCTCCGAGGTGGCCGCGTTCGACGGCCCGCCCCCGCCGGCCGGGCCCTCTCCGTCGCGCTTCCCCGCGCCGTCGCTGCCCCGGCCGAACCAACTCGTCCTGCCGTCGTCGCAGCCGCCGCCGCCCGCCCGTGCCGACGTTCCGCTCGCCGCACCCCGCGAACGGGTCTACACCTCCGCGCAGCCGATCGAGCAGACTTCCCGGCGCGGCGGCGGCCGCCTCTGGCAGGTGCTGGTCGGTGGCGCAGCCGTCCTGGTCCTGCTCGCGCTCTGCGGGCTGGGCGCCGCCGCGCTCCTGTCCGAACGCGGCAAACAGCCGGAGACCACCCCGACGTACCAGCCGAACACCGCCGCGTCCGCTCCCGCCGCCGAGCGGCAGGACCTCGACTCCCGGGACACCGACCAGGCCCCCCTCACCGCCAAGGAGGTCTTCCCCGGCAAGGAACTGAAGCTCTCCGACGGCCAGGCGGCCTACCAGGTGCTCAAGACGCACTCCAGCGGCAGTTGTGCCGTCGCCGCCACCGGCGAGGTGGCCGACATGCTGGTCCGCCTCGGCTGCAACCAGGTCGTACGGGCCACGCTGCGGACCCCGGACGGCGACCACCTGGTCACCACCGGCCTGTTCAACCTCACCGACAAGGCCAGCGCCGAGCGCACCCGGGAACGGATCCGCCAGCTCCTCGACGAACGGCAGGGCCGCTTCCGGGGCCTCACCGCCGGCGACGACACCGCCGTGCTGGGCACCGCCCCCGCCCGCGTCGGCTGGCAGGTGCGCGGCCACTACCTGGCGTACGCGCTGGTGGTCCGCGCGGACGGTGCGGCCGTCAAGTCCGGCGACCCGAAGATCCGGGAGATCCTGTTCGACATGATCGAGCTGCATCTCAGCAAGGGCGTGCTGCAACGGCGGGCCGACGGCGGCACGGCCGGGCAACCGACGGCGGCGCCGACGGAGAGCAGCGGCACCCAGAGCGGCGACGGCGAACTGCCCGGCGACTGACCCCGCCCGGCGGCGGTCAACCCTCCCGACGACCGACCCCGCCCGGCGGCGGTCAGCCTTCGACGGGGACCCGCAGCCGGCGGGTCAGGTCGGCGCGACGCGCGTACTCGGCCGGGTCCTGCGGGTAGCCGACCGCGACGAGGGTCAGCCCGTGTGCCGGCGCCACCGTCACCTCGCTGGACCGCTCCCGGTGAGTGAGCAGGCTGCCCGGCCACTGGACGGGACGACGGCCGTCGCCGGCCACCAGCATGGCCCCCACCAGGCTGCGCACCATGGCCTGACAGAACGCGTCCGCCTGCACGGTGGCGACCAGGAGGCCGTCGGGGTTCCGACGCCAGTCCAGCCGCGTCACCTCGCGCAGCGTCGTCGCGTGTTCCTTGCGCCGGCAGTACGCGGCGAAGTCGTGCTCCCCGACGAGGCCGGCGGCCGCGGCGTTCAACGCGGCCAGATCCAGCGGCCTCGGCCAGGCCAGCACCTCGTGCCGGCGCAGCGGCTCCGCCCCGAAGGGCGCGTCGGTCACCCGGTACTCGTAGCGCCGAAAGGTGGCCGAGAACCGGGCGTCGAACTCGGCGGGCACCTCGACCATCGCCCGCACCCGCACGTCGGTGGGGAGCAGACGGGCCAGCCGGCGCAACAACCGCCCCTCGTGCTGGCGCCACAC
This sequence comes from Micromonospora sp. NPDC050695, assembly GCF_040654415.1. Lineage (NCBI taxonomy): Bacteria > Bacillati > Actinomycetota > Actinomycetes > Micromonosporales > Micromonosporaceae > Micromonospora > Micromonospora sp. NPDC050695. Next base: position 133,380 of record NZ_JBFAHZ010000008.1, read on the forward strand.
GTCGACGGGCAGGTCCAGGTGGCAGACCTGCCCGGTGGCGTGCACCCCCGCGTCGGTCCGGCCCGCCACGGTCAACCCGGTGGCCGTACCGTCGCCCAGGACCAGGGCCAGGGTCTCGACGAGCACCCCCGCGACGGTCCGCCGGGTCGGCTGGGCCGCCCAACCGGAGAAACCCGCCCCGTCGTACGAGACGTCCAGCCGCAGCCGGATCCGCTCGTCCACCTCGTACCTCCTGTTACGGGTCGGGCCCGGCACCCCGATGGGGTGCCGGGCCCGACGTTGCCCTTGATCAGGCCTTGTTCTCGGTGGCCTCGTCGCTGTCCTCGCGGGCGGCGTCGGTGTCACCGGACGCCGACACCGGCGCCTCGGAGTCCTGGTCGGCGTCGGCCGACTTCGGGGCCTCCTCAGCCGGGGCGAGCGCCTCGACCTTGTCCTGCTGCGCGGCCTTGCGGGCGGCGGTCTTCTTGTTCGCCTTCGGCTCGGCGACCTGAAGCTCCTCCACCAGCTCGATGATCGCCATCGGAGCGGCGTCACCCTTGCGCGGACCGGTCTTCACGATCCGGGTGTAGCCGCCGGGCCGGTTGGCGTACCGCGGCGCGATCTGGTCGAACAGGGCGTAGACCACGTCCTTGTCCTTGACGACGCCCAGCACCCGCCGACGCGCGGCGAGGTCACCGCGCTTGGCCTTGGTGATGAGCTGCTCGGCCAGCGGACGCAGCCGTCGGGCCTTCGTCTCGGTGGTCTGGATCTTGCCGTGCTGGAACAGCGCGGTCGCCAGGTTGGCGAGCATCAGCCGCTCGTGCGAGGGGCTGCCGCCGAGGCGGGGGCCCTTGGTGGGCGTGGGCATTTTTGGTGCTCCTCAGTTGTGGCGGCAGCGCGGACTAGAGCTGCTCGGTCTCGCGGTAGTCGTCGGTGTCGTAGTCGGCCTCGCCGAAGGTGTCCACGACGTTCGCCGGGTCGAAGTTCGGGGCAGAGTCCTTCAGCCCCAGACCCATCCCGGCGAGCTTCATCTTGACCTCGTCGATCGACTTCTGACCGAAGTTGCGGATGTCGAGGAGGTCGGCCTCGGTACGCCCGATGAGCTCACCAACGGAGTTGATGCCCTCGCGCTTGAGGCAGTTGTAGGAGCGGACGGTGAGGTCCAGCTCCTCGATCGGCAGGGCGAGGTCCGCCGCCAGCTGGGCGTCCTGCGGGGACGGCCCGATGTCGATGCCCTCGGCGGTCTCGTCCAGCTCCCGTGCCAGACCGAACAGCTCCACCAGCGTCGAACCGGCCGAGGCCAGCGCGGTACGCGGACCCATCGACGGCTTGGTCTCGACGTCGATGATCAGCCGGTCGAAGTCGGTGCGCTGCTCGACACGGGTCGCCTCGACGCGGTAGGTCACCTTCAGCACCGGCGAGTAGATCGAGTCGACCGGGATCCGGCCGATCTCGGCGCCGGACTGCTTGTTCTGCGCAGCCGTCACGTAGCCCCGGCCCCGCTCGACGGTCAGCTCCATGTCGAGCCGGCCCTTGCCGTTGAGGGTCGCGAGCTTCAGGTCCGGGTTGTGCACGGAGACGCCGGCCGGGGGCTGGATGTCACCCGCGGTCACGTCGCCCGGGCCCTGCTTGCGCAGGTACATGCTGACCGGCTCGTCGTGCTCGGAGCTGACGCACAGCTCCTTGATGTTCATGACGAGCTCGACCACGTCCTCCTTGACACCGGGGATCGTGGTGAACTCGTGCAGCACGCCGTCGATCTTGATCGAGGTGACGGCCGCACCCGGGATCGACGACAGCAGCGTGCGCCGCAGCGAGTTGCCCAGGGTGTAACCGAAGCCCGGCTCCAGCGGCTCGATGGCGAACCGCGACCGGGTCTCGTTGATCGACTCCTCGGAGAGGGAGGGTCGCTGGCTGATGAGCATGTTTTCTCTTCTCTTCCGGGACGCCCGCTATTTGACGCCCACGACACAAACTGTTCCGGTGGCCCGCCCCGGAGGGCGGGCCACCGCAACGAGCTCCGACTACTTGGAGTAGAGCTCGACGATCAGCTGCTCCTGGACCTGCGTGTCGATGACCTGCCGGGCCGGGAGGGAGTGCACGAGCACCTTCATCTGGCTCGGGATGGCCTCAAGCCACGCCGGAACCGTCTTCGAGCCGGCCTGAGCCTGCGCGACGATGAACGGGGTGAGCTCCTTGCTCTTGCCCCGAACCTCGATGATGTCGTGCTCCTTGACGCGGTACGACGGGATGTCGACCTTCTTGCCGTTCACCGTGAAGTGACCGTGCTTGACCAGCTGGCGGGCCATGTCCCGCGAGTGGGCGTAGCCGGCCCGGTAAACGACGTTGTCCAGCCGCGACTCGAGGATCTGCAGGAGGACCTCACCGGTCTTGGCCTGCTTGCCGACGGCTTCCTCGTAGTAACCGCGGAACTGCTTCTCCAGCACGCCGTAAACCCGGCGGGCCTTCTGCTTCTCACGGAGCTGGAGCAGGTACTCCGTCTCCTTCGTGCGGCCGCGGCCGTGCTGCCCGGGCGGGAACGGCCGGGACTCGAACGGGCACTTCGGGCCATCGCACTTGCTGCCCTTGAGGAACAGCTTCATCTTCTCCCGCCGGCAACGGCGGCAGTCAGCACCGGTGTAACGAGCCATCTCTCTCTACCTCTCAGACCCGACGACGCTTAGGCGGACGGCACCCGTTGTGCGGCTGCGGGGTGACGTCGGCGATCTGGCCGACCTCGAGGCCCACGGCCTGCAGCGAACGGATGGCGGTCTCCCGGCCGGAGCCGGGGCCCTTGACGAACACGTCGACCTTGCGCATGCCGTGCTCCATGGCCCGACGCGCGGCGGCCTCGGCGGCCAGCTGCGCGGCGAACGGAGTCGACTTGCGGGAGCCCTTGAAGCCAACCTGGCCGGCGGAGGCCCAGGAGATGACCGCACCGGTCGGGTCCGTGATGGACACGATGGTGTTGTTGAAGGTGCTCTTGATGTGCGCCTGCCCGTGGGCGACGTTCTTGCGTTCCTTGCGCCGGACCTTCTTGACAGCGGCTCCGGCACGAGCCTTCGGTGGCATAAGTCTGTGCGCTCCTAGTTGACTTTCCGGATCGGGTTGCGGCCTGGCCCACCTCGGCGGCGGCCACCCCCGTCATCCGGTTAAGAACTACTTCTTGCCGGGCTTCTTCTTGCCGGCGACGGTCCGCTTCGGGCCCTTGCGGGTCCGCGCGTTGGTCTTGGTCCGCTGGCCACGCACGGGCAGGCCCCGGCGGTGCCGGATGCCGGCGTAGCAGCCGATCTCGACCTTGCGGCGGATGTCAGCGGCGACCTCGCGGCGCAGGTCGCCTTCAACCTTGTAGTTGCCCTCGATGTGGTCGCGGAGCTGCACGAGCTCCTCGTCCGTGAGGTCCCGAGCGCGCTTGTCCGGCGAGATGCCGGTGGCGGCGAGTGTCTCCAGGGCGCGGGTGCGACCGACCCCGAAGATGTAGGTGAGCGCGATCTCCATCCGCTTCTCGCGGGGGAGATCCACGCCGACTAGACGTGCCATGTGCGGGCGTACTCCTCGTAATGTGTGGCGGAGGTGTGGACCCGTCCCATCCCGCTACCGGCCGTCCCGTCTTTCCGACGCTGTCAGCGCCGGCGACCGGGATCGGTCGCTGCCCGAGCGGGCCCCGGCCTCCGACCGGGGGTCAGCCACGCAGGAGTACGTCTCGCGTACCGCTCGCGGCTGGGACGAGCATGTGTGATGTGTGTGTCGCTGGGGATCTGCCCGGACCAACGCCATCCGGCCGGTGTTACGGCCGGATGGGCTGAGTCAGCCCTGGCGCTGCTTGTGGCGCGGGTCGCTGCAGATGACCATGACCCGGCCGTGCCGGCGGATAACCCGGCACTTGTTGCAGATCCTCTTGACGCTCGGCTTGACCTTCACGGTTGCCTTACTTCCCATCTGGCCCGGCGACGCGGAGTACGCGAGACCGGACGTCGAAGACGGACACGGGACTTCCCGGCCGTCGTCAGGACTACTTGTAGCGGTAGACGATGCGCCCGCGGGTCAGGTCGTACGGCGAGAGTTCGACGACGACCCGGTCCTCCGGCAGGATGCGGATGTAGTGCTGCCGCATCTTGCCGCTGATGTGAGCCAGCACCTTGTGGCCGTTCGCGAGCTCCACCCGGAACATAGCGTTCGGCAGGGGCTCGATGACCCGACCCTCGATCTCAATGGCTCCGTCTTTTTTCGGCATGTCCTCCGCTGTCCTGACGTCGATTGCTCCGGGCGGCCCACAACGTCTTACACGGAAACCTGACCTTGATCAGGAGCCCGCGCCAGCCGCGGCTCCAGGACCCACCGAAGCGCAGGGTGGGCATGCCGGAGTGGACGCTGTGCGCCGATCTGAAAGTGTACGCCCGCCTGCGGTCCGTCGCCAAACCGGCCACCCACCACGCCGCCGTGTCGGTGCCGGCCCCCCGTCCGGACGCCCGATGATCTCCGCCCGAGCCCCACCTGCGCGTGATCCACTCGCCTTCCGTGAAACCGCGGCATCCGCGGGTGGTGGACAACACAACTTCAGCGAATCCGAGTGGATCAAGGCACGAGCTCCGGACGGTGCCGCGGATTGCCCGCCCCAGGCCGCCGCAGATGATCAGGCTGGCGCTGGGGGTTCGTCCCGTTCGTTCGCTTCGTCGGCGCGCAGTTCCCGTCGCCGCTCCCGCTTCGCCCGCTTGCGCTCCCGCTCGACGGCCCGACGCCGGGGCTCTCCCCGACCCAGTCCGGTCACCGTCTGGATCATCAGCACCGCGCCCCACGGCCCGGCCACCCAGATCGGCCAGAAATAGAGCAGCTCCCCGCTGAGCAGCGAGATCACCGCCCAGATGGTCACCACGACGGCGATCACCCTCAGGTACGGCAGCCACACCTCGGCCAACCAGCGGGCCGTGCCGGCACCCGCCGTCGGGGCGGGCTGGTGACCCGCGCCGGCGCCCGGCGGGGCGGCCGGGATGACCGGCGCCAGCGTCGACCCCCCGGTGGGCGGCACCGGCGGCAGGTCGGTCAGCAGGGCGTCCAACTCCGCGTACGTCCGTGCGGCGTACGCCCGTTGCAACCGCTCGTCGTACTCGTGCAGGTCCAGTCGGCCCTCGCCGAGGGCGACGCGCAACCGGTCGGCCACCGCCTCACGGTCCGCGTCCGCCGCTCGCATCCCGTCGCGCCCGTCCATGCCGGCAAGCATGCCACCGCCACGCCAGTCCCGTCCGACCCCGAGCCGCCCTCCTCGATCCACCCGGTTCGCCGTCCTGGTTACATCGCATCGGTTGGATACCGCCGGATCGGCGAATCGGAGTCGATCAACGTGCCAGGGCGGCGGCTGGAGCGGTCAGGGGGCGGTCGAGGTGGCGGGTTGGCGAGCCGTTACCAGGTCGCCCAGTCGGGCGCGGCCGCCGTCGAAGGCGGTGAGCACCCAGACGCCGTCGGGCAGCAGCGCCATCGAGTGCTCGACGTGCGCGGCCACCGAACCGTCCCGGGTGACGACCGTCCAGCCGTCGGCCAGCTCGACCGTCCGCGGGGACGCCATCGTGATCATCGGTTCGATGGCGAGTGCCATACCGGGAACCAACCGTGGGCCCTTGCCCGGCCGGCCGTGGTTGAGCACGTGCGGGTCCTGGTGCATCTCGGTGCCGATGCCGTGCCCACCGTAGCCGTCAACGATGCCGTACCGGCCGCCCTTGCGGACGGCGGTCTCCACCGCGTGCGAGATGTCGGTGAGGCGGCCCTTGCCGCTGGCCGCGCCGCGGGCGGCGGCCGCGATACCGGCCCACATGGCGTCCTCGGCCACCTCGGCCATCTTGAGCAGCGCCGGGTCGACCTCGCCGACCCCGACCGTGATCGCGGAGTCGCCGTGCCAGCCGTTCAGCACCGCGCCGCAGTCGATCGAGATGAGGTCGCCCTCGGCGAGCACCTGCTTCGGCGAGGGGATGGCGTGCACGATCTGCTCGTTGACCGAGGAGCAGATCGACGCCGGGAACCCGTGGTAGCCCTTGAACGACGGGACGGCGCCCGCCTCGCGGATGGTCGACTCGGCGATGGCGTCCAGATCGGCGGTGCTCACACCGGGGGCCACGGCCTCGCGCATCCGGCGCAGCGCCTCCGCCACCACCAGCCCGGCGGCCCGCATCTTCTCGATCTGGTCAGGGGTCTTCAGCTGGATGTCCAGCTGGGGACGACGCATGGAGCGATTACCTTTCGTGGCTGTTCAGCGGGGCACGTCTCGCGTACCCCGCTGTTCGCACTCTATCCGCGTGGACCGGCGAGGACCTCAGCCGCCGTACGACCGCAGCGCGTCGATGGCCCGGCTGGTGACGTCCTCCACCGGGCCGGTGGCGTCGATCCCGACCAGCTTGCCCTGGGCGCCGTAGTAGTCGACCAGGGGCGCGGTCTTCTCGCTGTACTCCCGAAGCCGGGTGGCGATCGTCTCCGGCTTGTCGTCGTCGCGCTGGAACAGCTCGGCGCCGCACCGGTCACAGATGCCCGGGCGGGTGGTGGCGTCGAACTCGACGTGCCAGATCTTGCCGCAGCCCCGGCAGGTACGCCGGCCGGAGAGCCGTCGGATCACCTCGTCGTCGTCGACCACCAGCTCCAGGACCAGGTCGAGGGCGGTGCCCAGGTCGGCGAGGAGCTTGTCGAGAGCGGCGGCCTGCGGAGTGGTCCGCGGGAAACCGTCGAGCAGGAAACCCTCGCTGGCGTCGGGCTCGGCCAGCCGGTCCCGGACCATGTTGATGGTGACCTCGTCCGGAACCAGCTCGCCCGCGTCCATGTACCGCTTCGCCTCGACACCCAACGGCGTGCCCTGGGTGACGTTCGACCGGAAGATGTCTCCGGTCGAGATCTTCGGCACCGAGAGGTGCGCGGCGATGAACTCGGCCTGAGTGCCCTTGCCCGCACCCGGCGGACCAACCAGAACGAGTCTCATCTACCGCAGGAACCCTTCGTAGTTCCGCTGCATGAGTTGGCTCTCGATCTGCTTCACGGTCTCCAGACCGACGCCGACCATGATGAGCACAGCGGTGCCGCCGAACGGGAAGTTCTGGTACTGCTGGTTGTCCAGCCAGATGAAGAAGAAGTTCGGCAGGATCGAGATGACGCCGAGGTAGAGCGCGCCCGGCAGGGTGATCCGGCTGAGAATGAAGTCCAGGTAGTCGGCGGTCGGCTTGCCCGGGCGGATGCCCGGCACGAACCCGCCGTACTTCTTCATGTTGTCCGCGACCTCGGTCGGGTTGAACGTGATCGAGACGTAGAAGTACGTGAAGAAGATGATCATCAGGAAGTAGACCGTGATGTAGATCGGGCTACTCGGGTTGACCAGGTTGTTCTGGATCCACGCCTGGGTCTTGCCCGGGTCGTTCTGGTCGAAGAACTGCAGGGCCAGCTGCGGCAGGTACAGCAGCGACGAACCGAAGATGACCGGGATCACACCCGCCTGGTTGACCTTGAGCGGGATGTAGGTCGAGGTGCCACCGTACATCCGCCGGCCGATCATCCGCTTGGCGTACTGCACCGGGATCCGGCGCTGCGCCTGCTCGATGAAGGTGACCGCGGTGATGACCACCAGGACCAGCGCGATGACCAGGGCGAACATGTCCCAGCCCTTGCTGGTCTTGATCTGCCAACCCTCGCTGGGCAGCCGGGCCGCGATCGAGGTGAAGATCAGGACGGACATGCCGTTGCCGACGCCCCGGTCGGTGATCAGCTCACCGAGCCACATGACCATGCCGGTGCCGGCGGTCATCGTCATCACCAGGATGGTCAGGGTCAGCCAGTCCGGGATACCGGTGCCGGTCGGGATGATCGGGAACTGGTCGCAGCGGTTCTGGAAGAGCTGCCCCGAGCGGGCCAGGGCGACGAACGCCGAGGCCTGCAGCACACCGAGACCGAGGGTCAGGTACCGCGTGTACTGAGTGATCTTCGCCTGGCCGGCCTGACCCTCCTTGCGGAGCTGCTCCAGGCGCGGGATCACGACGGTCAGCAGCTGCAGGATGATCGACGCCGTGATGTAGGGCATGATGCCCAGCGCGAAGACCGAGAGCTGTAGCAGCGCCCCGCCGGAGAAGAGGTTGAGAAGGTTCACCACCCCGGTGGTGTCACCCTGGATGGTGTCGAGGCACTTCTGCACGTTGCCGTACGAGACGCCCGGACTGGGCAGCGTGGCACCCAGCCGGTAGACCGCGATGATGCCTACTGTGAACAGCAGCTTCTTGCGCAGGTCAGGCGTACGGAACGCACTGAGAAAGGCGGACAGCAACTTCTTCCTCCTGCGCGAGGCGGGCCGCCGGTGATCCCTGGCGGGTCGGGGTGGATCCCGGGCGAGCGCCCGGAATCCATGGCTGGGATGGGACTCTAACAGCCCTATCCCGGTCCGGGCAGATGTGCCCGGCTACATAAACCGATTCCGATATTACCGGGCGCACACGCCCCGGGTAGACCATGGCGCCCGCCAGTTGCTCACAACTGGACGGGCGCCATGGGTCGTACGCCTTACAGCTCGGTGACGGAGCCACCGGCGGCGGCGATCTTCTCCTTGGCCGACGCGCTGAACGCGTGCGCCGACACCTGGAGCGCCACTCCGCCAAGGTCGCCGGTGCCGAGAACCTTCACCGGGTGGCCCTTGCGGACCGCGCCGGACTCGACCAGCTCCAGCGGGCCAACCTGGCCGCCGTTCGGGAACAGCTCGGCGAGTCGGTCCAGGTTGACCACCTGGAAGACCACCTTGAACTTGTTCTTGAAGCCCTTCATCTTCGGCAGGCGCATGTGGATGGGCATCTGCCCACCCTCGAACGCCGCCGAGATGTTCTTGCGGGCCTTGGAACCCTTGGTACCGCGACCAGCGGTCTTGCCCTTGGAACCCTCACCGCGACCCACACGGGTCTTCGCGGTCTTGGAACCGGGCGCCGGGCGCAGGTGATGCACCTTGATCGTCATTACTCGACCTCCTCGACCTTCACGAGGTGGCTCACAGTGAAGATCATGCCGCGGATCTCGGGCCGGTCCTCCTTGACCACCACGTCGTTGATCCGCTTGAGACCGAGCGAACGCAGCGAGTCACGCTGGTTCTGCTTGGTCCCGATACCGGACCGGAGCTGGGTGACCTTCAGACGTGCCATCAGTGCGCCACCCCCGCACGCGACGCCAGCATGGCGGCCGGCGCGACGTCCTCCACCGGCAGGCCACGACGCGCCGCGACCTGCTCGGGGGACTCAAGCCCCTTCAGGGCCGCCACGGTGGCGTGCACGATGTTGATCGGGTTCGACGAGCCGAGGCTCTTGGAGAGCACGTCGTGGATCCCGGCACACTCCAGCACGGCACGCACCGGACCACCGGCGATGACACCCGTACCGGCCGAGGCCGGCTTGAGCAGCACCACGCCAGCGGCGTCCTCACCCGTCACCGGGTGCGGGATCGACTGGCCGATACGCGGAACCTTGAAGAAGTGCTTCTTGGCCTCCTCGACACCCTTGGCGATGGCCGCGGGCACCTCCTTGGCCTTTCCGTAGCCCACGCCGACCGTGCCGTCGCCGTCGCCCACGATCACCAGGGCGGTGAAGCTGAAGCGACGACCGCCCTTCACGACCTTGGCGACGCGGTTGATCGCGACGACCCGCTCAAGGTGCGGGGTCTTCTCGACGGGCGCGTTTCCGCGGCCGCCCTCACGGCGGTTGTCGCGGCGACCACCCTCGTTGCCACCGGACCCGCCGCCACGGCGCTGTTGACCTGGCATCAGCAGCCTTCCTTATCTCTCGTGACGGGGTTGTTAGAACTCGAGCCCGGCTTCGCGGGCGGCGTCGGCAAGCGCGGCGACTCGCCCCGCGTACCGGTTGCCACCGCGGTCGAAGACGACCTTGGAGACGCCGGCGGCCTTGGCCCGCTCGGCGAGCAGCGCGCCCACCTTGCCGGCGAGGGCGCTCTTGTCGCCCTCCGCACCGCGCAGCGAGGCGTCCAGGGTCGACGCCGACGCCAGGGTGTGGCCCTTGGTGTCGTCGACGATCTGGGCGACCATGTGCCGCAGCGAACGGGTGACGACCAGGCGCGGACGCTCGGACGTACCGCTGACGTTCTTGCGGACGCGGAAGTGCCGACGCGCACGCCCAACGGCGCGCTTGGCGGCGACGCCGCGGCGGCGCTTGAGCAGCGTGGCGCTCACTTCTTACCTGCCTTTCCGGCCTTGCGGCGGATGACCTCGCCCTGGTACTTCACGCCCTTGCCCTTGTAGGGCTCCGGCGGACGGATCTTCCGGATGTTGGCGGCGACCTCACCGACCTGCTGCTTGTCGATGCCGGCCACGTGGAACAGGGTCGGCCGCTCCACCGTGAAGGTGATGCCCGCCGGGGCGGGAACGACCACCGGGTGCGAGAACCCGAGCGCGAACTCGAGGTCCGAACCCTTGGCGGTGACCCGGTAACCGGTGCCGGCGATCTCCAGGCTCTTGCGGTAGCCCTCGGTGACCCCGACGATCATGTTGGCAACCAGCGTACGGCTCAGGCCGTGGAGTTCCTTGGCCTTGCGCTCGTCGTTCGGCCGGTTGACGCTCAGCTGCCCATCCTCGGCCCGCTCGATCGTGATCGGCTCGGCGAGGGTGTGCTGGAGCTGGCCCTTGGGGCCCTTGACCTTGACGGTCTGCCCGTCGATCGTGATGTCGACGCCGGCTGGCACCGGGATCGACTTACGTCCAATTCGCGACATTTCTACCTGTCTCCCGTTACCAGACGAAGGCGAGGACTTCCCCGCCAACACTCCGCTTGCGGGCCTGCCGGTCGGTCAGCAGCCCCTGGGACGTCGAAATGATCGCCACGCCCAGCCCACCGAGCACCCGCGGGAGCCCGTCCGACTTGGCGTACACCCGGAGACCGGGCTTGGACACGCGCTTGATGCCGGCCAGGCTCCGCTCGCGGTTCTGGCCGTACTTCAGCTCGACGACCAGTCGCTTGCCGACGGCGCCCTCCTCGGGCTCCTCGACCGACCAGGTGGCGATGTAACCCTCGGCCTTCAGGACCTCGGCGATGTTCGCCTTGATCTTGGAGTAGGGCATCTTCACCTGATCGTGGTACGCCTGGTTGGCGTTACGCAGACGCGTGAGCATGTCTGCGATCGGGTCGGTCATCGTCATGGATTTCGTCAGCCTTTCTCGCCGGGGTTCCCGGGGCATCAGCCCCGGGCCTACGGCGAAGAGCAATACCTAATCGGTGCAGGAGTTCCCGGCTGACAGCCGGGACGCGGTCGCCCTTACCAGGAAGCCTTGGACACGCCCGGCAGCTCACCGCGGTGGGCCATCTCCCGGATGCAGACCCGGCAGAGCCCGAACTTGCGGTAGACCGCCTTCGGACGCCCGCACCGCTGGCAGCGGGTGTACGCGCGAACCGAGAACTTCGGCTTCGCGGCCGCCTTGAGGATCAGCGCCTTCTTGGCCATCTCAGTTCTCCTTGAACGGGAAGCCCAGGAGCTTGAGCAGCGCCCGGCCCTCGTCGTCAGTCGTGGCGGTCGTGACCACCGTGATGTCCATGCCCCGCTGGCGATCGATCTTGTCCTGATCGATCTCGTGGAACACCGACTGCTCGGTCAGACCGAACGTGTAGTTGCCGTGCCCGTCCAGCTTGCGCCCGTCCAGACCGCGGAAGTCGCGGATACGCGGCAACGCGATGGAGAGCAGCCGGTCCAGGAACTCCCACATCCGGTCGCCGCGAAGGGTCACCTTCGCGCCGATCGGCATGCCCTCGCGGAGCTTGAACTGCGCGATGGACTTGGTCGCCCGCCGCACCTGCGGCTTCTGGCCGGTGATCGTGGCGAGGTCGCGGACCGCGCCGTCGATCAGCTTGGCGTCGCGAGCAGCCTCGCCGACACCCATGTTGACGACGATCTTGACCAGCCGCGGCACCTGCATGGGGTTGCCGTAGCTGTGCTGCTCACGCAGCTGGGCCACGATCTCGTTGCGGTACCGCTCCTTGAGGCGCGGCATGGTCTTTTCGGTAGCCGTGGTCATCACAGGTCCTTACCGGTGCTACGCGCGATGCGGACCTTCTGGCCGTTGTCGTCGATCCGGTAACCGACGCGGGTCGGCTTGCCGTCGGAGTCCAGGACCTGCACGTTCGAGACGTGGATCGGGGCCTCCTGGGTGACGATGCCGCCGGTCTTGGCGCCACGCTGGGTGGTGCTGATGCGGGTGTGCTTCTTGACCCGGTTCACGCCCTCGACCAGGACCTTGTCCTGCCGCGGGTAGGCCGCGATGACCTTGCCCTTGGCACCCTTGTCCTTGCCGGCGATGACGACGACCGTGTCGCCCTTCTTGACCTTCACGGTCACAACACCTCCGGCGCGAGGGAAATAATCTTCATGAACCGCTTGTCCCGCAGCTCCCGACCCACCGGGCCGAAGATGCGGGTACCGCGCGGGTCCCCGCCGTCCTTGATGATGACGGCGGCGTTCTCGTCGAAGCGGATGTACGAGCCGTCCGGCCGCCGCTTCTCCTTGGCGGTGCGAACGACGACGGCCTTGACGACGTCGCCCTTCTTGACACCGGCACCCGGGATCGCGTCCTTGACGGTGGCCACGATGACGTCGCCGATGCTCGCGTAGCGCCGACCGGAGCCACCGAGAACCCGGATGCACAGGATCTCCCGAGCACCCGTGTTGTCGGCGACGCGCAGTCGCGACTCCTGCTGAATCACGTCTATCTCCTATGTCTGCCGGTTCTCCGGCCGCCGTAGCGGCCGGAGCCTGGCGGAACCTACGCCCGACGCAACGCCGGGCGAGCTCGAGCCTTCGCTACTTGGCCTTTTCCAGGATCTCCACGATCCGCCAACGCTTGGTGGCGCTCAGCGGCCGGGTCTCCATGATCAGGACCCGGTCGCCGGTGCCGGCGGCGTTCTGCTCGTCGTGCACCTTCAGCTTGCTCGTACGGCGCATGATCTTGCCGTACAGAGCGTGCCGAACCCGGTCCTCGACCTCGACCACGACGGTCTTGTCCATCTTGTCGCTGACCACCAGGCCCTCACGGACCTTGCGGCGCGAGCGCTGCGCGCTCGCTGCGGTGTTTTCGCTCATGCTCGAGCTCCCTTACGCTCGCTTCGCTCGCTCACGAAGTCACCTCGGTCGGCGCGGCCGAGAGCCCCAGCTCGCGCTCGCGCATGATCGTGTAGATCCGGGCGATCTCCCGACGGATGACCTGCAACCGCCGGTTGTTGTCCAGCTGCCCGGTTGCGGCCTGCACGCGGAGGTTGAACAGCTCCGCCTTGGCCTCCCGCAGCTTCGTGACCAGCTCCTCCTCGGAGAGCTCACGCAGCTCGGTCGCCTTAACGCCCGCTGCCATCAGGATTCACCCACTTCGCGCGTAACAATGCGGCACTTCATCGGGAGCTTGTGGATCGCGCGACGCATGGCCTCTCGCGCGATCTGCTCGTTGGGGAAGGACATCTCGAAGAGAACCCGCCCCGGCTTGACGTTGGCGACCCACCACTCGGGCGAACCCTTACCGGAACCCATCCGGGTCTCGGCAGGCTTCTTGGTGAGGGCCTGGTCCGGGAAGATCGTGATCCAGACCTTGCCGCCACGCTTGATGTGACGGGTCATCGCGATACGCGCCGACTCGATCTGGCGGTTGGTCACGTACGCCGGCTCGAGAGCCTGGATCCCGAACTCGCCGAACACCACCCGGTTACCACCCTTGGACGCGCCACTGCGGTCCGGGTGGTGCGGCTTGCGGAAGCCCTTCGGGGGCTTGCGCGGCATCAGCATCTGTCAGCCCTCCTGCTGCGTTTCTGCCGGAGCAGCCGCGGCCGCGACAGCTGCGCTGTCGACCGGCTCGCCGCTCGGCGTCTCGGCCTGCTGCGCGATGGTGGTCGCAGCAGCCCGGCCGGCCTCGGTGCCACCGGCCGTCGTGCCGGACGAACCCGACCGGCCACGGCGCGGACGCTCGGGACGGTCGCCACGCTCACCACGACGCGGGCGGGACGGACCGGCCTCGGCCGGAGCCTCCCGGCCCGGGACGGCGTCGCCCTTGTAGATCCAGACCTTCACACCGATCCGGCCGAACGTGGTACGGGCCTCGAAGAAGCCGTACTCGATGTTGGCCCGCAGCGTGTGCAGCGGAACCCGGCCCTCACGGTAGAACTCGGTCCGGCTCATCTCGGCGCCGCCGAGGCGACCCGAGACCTGAACCCGGATGCCCTTGCAGACCGGGTTCTTCATCGCCGACTGCATGGCCTTGCGCATCGCCCGACGGAAGCTGACCCGGCTGGACAGCTGCTCGGCCACGCCCTGCGCGACGAGCTGAGCGTCCGACTCGGGGTTCTTCACCTCGATGATGTTCAGCTGGACCTGCTTGCCGGTGAGCTTCTCGAGCTCGCCGCGGATCCGGTCGGCCTCCGCACCCTTACGGCCGATGACGATGCCCGGCCGAGCGGTGTGGATGTCGACGCGGACCCGGTCGCGGGTGCGCTCGATGTCGACCTTGGAGATGCCGGCGCGCTCGAGGCCCTTGGACATCATCCGGCGGATCTTGACATCCTCGCCGATGTAGTCCTTGTAGAGCTTGTCCGCGAACCAGCGGGACTTCCAGTCGGTCGAGATGCCGAGCCGGAACCCAGTGGGGTGAACCTTCTGACCCATTACTCGGCGCCCTCCGTCTTGCTCTGCGCTTCGGCCGGTGCGGCCTCCGTGGCCGGTGCGGCCTTCTTGGCCGCGGCCTTCCTCGGCGCTGCCGGCGCGACCGCCTCGACCGCCACGGTGATGTGGCAGGTCCGCTTGCGGATCCGGTACGCCCGACCCTGCGCCCGAGGCTGGAACCGCTTCATCGTCGGGCCCTCGTCAACGAACGCCTCGCTGACGAGCAGCGCGTCGGGGTCCAGCCGCTCGTTGTTCTCCGCGTTGGCGATCGCGCTAGCGAGCACCTTGTACACCTGCTCGCTCGCAGCCTGCGGCGCGAACTGCAGCACCGTGAGCGCCTCCTTCGCGGGCAGGCCGCGGACGAGGTTGACCACCCGGCGCGCCTTCATCGGCGAGATGCGCACGTGCCGCGCAACCGCCCGCGCGCCCGGAAGCACCGGAGCGTCGCCCTTTCCTGGCATCGCTGTAACCCCTTGTTCCCTCTATCCGTATGCCCGCGGCGTCAGCGCCGACGGCTCTTCCGGTCGTCCTTCTCGTGACCCTTGAACGTGCGGGTCAGCGCGAACTCGCCGAGCTTGTGCCCGACCATCGCCTCGGTCACGAACACCGGGACGTGCTTGCGTCCGTCATGCACCGCGATCGTGTGCCCGAGCATCTCCGGGATGATCGTCGAGCGCCGCGACCAGGTCTTGATCACGTTCTTCGTGCCCTTTTCGTTCTGCAGTTCCACCTTCTTGAGTAGGTGGGCGTCTACGAACGGGCCCTTCTTCAGGCTGCGAGGCATGTCTTATCTCCCTCAGCCGCGCTTACGCGTGGCGTAGCGGCGGCGGACGATCAGCCGGTCACTCGGCTGGCCCTTACGGCGGGTGCGGCCCTCGGGCTTACCCTGCGGGTTGACCGGGTGGCGACCACCGGAGGTCTTACCCTCACCACCACCGTGCGGGTGGTCGACCGGGTTCATGGCGACACCACGGACGGTCGGGCGCTTGCCCTTCCACCGCATACGGCCGGCCTTGCCCCAGTTGATGTTCGACTGGTCGGCGTTGCCGATCTCGCCGATGCTGGCGCGGCAGCGCACATCCACACGCCGGATCTCACCGGACGGCATACGCAGGGTCGCGTACGCGCCCTCACGGCCGAGCAGTTGGATGCCCACGCCGGCGGAACGGGCCAGCTTGGCCCCGCCACCCGGGCGCAGCTCCACGTTGTGGATCGTGGTACCGACCGGGATGTTGCGCAGCGGCAGGTTGTTGCCGGGCTTGATGTCGGCGCCCGGACCGGACTCGACGCGGTCGCCCTGCTTCATGTCCTTCGGCGCGATGATGTACCGCTTCTCGCCGTCGGCGTAGTGCAGCAGCGCGATGCGCGCCGTGCGGTTCGGGTCGTACTCGATGTGAGCGACCTTCGCCGGCACGCCGTCCTTGTCGACCCGCTTGAAGTCGATCAGACGGTACTGGCGCTTGTGACCTCCACCGTGGTGCCGCGTGGTGATCCGGCCGTGGGCGTTACGCCCGCCCTTCTTCGGCAGCGGAGCCAGCAGCGACTTCTCCGGCGTGGACCGGGTGATCTCGGCGAAGTCGGCGACACTGGAGCCACGTCGGCCCGGCGTCGTCGGCTTGTACTTACGGATAGCCATTGTCTACACCCCTCAGCTGACCGGGCCGCCGAAGGCCTCGATGCGGTCACCGTCAGCCAGCTTCACGATCGCCCGCTTGGTCGCCTTGCGCTGACCGAAGCCGGTCTTGGTGCGCTTGCGCTTACCCTGGCGGTTGAGCGTGTTGACCGTCAGGACGCGGACGTTGAAGATCTGCTGGATAGCGATCTTGATCTCGGTCTTGTTCGCGTCCGGGTGCACCAGGAAGGTGTACCAGTTCCGGTTCAGCTCGCTGTAGCTCTTCTCCGAGACGACCGGCGCCACGATGATGTCGCGCGGGTCGGCGATCGTGCTCACTTGCCACCCTCCTCGGTGGTCTCGGCGGGCACGCCCAGGAACTCGTCCAGGGCGTCCTTGGTGAAGACCACGTCGTCGGCCACCAGCACGTCGTACGTGTTCAGCTGGCCGGACTCGATCAGGTGCACCCGCGGCTCGTTGCGCAGCGACACCCAGTTCAGTTCGTCGGTGCTGCTCAGCACGACCAGGACCCGACGGGCCTCGGTGAGCTTGGTCAGCGTGGCCAGGGCCGCCTTGGTCGACGGCTTCTCGCCCGAGACGAACGCCTCGACGACGTGCACCTGCCCGGCGCGGGCCCGGTCGGAGAGGGCACCGCGCAGCGCGGCGGCCTTCATCTTCTTCGGGGTCCGCTGGCTGTAGTCGCGCGGCACGGGACCGTGCACCACGCCACCGCCGGCGAACTGCGGGGCGCGGATCGAGCCCTGCCGGGCGCGACCGGTGCCCTTCTGCTTGTACGGCTTCTTGCCGCCGCCGGCGACCTCGCCGCGGGTCTTGGTCTTGTGCGTGCCCTGTCGGGCCGCCGCGAGCTGGGCCACCACGACCTGGTGCATCAGCGCGACGTTGGCCTGCACGTCGAAGATGTCCGCCGGCAGCTCGACGGAGCCGCTGGTGGTGCCTTCGACGGTGCGCACGTCAACGGTGGTCACTTGGCCGCACCGCCCTTCTTCACCTTGCTCTTGGCCGCGGTACGGACCAGAACCAGCGCGCCCTTGGGGCCAGGAATGGCACCACGGACGAGCAGGAGGTTGTTCTCGGTGTCGACCGCCTGGACGGTGAGGTTCTGCACGGTGTAGCGCACGCCACCCATCCGGCCGGCCATCCGGGTGCCCTTGAAGACACGACCCGGAGTGGCGCAGGCGCCGATGGAGCCGGGCGAGCGGTGCTTGCGCTCGACACCGTGGCTGGCGCGCAGACCGTGGAAGCCGTGCCGCTTCATCGGGCCGGCGTAGCCCTTGCCCTTGGTCTTGCCGGTGACGTCGATCGTGACGCCCGCCGGGAACTCCTCGACCGTGACCTCCTGGCCGAGCGAGTACTCCGACGCGTCCGTGGTGCGCAGCTCGACGATGTGCCGGCGCGGCGCCACGTCCGCCTTCGCGTAGTGCCCGCTGATCGGCTTCTTGACCTTGCGCGGGTCGATGGTGCCGTAGGCCAGCTGGACCGCGGAGTAACCGTCCTTCTCGGCGCTACGAACCTGGCTGATGACGCACGGGCCGGCCTCGACCACGGTCACGGGAACAACGCGGTTGTTGTCCCAGACCTGGGTCATGCCGAGCTTGGCGCCCAGGATCCCCTTGACTTGCCTGTCCATTTGTCCGGTCCCTACAGCTTGATCTCGATGTCGACGCCAGCCGGCAGGTCGAGGCGCATGAGCGAGTCGACCGTCTTCGGGGTCGGGTCGATGATGTCGATCAGCCGCTTGTGCGTGCGCATCTCGAAGTGCTCGCGCGAGTCCTTGTACTTGTGCGGCGAGCGGATAACGCAGAAACGGTTGATCTCCGTGGGCAGCGGCACCGGGCCCGCGACCTGCGCCCCGGTACGCGTCACCGTCTCGACGATCTTCCGCGCCGAGGAGTCGACGACCTCGTGGTCATAGGCCTTGAGCCGGATGCGGATCTTCTGTCCCGCCATGGTGGCTTCTGTTCCTTCTCTCGATGCCGCTGTGTTGCGGGCGCCTGTACCGGCTGGTACAGGCCCACTTCGCCGACCCCCGCGGTCGGGCGTGTCGCGCCCTCGGGCCGGGCTCCGCCCCGGGACTCCGGAGCGGTCCTGACCGCGCGGTGGGTCAAGGCGCCGATCGCATTACCGCGACCTGAACGCCGTGCGAGGGTGGTTGGCGACTGGGCCGCCAACCACCCTACGCTCGACTGTGCCGTCACCCGGAGGTTCAGCGAAAGCCGAACACAGGCGACGAACTGTCGTTACGCAACCTGACTAGTATGCCGCACGACCGGCGGCGGGTCTAATCGGGGTTACCTAGCTCACTTGATGATCTTGGTGACGAACCCGGCACCGACGGTGCGGCCACCCTCGCGGATCGCGAACTTGAGGTTCTCCTCCATGGCGATGGGCTGGATCAGCTTCACCGACATGGTGGTGTTGTCACCCGGCATGACCATCTCGGTGCCCTCGGGGAGGGTGACGACACCGGTGACGTCCGTGGTCCGGAAGTAGAACTGCGGACGGTAGTTCTGGAAGAACGGGGTGTGCCGGCCGCCCTCCTCCTTGGAGAGGATGTAGACCGTCGCCTCGAACTCCGTGTGCGGGGTCGTGGTGCCCGGCTTGACGACCACCATGCCGCGCTCGACGTCCTCGCGCTTGATGCCACGCAGCAGCAGACCGACGTTCTCGCCCGCGCGGGCCTCGTCGAGCAGCTTGCGGAACATCTCGATACCGGTGCAGACCGTCTTCTGCGACTTCTCGCGGATACCGACGATCTCCACCTCCTCGTTCGGCTTGAGGATGCCGCGCTCGGCGCGACCGGTGACGACGGTGCCACGACCGGTGATCGTGAAGACGTCCTCGATCGGCATGAGGAACGGCTTCTCGGTCTCGCGCTCCGGCTGCGGGATCGCGGTGTCGACCGCGGTCATCAGGTCCAGGAGCTTGCCGGTCCACTCGGGGTCACCCTCGAGGGCCTTCAGCGCCGAAACCCGAACGACCGGCAGGTCGTCACCCGGGTACTCCTGCGAGGAGAGCAGCTCGCGCACCTCGAGCTCGACGAGCTCCAGGAGCTCCTCGTCATCGACCATGTCGCTCTTGTTGAGCGCCACGACGATGTACGGCACGCCAACCTGGCGGGCCAGCAGCACGTGCTCGCGGGTCTGCGGCATCGGGCCGTCGGTCGCCGCGACCACCAGGATCGCGCCGTCCATCTGCGCGGCACCGGTGATCATGTTCTTGATGTAGTCCGCGTGGCCGGGGCAGTCGACGTGCGCGTAGTGCCGCGCCTCGGTCTGGTACTCGACGTGCGCGATCGAGATCGTGATGCCGCGGGCCTTCTCCTCCGGCGCCTTGTCGATCTCGTCGAACGGCGTGTACGGGTTCAGGTCCGGGAACTGGTCGTGCAGGACCTTGGTGATGGCCGCCGTCAGCGTCGTCTTACCGTGGTCGATGTGACCAATGGTGCCGATGTTGACGTGCGGCTTAGTCCGCTCGAACTTCGCCTTCGCCACTGGTGTCCTCCTGTGGACTTCTTGGTTCGTACGCCCGGCGCGCCGGTCGGCGCTTAGGACTCTGTCGACAGCCTTTCCGGCCTGAACGGCCGGAGAGCTTTTGTGGGTTCTGCGGCGATGAAGCCTACAGGCCCGGTCTCACGCAACCCGATCGTGGTGGCCGCGGGCGGGTGAACCCTCCCGCGACCGACCACGAATCACCTGCTCGGGGCAGTTACTCGCCCGTTGCCTTGGCGATGATCTCCTTCGCGACGCTCTGCGGAACCTCGGCGTAGGAGTCGAACTGCATGCTGTAGCTAGCCCGGCCCTGGGTCTTCGACCGCAGGTCGCCGACGTAGCCGAACATCTCCGACAACGGCACCAGAGCCCGGACGATGCGGGCGCCGCTGCGCTCCTCCATCGCCTGGATGATGCCGCGGCGGGAGTTGAGGTCGCCGATGACGTCACCCATGTTCTCCTCAGGAGTGGTGACTTCAACGGCCATCATCGGCTCGAGCAGTGCGGGGTCGGCCTTGCGGGCCGCCTCCTTCATCACCATCGAGCCGGCGATCTTGAATGCCATTTCCGAGGAGTCGACCTCGTGGTACTGGCCGTCCAGCAGCGTCAGCTTCACACCGACGAGCGGGAAGCCCGCCAGGATGCCGTACTGCAGGGCGTCCTGGGCACCGGCGTCGACCGACGGGATGAACTCCCGCGGGATGCGGCCACCGGTGACGGCGTTGGCGAACTCGTAGGTCGGCGAGTCGTTGTCCAGCGGAAGCGGCTCGACGCTCACGATGACGCGGGCGTACTGACCCGAACCACCGGTCTGCTTCTTGTGGGTGTACTCGATCTTGTCCACCTTGCGGCGGATCGTCTCGCGGTACGCCACCTGCGGCTTGCCGACGTTGGCCTCGACGTTGAACTCGCGGCGCATCCGGTCCACCAGGATGTCCAGGTGCAGCTCACCCATGCCGGAGATGACCGTCTGACCGGTCTCCTCGTCCAGCTGGACGCGGAAGGTCGGGTCCTCCTCGGCCAGGCGCTGGATGGCCGTGCCCAGCTTCTCCTGGTCGGACTTGGTCTTCGGCTCGATCGCCACCGAGATGACCGGCTCCGGGAAGGTCATCGACTCCAGGATGACCGGGTTCGCCGGGTCGGAGAGCGTGTCACCGGTGGTGGTCTGCTTGAGACCCTGCACGGCGATGATGTCACCGGCCTGCGCCGACGGACGCTCTTCCCGCTTGTTGGCGTGCATCTGGTAGATCTTGCCGATCCGCTCCTTGCGGTCCTTGGTGGAGTTGACCACCTGGGAACCGGAATCGAGCGTGCCGGAGTAGACCCGCACGTAGGTGAGCTTGCCCAGGTGCTTGTCCGTCTGGATCTTGAAGGCCAGGCCGGAGAAGGGCTCCGAGTTGGACGGCTTACGCAGCAGCGGGGTCTCGCCGTCGGGGGCCGTACCCTCGATCGCCGGAACGTCCAGCGGCGACGGCAGGAAGTCGACCACGGCGTCGAGCATGGGCTGGACGCCCTTGTTCTTGAACGCCGAGCCGCACAGCACCGGGTTGGCCTTGCCGGCGATGGTGGCACGCCGGATGGCGGCCTTGATCTCCTCGACGGAGACCTCCTCGCCTTCCAGGTACTTCTCCATCACCGAGTCGTCGACGTCGGCCAGGGTCTCCATCAGCTTCTCGCGCCACTCGGCCGCGGAGTCGGCCAGCTCGGCCGGGATCTCCTCGATCGCGTAGTCCTCACCCTTCTGGGTCTCCCCGCGCCAGGTGAGAGCGCGCATGCCGACCAGGTCCACGACGCCGATGTGGTCGCCCTCGAGCCCGATCGGGATCTGGAGCACCAGCGGGGTCGCGTTCAGCCGGTCGATCATCATCTGCACGCAGCGGAAGAAGTCGGCGCCGGTCCGGTCGAGCTTGTTGACGAAGCACATCCGCGGGACGTTGTACTTGTCGGCCTGCCGCCAGACGTTCTCGGTCTGCGGCTCCACGCCGGCGACACCGTCGTAGACCGCGACCGCACCATCCAGTACCCGCAGCGACCGCTCGACCTCGACCGTGAAGTCGACGTGGCCAGGCGTGTCGATGATCTGGATCGTGTGGCCCTTCCACTCACACTTGGTAGCAGCGGAGGTGATGGTGATACCACGCTCCTGCTCCTGCTCCATCCAGTCCATGACGGCAGCGCCCTCGTGGACCTCACCGATCTTGTACGTAATACCGGTGTAGAACAGGATCCGCTCGGTGGTCGTGGTCTTACCGGCATCGATGTGCGCCATGATGCCGATGTTGCGTACGTTGGCGAGCGCGTCTGCGGCGGCCACTTCAATCCCTACTTATCGTCGTCTCGACTCAACTGGTGGCGGTTCCGGCGCCCGAGAGCGCCGGAACCAGGGTGTTACCAGCGGTAGTGCGCGAAGGCCTTGTTGGACTCGGCCATCTTGTGCGTGTCCTCGCGCCGCTTGACGGCGGCACCGAGGCCGTTGCTCGCGTCCAGCAGCTCGTTCATGAGCCGCTCGACCATGGTCTTCTCGCGGCGTGCGCGGGAGTAGGTGACCAGCCACCGCAGGCCCAGCGTGGTCGCCCGGGCGGGGCGAACCTCGACGGGAACCTGGTAGGTGGCGCCACCGACACGACGGCTGCGCACCTCGAGGGTCGGCTTGACGTTGTCCATCGCCCGCTTGAGGGTGACGACCGGGTCGGTGCCGGACTTCTCGCGGCAGCCCTCGAGGGCCGCGTACACGATGGACTCGGCGAGCTGACGCTTGCCGCGGAGCAGGATCTTGTTCACCAGCTGGGTGACCAGCGGCGAGTTGTACACCGGGTCAGCGACCAGCGGCCGCCGCGGAGCGGGTCCCTTACGCGGCATGTCAGCTCTTCTCCTTCTTCGCGCCGTAACGGCTGCGCGCCTGCTTGCGGTTACGGACACCCTGGGTGTCCAGCGAACCGCGGACGATCTTGTAACGCACGCCGGGGAGGTCCTTCACCCGGCCGCCGCGCACGAGCACGATCGAGTGCTCCTGGAGGTTGTGACCCACACCGGGGATGTAGGCGGTCACCTCGATCTGGCTGCTGAGCTTCACACGAGCGACCTTGCGCAGCGCCGAGTTCGGCTTCTTCGGGGTGGTGGTGTACACGCGGGTGCACACGCCGCGCCGCTGAGGGGAACCCTTCAGCGCCGGGGTCTTGGTCTTGGTCGTCTTGGCCTGGCGGCCCTTTCGGACCAGCTGCTGGATCGTGGGCACCGGGTTTCTCCGCTCCCTTCGGCCGCTGTCGCGGCCGCGCCGTCTGCTCGTTAGCCGGCCTGATGACCGGCTCTCCTACATTCCGACCAGGGCCACCTTGCGGAGGTCCCGGCACCCGCGGTCGGGCGTGTCGCCCAGCTCACGGTCCCGGTACGGACGCTTTCGCGGACCTACCGGGGTTTTCTGTCACCGGCACGCGGGTCGCCCCGCGCCGGATCTTTGGCTTGTCGTGCTCGCCATCCGGATCACCGGAACCAGCGCACGCACGAGTTGCCCGGGCATGCCCGGGCACAAGGGGAAAGAGTACCTACCACAGCCGCCCAGGTCAAAACGGATTGGCCCGGCGGCCGTCTCACACCCGCCAGCCGGATCATGCCCTGCCCCGTCGCCCGTGATGGGCACCTACGGATACAAGTGTACCGGCTTCCCCACCGGACCACCCGTCGCCCCCGCAGCCGGCACCGCAGACCCGTCCCGGGACCTGCGACAACCGGGCCGCACGGCGATCCGGACGGTGACCAGCCTCACGTCAGGGAGATCACCAGGGACAGGCCCAGGGCCAGCAGGCTGAGCAACGCTCCCGCCGCACCGCAGCTGAGACCGGCCACCGCCAGCCCTCGACCGGTGAACCGGACCGCGGACGGACCTGCGGGCCGGCGGATCTGCCGCTGGCCGAGCAGGCCGGCGACGACGGCGGCCACCCCGGCCAGCGCGCCCAGCACGGCGAACGCGCCGGCCGCCCAGACCCCACCCTCGTTCGCGAAGGCCACGCCGAAGCAGATCACCAGCAACGACACCAGGATCGACGCGATGCCGGCCACCAACGCCCCGACGGCCAGGCCCGAGGTGACCGGGGCCACGTCCAGGTACACCACGCCGTACGGCGTACCGGGCACCGACTCCACCCGCTTCGGCGGGCGGGGCCGGTCGTCGGTCGGTGGCGGCACCGGGGGCCCATAACCGGGGGCGTGCGCCGGCTGCCCCCACCCCGGCGGGGGCCCGTACCCGGACGGCGGCTGCCCCCAACCGGGCGGCGGGGCCGGCGCACCGGAGACCGCGTACGGCTGGCCGGAGCCGGACGCGGCGACCGCACCCCCACCGGGCAGCGTCAACCCGGAGCCGGGTGCCGGTGCACCCCAGCCAGGCGGCGTCGCGGAAGGCGGCGGCCCGCCCCAGCCGGGCGGGGTCGAGGGAGGCGGTGCACCCCAGCCCGGCGGCGTCGCGGAAGGCGGCGGTGCGCCCCAGGTCGGCACGTCAGGGTGCGGCGCGGGCGCCGGCGACACGGCCGCCGGCGCGTCCGGCTGCCGGTCCGGATCGGGCCGCGCCCAGGCGTTTGGCTCGACCGGAGCCGGGGCCGGGGCCGGGGTCGGGGCCGGCGGCGAGGTCGGCGCGCCAGGATGCCCGGCCGGCTCGTCCGCCGGGGGCCGCGCCGGTTCCGTCACGAGGTCCTCCTGTCGACAGGCCACCACCGCCGTGCGGCGGACACGGCCAGGCTACCGCCGGAGGTTCCACCGCCCACGCCGGGCGCGACCGCGGATCGGGTCAGTCCATGTTCGTCGGGTAGTCGTGGCCGAACGGCGCGCCCGCCAACCGGACCACGCCGATCACCACTGCGACCACCACGCTGACCGCGACCAGCACCAGGCCGGCCCAGGCCATCCGCTCCCCGCGCCGCAGCCAGGCGCCGCCGGTCAGGAAACCCCCCGAGGCGTACGCCTCGCGGCGCGCCTGGCGGGACAGTTGGAGGGCCACCGTCGCCGGCACCACACCACCGATGAACAGGCCGGTCAGCATCCCGAGCAGCCCCAGCGCGAACACCGCCCGCGCCTTGGTGGCCCGGGCCGGATCGGGATCCAGCGGATGGCGGGGGCCCTGCGCGCTGGACACCTGGCCGGCTGCGGTGGTCATGCCCCCATTCTGCCCAACCCGATGTGCGGGTGGGCAGGTCCGGACACGACGAGGCCCCCGGCAGGTGCCGGGGGCCTCGTCGGTGTTGGTGCTTAGCGGTACGACCCGAAGTCGAAGTCGTCCAGCGGCACAGCCTGCCCGCTGGCCGGCCCGAACCCGTAGTCGGTCTCCGGGTAACCGGTCATCGAGTAGACCTTGGCCTTGGCCTCCTCGGTCGGCTCGACCCGGACGTTGCGGTACTTGCTGATGCCGGTACCGGCCGGGATGAGCTTACCGATGATCACGTTCTCCTTGAGGCCGACCAGCGAGTCGCTGCGCGAGTTGATCGCAGCGTCGGTCAGCACCCGGGTGGTCTCCTGGAAGGAGGCCGCCGAGAGCCAGGAGTCGGTGGCCAGCGAGGCCTTGGTGATACCCATCAGCACCGGACGACCGGCGGCGGGCTCGCCGCCCTCCGAGACGAGTCGGCGGTTCTCCGACTCGAACAGCGCCCGGTCGACCAGCACACCCGGCAGGAACTCGGTCGAGCCGGAGTCGATGACCGTCACCCGCTTGAGCATCTGGCGGATGATGATCTCGATGTGCTTGTCGTGGATGAGCACGCCCTGCGAGCGGTAGACCTCCTGGACCTCCTGGGTCAGGTGGACCTGGACCGCGCGCGGACCGAGGATGCGCAGCAGCTCGTGCGGGTCGATGGTGCCCTCGGTGAGCTTCTCGCCGACCTCGACGTGACCACCGTCGTGGGTCCGCAGCCGGACCCGCTTGGAGATCTTGTCGTAGACGATCTCGTCGCTGCCGTCGTCCGGCACCACGATGATCTTCCGGGAGCGCTCGCCGTCCTCGATCCGGATCCGACCCGGGGTGTCGGCGATGGGCGCCTTACCCTTCGGGACCCGAGCCTCGAAGATTTCCTGGACACGCGGCAGACCCTGGGTGATGTCCTCACCCGCGACACCACCGGTGTGGAAGGTACGCATCGTCAGCTGCGTACCCGGCTCACCGATCGACTGGGCGGCGATGATGCCGACCGCCTCGCCGACGTCCACGGTCTTGCCGGTCGGCAGCGAACGCCCGTAGCAGGCACCGCAGACACCCAGCTTCGACTCGCAGGTGAGCACGCTGCGCACCCGGACCGTCTCCACGCCGGCGGCGACGATCTTGTCGACCCCGATCGAGTTGATGTCCTGACCCCGCTCGGCGACGACGGTGCCGTCCGGCCCCTTGATGTCGTCGGCCAGGGTACGGGCGTGCACGCTGGTCTCGGCGTGCTCGTGCACGACCAGCCTGCCGTCCTCCAGGCGCTCGCCGATCTGCATCGGGATCGCCCGGTCGGTGCCGCAGTCCTCCTCGCGGATGATCACGTCCTGGGAGACGTCCACCAGACGACGGGTCAGGTAACCCGAGTCGGCGGTCCGCAGCGCGGTGTCGGCGAGACCCTTACGGGCACCGTGCGTGGAGATGAAGTACTCCAGCACGGACAGACCCTCCCGGTAGCTGGCCTTGATCGGCCGCGGGATGATCTCGCCCTTCGGGTTGGCCACCAGACCACGGATCGCCGCGATCTGCCGGAGCTGGAGCAGGTTACCGCGGGCACCCGAGTTGATCATCTTCCACAGTGGGTTCTCCTGCGGCAGCGCGGTGTCCATCTCCTTGGCGACCTCGTTGGTCGCCTTGGTCCAGATCTCGATGAGTTCGCCGCGACGCTCCTCGGCGGTCATCAGACCACGCTGGTACTGCTTGTCGATCCGGTCGGCTTCCTTCTCGTACTTCGCCAGGATCTCCGCCTTGCGCGGCGGAGCGATGACGTCCTCCATGCCGATCGTCACGCCGGACCAGGTGGCCCAGTGGAAACCGGCCTCCTTGAGCCCGTCCAGGGTGGCGGCCAGCGCCACCTTGGGGAAGCGCTCGGCGAGGTCGTTGACGATCGCGGAGAGCTGACCCTTGCGGATCTCGTAGTTCACGAAGCGGTAGCCCTGCGGCAGCGTCTCGTTGAACAGCACCCGACCGAGGGTGGTCTCCACGGTCAGCGGCTCACCCTCGACCCAGCCCTCCGGGGCGCTCCACGCCTCGGCGCCGGCGCCGTTGTCGACACCGATCACGTCACGCAGGCGGATCTTCACCGGAGCCTGCAGGTGTAGCTCGCCGTTGTCGAACGCCATCCGCGCCTCGGCGTCCGAGCTGAACGCCCGGCCCTCGCCCTTCTCACCGGCGGTGAGGTGGGTGAGGTGGTACAGGCCGATGACCATGTCCTGGGTGGGCATGGTGACCGGCTTGCCGTCGGCCGGCTTGAGGATGTTGTTCGACGACAGCATCAGGATCCGAGCCTCGGCCTGGGCCTCGGCGGACAGCGGCACGTGCACCGCCATCTGGTCACCGTCGAAGTCGGCGTTGAACGCGGTGCAGACCAGCGGGTGGATCTGGATCGCCTTGCCCTCGACCAGCTGCGGCTCGAAGGCCTGGATGCCCAGGCGGTGCAGGGTCGGCGCCCGGTTGAGCAGCACCGGGTGCTCGCCGATGACCTCTTCCAGCACGTCCCACACGACCGGGCGCTGACGCTCGACCATCCGCTTGGCGGACTTGATGTTCTGTGCGTGGTTGAGGTCGACCAGCCGCTTCATCACGAACGGCTTGAACAGCTCCAGCGCCATCTGCTTGGGCAGACCACACTGGTGCAGCTTGAGCTTCGGGCCGACCACGATGACCGAACGGCCGGAGTAGTCGACGCGCTTGCCCAGCAGGTTCTGCCGGAAGCGGCCCTGCTTGCCCTTGAGCATGTCGGAGAGCGACTTGAGCGGGCGGTTACCCGGACCGGTGACCGGCCGGCCGCGGCGGCCGTTGTCGAACAGCGCGTCGACGGCCTCCTGGAGCATCCGCTTCTCGTTGTTGACGATGATCTCGGGCGCGCCGAGGTCGATCAGTCGCTTGAGGCGGTTGTTCCGGTTGATCACGCGGCGGTACAGGTCGTTCAGGTCCGAGGTCGCGAACCGGCCACCGTCGAGCTGCACCATCGGGCGCAGGTCCGGCGGGATGACCGGGACGCAGTCCAGCACCATGCCGAGCGGCGAGTTGCGGGTGTTCAGGAACGCCGCCACGACCTTGAGCCGCTTGAGCGCCCGGATCTTCCGCTGGCCCTTGCCGGACCGGATGGTCTCCCGCAGGCTCTCGGCCTCGGCGTCGAGGTCCATGTTCTGGACCAGCGCCTTGATGGCCTCGGCGCCCATCGAGCCGGTGAAGTACTCACCGAACCGGTCGCGCAGCTCGCGGTAGAGCAGCTCGTCGGTGACCAGCTGCTTCGGCTCCAGCTTGCGGAAGGTGTCCAGCACCTCGTCCAGGCGGTCGATCTCGCGCTGGGCCCGGTCGCGGATCTGGCGCATCTCGCGCTCTCCGCCCTCCTTGACCTTGCGCCGGACGTCCGCCTTGGCACCCTCGGCCTCCAGCTCGGCCAGGTCGGCCTCGAGCTTGGCGGCCCGCTTCTCGATCTCCGAGTCGCGGCTGTTCTCGGACTGCCGCTTCTCGGCCAGGATCTCGTTCTCGATCGTCGAGAGGTCACGGTGACGCGACTCCGCGTCCACGCTCGTCACGACGTACGAGGCGAAGTAGATGATCTTCTCGAGGTCCTTGGGGGCGAGGTCCAGCAGGTAGCCCAGCCGGCTCGGCACGCCCTTGAAGTACCAGATGTGGGTCACCGGAGCAGCGAGCTCGATGTGCCCCATCCGCTCACGACGGACCTTGGAGCGGGTCACCTCGACGCCACAGCGCTCACAGATGATGCCCTTGAACCGGACGCGCTTGTACTTACCGCAGTAGCACTCCCAGTCCCGCTGCGGACCGAAGATCTTCTCGCAGAAGAGTCCGTCCTTTTCCGGCTTCAGGGTGCGGTAGTTGATCGTCTCAGGCTTCTTGACCTCGCCGTGCGACCACTGACGGATGTCGTCGGCGGTGGCGAGACCAATGCGCAGCTCGTCGAAGAAGTTGACGTCGAGCACTCTGTCCCCTATGTCGTCGTCTGTACTGCTAATTCTCGGGTGGGGTCGGGGGCCGGCGAGCCGGCCCCCGACCGCTCACCTCAGACCTCTTCGACCGAGCTCGGCTCGCGCCGGGACAGGTCGATGCCCAGCTCCTCGGCGGCCCGGAACACCTCGTCGTCGGTCTCGCGCATTTCCAGGGCCACACCGTCGCTGGAGAGCACCTCAACGTTGAGGCACAGCGACTGCAGCTCCTTGAGCAGCACCTTGAACGACTCCGGGATGCCCGGCTCCGGGATGTTCTCGCCCTTGACGATGGCCTCGTAGACCTTCACCCGGCCGAGAACGTCGTCGGACTTGATCGTGAGCAGCTCCTGCAGGGCGTAGGCAGCGCCGTACGCCTGCATCGCCCAGCACTCCATCTCACCGAAACGCTGACCACCGAACTGCGCCTTACCACCCAGCGGCTGCTGCGTGATCATCGAGTACGGGCCGGTCGACCGAGCGTGGATCTTGTCGTCGACCAGGTGGTTGAGCTTCAGGATGTAGACGTAGCCGACCGCGATCGGGTCGGGCAGCGGCTCGCCGGAACGACCGTCGAACAGCTGCGCCTTGCCGGTGCGCCCGATCAGCTGCTTGCCGTCCCGGTTGGGCAGGGTCGACTCGAGCAGACCGGAGATCTCCTCCTCGCGGGCACCGTCGAAGACCGGGGTGGCCACGTTCGTGTCCCCCTCGGACTCGTGCGCGTCGATCGAGCGCAGCTGCCGCTTCCAGTCGGCGTCGTCACCCTCGACCTTCCAGCCGGTCTTGGCGACCCAACCGAGGTGGGTCTCCAGAACCTGGCCGATGTTCATCCGGCTCGGCACGCCGAGCGGGTTGAGCACGATGTCGACCGGGGTGCCGTCCTCGAGGAACGGCATGTCCTCGACCGGAAGGATCTTGGAGATGACGCCCTTGTTGCCGTGCCGGCCGGCGAGCTTGTCGCCGTCCTGGATCTTGCGCTTCTGGGCGACGTAGACCCGGACCAGCTCGTTGACGCCCGGCGGCAGCTCGTCGCCGTCCTCGCGGGAGAAGGTCCGCACACCGATGACCGTGCCGGTCTCGCCGTGCGGCACCTTCAGCGAGGTGTCCCGAACCTCACGCGCCTTCTCACCGAAGATCGCGCGGAGCAGCCGCTCCTCCGGGGTCAGCTCGGTCTCGCCCTTGGGCGTGACCTTGCCGACCAGGATGTCGCCGGGGACGACCTCGGCACCGATCCGGATGATGCCGCGCTCGTCGAGGTCGGCGAGCATTTCCTCGCTGACGTTCGGGATGTCGCGGGTGATCTCCTCCGGGCCGAGCTTGGTGTCCCGGGCGTCGACCTCGTGCTCCTCGATGTGGATCGAGGTGAGCACGTCCTGCTGCACGAGGCGCTGCGACAGGATGATCGCGTCCTCGTAGTTGTGACCCTCCCAGCACATGAACGCCACCAGCAGGTTGCGTCCGAGTGCCATCTCGCCCTCGTCGGTGCACGGACCGTCGGCGATGACCTGACCGGCCTCGACGCGGTCGCCCTCGAAGACGACCGGCTTCTGGTTGACGCAGGAGCCGGCGTTGGAGCGGCGGAACTTGTGCAGCAGGTACGTCCGGCGGTGGCCGTCGTCCTGGTGGATCGTGACGTAGTCGGCGCAGAGGTCCTCGATCACACCGCCGACCTCGGCGACAACCACGTCGCCGGCGTCGACCGCGGCCCGGTACTCCATGCCCGTACCCACCAGCGGCGCCTCGGCCTTGACCAGCGGCACCGCCTGGCGCTGCATGTTCGCGCCCATCAGTGCCCGGTTGGCGTCGTCGTGCTCGAGGAACGGGATCATGGCGGTCGCGACCGAGGTCATCTGCCGGGGCGAGACGTCCATGTAGTCGACGGCACCGGGGACGACGTCCTCGGTCTCACCGCCCTTACGACGACACAGGACCCGGTCCTCGGCGAACGTGCCGTCAGCCTTCAACCGCGCGTTGGCCTGGGCCTTGACGAACCGGTCCTCCTCGTCCGCGGTCAGGTAGTCGATCTGGTCGGTGACCCGACCCTCGACGACCTTCCGGTACGGCGTCTCGATGAAGCCGAACGGGTTGACCCGGGCGAAGGTGGACAGCGCGCCGATCAGGCCGATGTTCGGGCCTTCCGGCGTCTCGATCGGGCACATCCGGCCGTAGTGGGACGGGTGCACGTCACGGACCTCGAAGCCGGCCCGCTCCCGGGACAGACCACCCGGGCCGAGCGCGCTCAGCCGGCGCCGGTGGGTCAGGCCCGCCAGCGGGTTGGTCTGGTCCATGAACTGGGACAGCTGCGACGTCCCGAAGAACTCCTTGATCGCCGCCACCACCGGGCGGATGTTGATCAGGGTCTGCGGGGTGATCGCCTCGACGTCCTGCGTGGTCATCCGCTCACGGACGACCCGCTCCATGCGGGACAGGCCGACCCGAACCTGGTTCTGGATCAGCTCACCCACGGTGCGCAGGCGCCGGTTGCCGAAGTGGTCGATGTCGTCGGCCTCGTAGCCGTCCTCACCGGCGTGCAGCCGGCACAGGTACTCCACGGTGGCGACGATGTCGTCCTCGGTGAGCGTGCCGGTGGTGATCGGCACGTCCACTTCGAGCTTCTTGTTGAACTTGTAGCGCCCGACCTTGGCGACGTCGTACCTCTTCGGGTTGAAGAAGAGGTTGTCGAGCAGGGTCTGGGCGTTCTCGCGCGTCGGCGGCTCGCCAGGGCGCAGCTTGCGGTAGATGTCTAGCAGGGCCTCATCCTGGCCGGCGATGTGGTCCTTCTCGAGCGTCGTCATCATCAGCTCGGACCAGCCGAACTTCTCACGGATCCGCTCGGCCGACCATCCGATGGCCTTGAGCAGGACCGTGACGGCCTGCCGACGCTTGCGGTCGATACGTACGCCGACCGTGTCGCGCTTGTCGATGTCGAACTCCAGCCAGGCACCCCGACTCGGGATGACCTTGACGCTGGAGAGGTCGCGGTCGGAGGTCTTGTCCGGCTGCTTGTCGAAGTACACGCCCGGGGACCGGACGAGCTGGCTGACCACGACGCGCTCGGTGCCGTTGATGACGAAGGTGCCCTTGGGCGTCATCATCGGGAAGTCACCCATGAACACCGTCTGACTCTTGATCTCGCCAGTGGTGTTGTTGGTGAACTCCGCGGTCACGAAGAGCGGAGCGCAGTAGGTCA
Source organism: Micromonospora sp. NPDC050695 (assembly GCF_040654415.1). Lineage (NCBI taxonomy): Bacteria > Bacillati > Actinomycetota > Actinomycetes > Micromonosporales > Micromonosporaceae > Micromonospora > Micromonospora sp. NPDC050695. The sequence continues at coordinate 165,433 of NZ_JBFAHZ010000008.1, forward strand.
GGTCCTTCTCCTTGCACTCCTCGATCGAGGCCTTGACCTCGTCGAAGCGCGGCGCCGAGAAGGAAAGCGACATGGTGCCGGAGAAGTCCTCAATGGGACTGATCTCTTCAAGGATCTCCGCGAGACCCGAGCGTGCGTGCGGGTCGTCCGCCGACCGGCCCTGCCAAGCCTCGTTGCCGACGAGCCAGTCGAAGGACTCGTTCTGGATGGCAAGGAGGTTGGGGACCTCGAGGTGTTCGGTGATCCTGCCGAATGAAACTCGGCGGGGAGCGAATGCGCTCGACGTACGACTGGTCTTCGCAGGGCGGGAAGCTGCCAAGATGCGTCCTTCCGAGGACCGGTGCTGCAGAACGGCTGGTACGCGTGCACTCCAATGACCCCACCAGAAATATCCGTAAACGGACATTTCCGAGCAGGGGTCAAGTCGGAAGGCAGCGCAAACTAGCAGTGTAGCCGAGAGGCTAACCGCTGTCCAGCCCACCCCGCAGGTCGTTCGCGGAACGCGCCTCGGCCCCCGTCAACCGGGGTCTGCCGGGCCGCTCAGAACGCAACGTCCCCACTGGGCCGCGCGGGTTGCCGCAGCCGTTGGTGCCGCCGCTGTCATTACCCACGTTGTGGCCGTCGCAAGCGCGGTGTCTTGCTGGTGTCAGCGTGCCTGGCAGCCCGGGGCCGCGTCAAGGCCCGGTATCCGGGTCGTCTGTTCTTTCCCACCGGAGGTGGACCCGTCGCGCTCGTCCGGGGCCCCACACCGATCGTCGACGCCCAGCTCAGGGCCGGTGCCGCCGGATCCACCAACACGGCGGGCGGTGATCCGTGTCGGATCACCGCCCGCCGCGACGCGATCGTGTCGCGGCTCACCGAGCCGAGGCACGCGCAGGTGGAACGTCAGGTCACTTGAGGGTGACCTTGGCGCCCTCGCCCTCGAGCTTGGCCTTCGCCTTGTCGGCGGTCTCCTTGTTGACCTTCTCCAGGATGGCCTTCGGCGCGGACTCGACCGCGTCCTTGGCCTCCTTGAGGCCCAGGCCGGTCAGCTCACGCACGACCTTGATGACCTGGATCTTCTTGCCGCCGTCAGCCTCGAGGATGACGTCGAACTCGTCCTTCTCCGGCTCGGCCTCGGCGGCGGCCGGGGCGCCACCAGCGGCGGCAACCGCGACCGGAGCCGCGGCGGTGACCTCGAAGGTGTCCTCGAACTGCTTCACGAACTCGGAGAGCTCGATCAGCGTCATCTCCTTGAACGCGTCAAGCAGCTCGTCGGTGCTGAGCTTCGCCATGTCTGGCGTCCTTTCTAAAGGTTGTTAAGAACGTGGGTGCGCCGCGCGGCCTCAGGCCGCCTCGGCGCCCTCCTGCTCGCGCTTCTTGTCCGCAAGGGCGGCCGCCGCGCGGGCGGCCTTGGAGAGCGGTGCCTGGAACAGGGCCGCGGCCTTGCTCAGGTTGCCCTTCATCGCGCCGGCCAGCTTGGCCAGCAGCACCTCGCGGGACTCCAGGTCGGCGAGCTTCGTGACCTCGGCCGCGGAAATGGCCTTGCCCTCGAAGACACCGCCCTTGATGACGAGCTTCGGGTTGGCCTTCGCGAAGTCGCGAAGCCCCTTCGCCGCCTCGACGACGTCGCCCGAAACGAAAGTCAGCGCGGTAGGACCGGTGAACAGCTCGTCGAGGCCGGTGATGCCCGCGTCCGTCGCAGCACGCTTCGCCAGCGTGTTCTTCGCGACCGTGTAGCTGGTCTCGGCACCGAGCGAGCGCCGCAGCTGGGTGAGCTGGGAAACCGTCAGACCGCGGTACTCGGTCAGCACGGTGGCGCCCGCGCTGCGGAAGCTCTCGGTCAGCTCAGAGACGGCCGTGGCCTTGTCGGCTCGGATCGGCTTGTCCGCCATGTCCCTCCTCTCTCGTTACTCGAGGCTGGTCCCCGTCACGGCCGAAGCCTGGAACGGGGGCGGAGGCAGCGACAACGAGAAAGCCCCGGCGCAGGGCGCACGGGGCGAGGGCCGGCGGATCGTCACGGTCGGCGGACCATGCTCACTGCCGAGTTACGCTTGCCGCCCTACGCGGGTCGCCCGTCTGTCGCGGGACCTTCGACCGTGCCGAAACACGGTGACCAGCGGTCTCTGGGTGGTTCCTCATCCATGAGAACACGGATGACTGTTGAAGAGTACGCGCCCGCGCCACCAGCGCCAAATCGCCATCTGTGAGCCGGACCACCGACGCCGGCGCTGCTCAACCCTGGGCGCGCCGCCGCCACAGGTAGCCGCCGACGACCGCGGCGCTCCAGGCCAGCGCCCACACGCTCAGCCCCAGCAGGGTGAGCGCGGCGGCGTCGCCCGCCACCGTCCGGGCGGTCGCCATGATCGGCGGAGCCAGCCAGGGGGCCACCGACCCGCTCAGACCGAGCACCACCGCGCCGACGCCGCCGAGGGCCAGCACCGCGACGCCGTACCCGGCGCCGCCCACCGACGCCCGGCTGGCCAACGCGCCAAGAGCAACCGCCGCGGGTACGACCAGCAGATGCGCAAACAGCCCCAGCGCGAGACCGACCGGCACCGACCGGTCCCCCGGGTCCACCGGACCGGTGACCCCGCCCACCAGCCACGGGAAGACCAGCGCGACGGCCACCGTCGCCAGCGCCGCCAGGCCGGCGGCGAGCAGACCCGCGACCCTCTCCCCGGCCACCCCGACGGACACCTGGGCGAGCCGGCGCTGCACGTCCGGCTCGACGTCCAACAGGATCTTGGTCTGCCAGGCGAGCACCGGGAAGAGCACCACGGCGGAGACGCCGTACGCCTCCGCGGGCTGGGCCCGGCCGCCGCCGTACAGCGTGCCGAGCGCGACGAGACCCGCGAGCAGCGGCGCCAGCGCCCTCCCGGTACGCAGGAAGCCGGCCAGCCGCAGCCGGACCAGGGCGGTCACCGGGCCTCCCCCGCCGCCGGCTCGACCGTCGCCGGCTCGCCCGCCGCGTCGGTGCCGCCGGGCTGCTCGGTCGCCCGCTCGGCGGCCGGCCGCACCGGCGGTGCCGCGGAGCCGACCTCCGGTGTGGCGGTGGAGGGGTCGGGGCGTACCCGAAGGATCTGGTGGCCGTCGGCCCGCAGGCGGGCGACGGTGCTGGCGACCCGCGCGGCCGGCACCGCGACCTCGACCACGGCGACGGCCTCGTCCGCCGACGGCGTCTCCTCGGTCAGCGAGCCGTCGGCCACCGTCCAGCGGCGCGCGCCCGGCAGCCGGACCGTCTCCCCCCGATGGTCACTGACCAGGACCGCGCCGTCGCCGGCGAGCACCTCGTCGATCAACTCGGGGACCAGGTCACGGGTGGCGGCGTCCAGCCCCTCCCACGGCTCGTCGAGCACCAGCAGGCCCGGCGGACGCAGCATCGCCTGGGCGAGGCCCACCTTCTGCGCGGTGCCCTTGGACAGCTCCGGCAGCCGGACCGCGCGGAACCGGGCCAGCCCGAGCCGGTCCGTCCAGGTGGCCACGGCGTCATCGGCGGCGGCGCGACCCAACCCGGCGACCCGCGCCATCCCGGTCAGGTAGCGGGCCACGGTGAACGGCTGGTCGGACGGGAAACGCTCCGGCACCCAGCCGACCCGCACCGGCCGGTCGGTGACCCGCCCCCGGCCCGGTCGGAGCACCCCGGCCGCCACCTGGAGCAGCGTCGACTTGCCGACGCCGTTGCGGCCCAGCACGACCGCCACCTCACCCGGACCGATCCGTACGTCGACCCCGCGCAGCACCCACGGCCCTCGCCGGTGGTACCGCAACCAGACGTTCTCCAGCCGCATGCGGACGAGCCTGCCACACCTTGAACGCGCCGGGGCGCCGCCACAGGTGTGGCGGCGCCCCGGCGGAGCGAACTGGTCGGGCTCAGGCCTCGGCCGGCTCCTCGGTGAGGTTCTTCACCAGGTTCGGGTCGACCGGGACACCCGGGCCCATCGTGGTGGTGAGGATGACCTTGCGGAGGTACTTGCCCTTCGCCGCGGACGGCTTGGCCCGCAGCACCTCGTCGAGCACCGCCGCGTAGTTGTCCACCAGCTGGCTCTCCGTGAAGGAGGCCTTGCCGATGATCAGGTGCAGGTTGGAGTGCTTGTCCACCCGGAAGGTGATCTTGCCGCCCTTGATGTCCTGCACCGCCTTGGTGACGTCCATGGTCACCGTGCCGGTCTTCGGGTTCGGCATGAGACCGCGCGGGCCCAGGATCCGCGCGATCCGGCCGATCTTGGCCATCTGGTCCGGCGTGGCGATCGCCGCGTCGAAGTCGAGCCAACCACCCTGGATCCGGGCGACCAGCTCGTCGGTGCCCACCTCGTCGGCACCCGCCGCGGCAGCCTCCTCGGCCTTCGCGCCGCCGGCGAAGACGATCACGCGGGCGGTCTTACCGGTGCCGTGCGGCAGGTTGACCGTGCCGCGGACCATCTGGTCCGCCTTGCGGGGGTCGACGCCGAGGCGCATGGCGACCTCGACCGTGGCGTCGAACTTGACGTTGGTGGTCTCCTTGGCCAGCTTCACGGCCTCGGCGGGGGTGTAGAGCTTGGACCGGTCGATGACGTCGGCGGCCTTGCGGTAGCTCTTGCTGCGCTGCATTGCTGATTACTCCTGTGGTCTCTGGCGGGCCGCTCGGCGCGAGCCCTCCCACGATCGGGTCGTCGGCGGGGCCGACGTCAGTCGTTGACGGTGATGCCCATCGACCGGGCGGTGCCGGCGATGATCTTCTCGGCCTGGTCCAGGTCGTTGGCGTTGAGGTCGGCCATCTTCTTCTCGGCGATCTCACGCAGCTGGGCGCGGCTGACCGAACCCACCTTCTCGGCCTGCGGGACGCCCGAGCCCTTCTGCACACCGGCGGCCTTGATCAGCAGCCGGGCGGCGGGCGGGGTCTTCAGCACGAAGGTGAAGGTGCGGTCCTCGTACACGCTGATCTCGGCGGGGACGATGTCGCCCCGCTGGGACTCGGTCTGCGCGTTGTAGGACTTGCAGAACTCCATGATGTTCACGCCGTGCTGGCCGAGCGCGGGGCCGACCGGCGGCGCCGGCGTGGCCTGGCCCGCCGGCAGCTGAAGCGTGAACGTCTTGACGAGCTTCTTCTTCGGAGGCATGTCACTTCCTGGGGCTTGGAGCTGGGAAAATGCGGCTGAACACCGCCCTGTCGGGCGCGCACGGTCAGCGCGGTGCGACAGCGGTGACGTTCAAGAGTAGCGCAGGCCGCAGCCCACTCGTCCGCCGAGGTCGAGTGGGAGGGCGAACGCCGTCGTGGGGGGGGGGGGGGGGGGGCCGCCCCCCCCCCCCCCGGGGGGGGGGGGGGGGGGTGTTTTTTTTTGACAGCGCGGGGGGGCGCCCGCCCGAAAAGAAAACACCACACGATGT